>JAYVOC010000227.1:0-14950 GCA_043758125.1 Bacteroidota bacterium | reverse complement strand
TACCAAAATCAACAGACGAAGAAAAAGCAGCTAGAAAAAAAGCAATTCAATACGGAACAAAGAAAGCAATAGATGTTCCTTTTAATGTTATGGAAGTTGCTGCACAAAGTATGGAAGTAATGGAAGCTATGGTGCTTTCAGGAAACCCAAGTTCAATTACGGATGCAGGAGTAGGAGCTTTGTGTGCACGAACAGCAGTGATTGGTGCTCATCTAAATATTAAAACCAATGCAGGAAGTTTCGACGACAAAAATTATCTTAAGTCGATTTTAGACAAAGCTTCATCACTTGAAGCTAAAACAATTGAAGCGGAAAAGAGAATATTAGAAGTAGTAAATAATGTGATCGAAAAAAATAAGTTCTAATAACTATCAGGATAAAAATTAAGAATGGAAAATTAGTAGTAAGAATTCACTTACCGTAAGTTAATTACTGTAAATGCAATTATAAGTAAAAAGCCTCTGCAAAATTTTTGCAGAGGCTTTTATTTTGAAGAACAAATAATTAATGTGTGATTAATAATTTACCATTCGCTACAATTTTATTTTGAGACGTTAAAGAATAAAAATACATTCCATTAGCTATTTCTCGAGTTTCAATTCGAAATTTTCCTGTTGGTAGATTTTCGTTCTTGTAAACAATTCTTCCATCAATATCATAAATATTAAATACAACTTTTTCAAGTGTAGAATTAAGTTCAACTATTGCAAAATCATTCATTGGATTTGGATAAATTTTAACAAGTGAATTTGTTGCTGCAATTGTATTTATTCCTGTAATTCCAGTTATCTGAATAGTATCACAAAGCATTTGAGTACATGATCCACCACCATTTGTATCAGTCACCGTTAAACAAACAGTATAGGTTCCAATAGCAGTATACTTATGCCAATCTGTTTGCTGTGTTGATGACCCGCCATCTCCAAAATCCCAAGTATACGTTTGTAAATTTGTGTTGTTAGGAAAGAAATAAAGACTATCAATATTACTTCCAACAAAGTGTGAAAACGATGCATCACAAATTGGTGCTAATATAGAAGCATGAACCGAATCACACCATGTACTAGAACATGTTCCTCCTGCTGTTGAATCTGTAATTGTTACACAAACATAGAAGGAAGTTGGAACGGTGATTATAAACTTATGTATTGGATCGGCTATTGTTGATGTTCCGCCATCACCGAAATCCCACGCGTACGTTAATGCAGTGGAACCTGAATAAAAGAACTGAATACTATCAGAATTATTAATATTAAACTGAGCAAATTGAGCAGAACATACTGGAACAGGAAAAGGAATATTTATTGTATCACACCAAGTGTTTGTACAAGTTCCGCCAGCACTCGAATCGGTAACAGTTAAACAAACAATGTAATCACCAGGTAAAGAATAAAAATGCCATTCATCAGCTTGTGAAGTAATTGTTGTTCCATCACCAAAATCCCAAGTATAAGTTTGTGCAGTAGTAATAATTGCATTCACATGAATACTATCAGGATTATTAAATTGAGCAAAATATCCGAATGTTGCATCGCATATAGGAGGAGGAATTACAATATTTAATGTATCACACCAAGTGTTTGAACAGCTGCCACCAAGTGTAGTATTGGTTACTGTTAAACAAACAATATATATCCCTGAAGATGCATAAATATGTGTTGGTGAAATTACAATTGATGTATCGCCATCACCAAAATCCCATGCATAGGTTGATGCGTTAATATTTAATGGAGAGAAGGAAATGTCTTCGGGATTAACAATTGAAACATACGTAAACTGACCATCACAAATTGGAGCAGGGTATGGAATATTTACGGTGTCACAAATTGTATTTGTACATGTTCCACCAGCAGTCGAATCAGTGATTGTTAAACAAACGTTGTACAATCCTCCACCTGCAAATTGATGCCATGGTATTGCGGTGGTAGCTGTTGAACCATCACCAAAATCCCACAGATAAGTTAACGCACTTGTACTTAAAGGGAAGAATTGTAAACTATCAGGATCAATTGCTGATACATGTTGAAAATGCGCATCGCAAACTGGAATTGCTGCTAATACTTTTACTGAATCACAAAAAGTATTTGAACATGTTCCGCCGTTATTAGTATTTGTAATAGTAATACACGCTAAATAATTTCCAAAGGTCGAATAGACATGCGATGGATTTTGCACATTTGAATTTGTTCCATCACCGAAATTCCACGAATACGTTGCAGCTAGTCCACCATTATATACAAAAGCAATACTATCTAAATTTGAAGTGGTGTAATGTCCAAATTGTGCATTACATGTTGGTGGTGTAATTGGAATATTACTATTTCTGCAATACGTATCAGTACATGTACCAGCACCATTGGTTGTAGTAATTGTTACACAAATATGGTATTGACCTCCTTGTGCAAATACATGTAGCGGATTTTTTAATGTTGATGTTGTTCCATCACCAAAATCCCATGCATACGTTGTAGCAGTAGTTCCATTATAAGTAAATTGAATGCTATCAGGATCATTAAAAGAATTACGATTGAAATGTGCATTACAAACAGGAGGACGAATTGTAACATGAAAGGTAGTGCAATAAGTATCGGTGCAAGTACCACCAGAATTTGTATTTGTAATTGTTACGCATACATTATAATTGCCTGTTCTAGGAAAAAGATGATGAGGATTTTGCAATGTAGAGGAAGTGCTATCACCAAAATCCCAAAGATATGTAGCTGCTGCATTTCCATTATAGTTAAAGCGAATACTATCGGTACCGTTAATAACATTATGAACAAAATGTGCATTACATATTGGCGGTGGAGTAACAATTCTAACAGTGTCACAAAAAGTTCCAGTGCAAGTACCACCTGATGTAGAGTCTGTAACGGTTACACATGCGATATATATTCCAGTACTCGCGTAAGTATGATTAGGATTTTGCAATGTAGAAGTTGATCCATCACCAAAATCCCAAGCGAAGGAAGTTGCTTGAGTTCCAAAATAAAAGAATCGAATACTATCCGGATTTCCATTTGCAGGAAATTGAAAGTAACGTGGATTACAAGTAGGAGGTGGATTGGTAACGATTACGGAATCACAAAAAGTTCCAGTGCATGTACCAGCGGCGGTAGAATCAGTTATACCTACACAAACATAATAGGTGCCAGGGGCAGTATATAAATGTGCTGGATTTTGCGTTGTTGATGTAGTGCCATCACCAAAGTTCCACGAATAGGAAGTGGCTGCAGATCCAATATAAAAGAAGTTCACATTTTCTTGATTGTTTCCAATAGCAAAATGTAAGAAATTCGGATTGCAATTTATACCGGTTCCTGATATGTTTACAGTCACACAATTGGTATCGGTGCAAGTTCCACCAGCGGTAGAATCAAAAACAATAAGGCAAACATTATAAGTGCCAGGCGTTGCAAAGTAATGCCAAGGCGCTGCTGTGGTTGCTGTACCACCATCACCGAAATTCCATGAATAAGAGGTCATTGGAAATCCTAAATAAAAGAAATGAATGCTGTCGGGATTAGCATTGTTGGGAAATTGCAAAAATAAAGCATTGCAATTTGGTGCTTGAGCATTTGCAAATGTTGCATACATTAATAAAAATGCCGTTAAATACCACTGTCTAATTTTAAAAGGCAAACCCTTTTTTGTTGAAGTAAATGTTGGTTTCATATTGGAGAAAGTTATTCGTTAGTTGACATTTCAATTGCTAAAAATACTTAATTATAATGGATAATCAAATTACCTTTTAAAAACAGTTTCTTTTGGGATGGGATGGCTAAACTCTAACATTCATTCTTATTGAAACTAAGTCTTGATTTCATATAAGAATTTCCTTATCGAAGATGCAGCAATTACAAAAGCAAAAATACAACTTGTTTTTTGTGAAGTTCTGGAATTTGCTTTTTCCACTCTTGAATTCTCATCGTTTTAATCCATTCCAAAGGAGTGTTTAAATCAACAGCAATACATAATCTTGTATCGTTATTACAGATAGAAAGTAAATCCTTTAAAAGTGTGTTGTTTCGGTAAGGTGTCTCTATAAAAATCTGCGTTTGCTTATTAACTTGAGCTTCCCGATCTAGCTTTAAAATCGCCTTTGATTTTGGATCTCTGTCAATAGGCAAATATCCATGAAAGCAAAAACGTTGACCCTCTAATCCTGATGCCATCAACGCAAGTAACAAGGAAGATGGACCAACCAACGGTTTTACTGTTAAGTTTAAACGATGTGCAGCAGCAACAATCAAGGAGCCTGGATCAGCAACCGCAGGACAACCTGCTTCGCTTAAAAGTCCAATGGAATGTCCATCCTTACTGTGTTTTAAAAAAGTTTGAATATCTTGTTTGGGATCATGCTTATCCAACTCTAAAATTACTAATTCCGATTGAGGAAAAACGATTTTGCAAGTCTTTAAAAATGCTCTTGCAGTTTTTTCATTTTCAACGATGAAATATTTTAATTGATGGATAATTTCAATCGTTCCTTTAGGAAGAAATAATTCAGGATCCTCATTTCCTAGAGTAGAAGGAATTAGATACAGGCAAGGTGTAGTAGCATTCACACGGTAAAATTAAGTTCTTTCTGCTACAAAGACCTAAGCGCTGTGTAATTCGATTACTGTAATTTCAGGTAGGATACCAACTCGACCAGGATAACCTAAAAATCCTAGACCACGGTTTACATACAAATATTGTTTGCCCTGCGTATATAATCCAGCCCATTGCTTATAAATATATTGCACCGGACTCCACTTTAAAAATGGTAATTCAATGCCGAATTGCATTCCGTGCGTATGTCCTGCAAGCATCAAATCTACTTGAGGATATTTGGTTAAAATTTCACCACTCCAGTGGGATGGATCATGTGATAACAAAATATTTACGTTACTGTATTTAATATTCTGGGTAGCTTTTTCCATGCTACCGTACTTAGGAAAACGTAAATGTGTACTCCAATTTTGAACACCAATCAACGTAATTGTTTCACCATCTTTTTCAATGATACGATGCTCATCCAATAAAATATCCCAGCCTAAATCTCTTTGCGATTGGATGAGATCATTCAAATTTTTATGCTTTTCTAATTCACTATCCCAAATAACATAATCACCATAATCATGATTTCCTAAAATAGAATAAACACCATGTTTGGCTTTTAGCTGTGCTAATTGTGGGAAATGGGGAACTGCTTCGTCATGTCGATTGTTTACTAAATCACCAGTGAAAAATAAGATATCTGGATTCAAATCATTTACCATCTTAACAGCTTTTTTCAATGGTTCAGTATCCACGAAGCTGCCTGTATGAATATCCGATATCTGAACTATTCGGTAACCTTCAAAAGCTTTAGGTAAATTTGGTAACTTGAGTTTTATGGTTTTTACCTGATAATCGTATGCACCTTTTGCCATTCCCCATAGGAGCGAAACAAATGGAATGGAAGCTAAAACAAGTCCCGTTTTTACAAGAAAATCTGAACGTGTTATAGATTTACCGACAACATCAGATCCTGGATTAGCGGCCAAAGCTGGAGTACTAACTATTTTTGAAAATGCCCATCTAATTACCCTGAAAACATCATCTGTTAAGAGAAAAATTACGACAAACAATTTTGAAATCATCAAAACAAAAATGAATGCCGTTGAGTACGTTCTAAATGCTTTCGGCCAAAACTGAAAATCCCAAATGAGCGTTGCAAATAAGATCAATAAACTGAACGCAGTAAACGACCAATAAACGTAGCTAGTAATTTTTTGACTTTGCTCTGTAGTGTTTCTAAATGCGAAGCGGAAAGCTTGGAATACGTAGAAATCAATGGCGAGGATTAATAGGGCAAGAAGAAGGACTCTTATAAACATGTCTTAATGAAGAGATTAGTTTTATTAAATTGTAAGGTTTTTAAATTTTCATGGTGCTAATCGGAATACTGTCCATGCATTATTCGTTAATTCATATAAAAATCGATCATGCAAACGATTGGGGCGACCTTGCCAGAACTCAATTTTACTAGGACGAATTAGGTAACCTCCCCAATGAGGTGGTCGTGGAATGTCTTGATCTTTGTATTGATTGTTTAATAGTGTAATTGTCTCTTCAAGTTCTTTGCGCGATTTAATAGCCTTACTTTGAGCAGATCCCCAAGCTCCTATTTGACTATCTCTTGGTCTACTTTTAAAGTACAGATCAGAGTCCTCTCCTGAAACTTTCTCCACTTTTCCTTCTATACGAATTTGCCGGGCCTGAATCTGCCAAAAAAAATTTACTGATACATTCGTATTCGATTGCATGTCAGATCCTTTTCTACTCTCATAATTGGTATAAAAAGTAAACCCTGATTCATTAACACTTTTCAATAAAACAATACGGCTCGAAGGGGAATTATTAGAAACAGTGCTAAGAACCATCGCATTGGGTTCGGCAACATTGGCTGAAATAGCTTCATTCATCCATATCTCAAACTGACTTATCGGATTCTCTTTAAGTTGATTCTCCGTAAGAATTCCTTTATCGTACTGATGACGAGTATTTTGCAGAAATTGATTTATGTTTTCCATGATATTAACTCATTGCAAAGGTATTTCGTTCGAAATTAAAAAGCGTTCAATTCTAAAAATCATTTGAATTAAAATCAACCAGTTACAAATCGGAGTTTAATTACATTCCAATTAACCAAAACCGTAAAGATTAAAACTACGTATTAGATAATATAGTTGGCACAATTTTCGACTTATTTATATAACCGTTATTGTAATATTTTGAGAATAAAAGTAAGAACAATCAGTCATAGGAAATGTTAAACTTATAAAAACAAATGGCCATGAAAAAACTCATGAAGCCTATACAAGGTAGTCTCTTAGTATCGGAACCATTTCTACTTGACTCCTACTTCAAACGCGCAGTAGTATTATTAAGCGAGCACGACGAAAAAGGAACACTTGGATTTATTTTGAATAAGCCCACTGATGTTAAATTAAATGATGCAGTTGATGACTTTCCAGATTTTGATGTTCCTCTTTATTTTGGTGGGCCTGTTGAAACAGATACACTCTTTTACATACATACCATCGGACCAATGCTTGAAGGAGCTAAAGAAATAGTACCAGGAATTTGGTGGGGTGGTGATTATGATCAATTAAAATTCTTTATCGACACAAAGCAAATTCGTCCTGATCAAATTCGATTTTATGCTGGATATTCTGGTTGGGAACCTAAGCAATTGGATAGTGAATTAAAAGAGAAATCGTGGTTGATCTCAAATGGAAATAAACAATTTACTTTTTTTGATAATCCTCGTACCTTATGGAGTCAAGTGCTTCGAACTATGGGAAATGAATATGCAATCCTTGCGAACTTTCCTGAGGATCCAAATCTGAACTAAAATATTGAATTGGGTTTTAATATAAACTGGGTCGCGCAAGCGGCCTTTTTTATTGGAATTAAGATATGAATGACGGTCGTTTTTAAGATTACATTTGTGAGATGCAAATTATTGTTCACGACTTAAAAGATTTTTTATCGTTAAGGCTAAAGAAAAATGCTGTTTTGATAGATGTGAGAAGTTCTGCTGAACATCATAAAGCACATATTCCCGGAGCACTTTCATTGCCATTGATGGATAATGAACATCGTGTAATTATCGGCACAACATATAAACAAGTTGGTAGGGAAGCAGCAGTTTTAAAAGGCTTCGAATTGATTGGACCTTTGTTCCATGAAAAAATTTCGAAAGCAAGTGAATTAGCTCCTGAAAAAGAAGTTTTTTTATATTGTTGGCGTGGAGGAATGCGCAGCAATATTATGGCCTGGGTACTTCAGATGGCTGGATTTAAAGTGCATCTTTTAAAAGGTGGTTATAAATCATTTCGTCATTGGACTTTAGCACAACTCGAATTGCCATTTAATACCATCGTTTTAGGTGGTAAAACAGGATCTGGCAAAACTGAAATGTTGTACTTGTTAAAAAAGGAAGGTGAGCAGATAATTGACTTGGAAGATTTAGCAAATCATCGAGGTTCTGCTTATGGCCATTTAGGAAAACCAGATCAGCCATCACAAGAACAATTTGAAAATTTGATAGGGTGGGAACTTGCTAATTTGAATTTGACGGAAAGAATTTGGTTGGAGAATGAAAGCCGCGCTATCGGTAAAGTAAATCTTCCAAATGCTATTTTTAATCAAATAAGAAATTCAGTTCAGGTGGAGATGAATACTGTTGATTCAGTAAGGCAAGATAGAATTTTGAAAGAGTATGGTGTATTCTCAATCGATGAATTAAAAGAGAGAACAGAACGAATTGGAAAGCGATTAGGTGGTCAGCATTTAAAGGCAGCAATTGAATTTTTAGATCGCGCTGACATGTATGGATGGTTGTCGATCGTACTTCATTACTACGATAAAACGTATTCGCATGGTAATGATGAACGTGTAGAAGGATCAATTGAAACAGTTTCAATTACGTGGAATGAACCAGAAGTGGAGGTGAGAAAATTGATAAATGCAGCAAATAAAGTAAGTGCGATATAGTTTAAAATAGAAGTGTAGATAAAAGTATGATGGAAGATTTGAAAGTGAAACTAACGCAATTTAGTCATGGCTATGGATGCGGATGTAAAATTGCGCCGCAGGTTTTAGATGTTATCTTAAAAGGTAATGAAACGAAGAGTTTTTTTAAAGGATTAATAGTGGGTAATGATTCGCGTGATGATGCTGCTGTTATGGATATGGGAAATGGAATTGGCTTAATAAGCACCACCGATTTTTTTATGCCAATAGTTGATGATCCATTTCATTTCGGAAGAATAGCGGCAACAAATGCAATTAGTGATGTGTATGCGATGGGTGGCACTCCAAGTATGGCTGTTGCAATTTTAGGTTGGCCTATCGATAAACTTGCTCCTGAAATTGCCGCACTTGTAGTAGCTGGTGGAAGATCAATTTGCGAAGAAGCCGGAATCCCATTGGCAGGTGGACATTCGATTGATAGTCCCGAACCAATTTTTGGATTAGCAGTAAGTGGCTTCGTAAATCTCGAAAATTTAAAGAAAAACAATACAGCGCAAGAAGGCGATTTACTTTTTATTACTAAGCCAATTGGTGTTGGGATATTTACTACCGCATCTAAAAAAGAATTACTTGCTGATGCAGATCTTGATACTGCAATAAAAAGTATGAGTACACTTAATAAAATTGGTGCTGACTTAGGAAAAATAAAACACGTTCATGCATTAACAGATGTAACAGGCTTTGGTCTTTTCGGACATTTAATTGAACTAGCAGAAGGTAGTAGATTGAGCGCTGAATTAGATATGAACCTTGTTCCAGAGTTAAATGGAATTGATGTTTACCTCGATCAATATTGTATTCCGGCAATCACCTACCGAAACTGGAATAGTTATGGAGAAAAAATTTCGGAGATAGGAGCGAGAGCACTTCATTTAGGTTGCGACCCACAAACAAGTGGAGGATTATTAATTGCTGTTCACCCAGATGCTGTTGATGAAATTAAAGCACTTTTAAAAGCTAATAATTTTGATGATGTATTTTGTAATCCAATTGGTAAATTAGTTGCAAAAGCAGAAAAGGTTATTGTGGTGAAAGATTATAAATTGTAACAAATAATAACTTAAATTATCTTATTGCAAGTTTTCTCGCAATTATAATTTCTCCTCCTATTAGTTTTTTACAACCATCAATTTCTGCGTTGCAATACTACTAGCAGAGCGAATAACGCATTGGTACAATCCGCTTTGTAGAAATGACAAATTATAATATTGCAAGCTACTCCATGGTGAAAGTTGTTGAGTAAAAACTAACTTTCCATTTAAGTCGTACACTTCAAAAATGCCTGATTGATTTTGTGGTAGCAAATAAATAATTTTAATATTTCCGTTAGATGGATTTGGACTTAACTTAAAATTTTGCACTTGCTCTTCATGTGTTTGCAATCCTACATGTGGGAGCGTATCACAAGGGCTGCCGATTAGTGGACCGAGGTAGTAGTTTGGGTGATTCGGCACTGCCCTGAAATAATATGAATTTAAGTTTATAGCATGTTGTTGTACATCACATCCTAAACCCAGACTATCTGGATAATTCATTTCATGAACGTGCTGTGTTCCATTACCAGTGGTAATATAGATTTTGCCATTTGCAGCTGAATACATACACATAAAAGAGGTATAAAAGGGTGGGAATGGTGATGAAAACCCATCGTAAATTGCGACAGTATCAATATGTAATGTATTAACATCAATTTGAAAAATATAATTAGAAGAACATGTATATAGATAATGTGAGTTTGGAGAAAAAGATTGTCCCCATAGTGCAGTGCGATAAGTAATCGGAATTGTAGTTGGATTAGAAAACAAACCTGTGCATCTATCAAAATCAAATAATAATACTGTTTCACTTCCAGTAATTGAATCATAAACATTGTAAGCAAATTTTTCACCGTTCGGGGAAAACTCAAGATGATTGACCGTATACCACGCTACAGGAACGTTCAATTTCTGCCCAGTAATACTTTCAATCCCATTAGGAGTAAACAGAAATTTAAAAATGGAATCACTGTTTTCTTGTTGAACAACAATCCACCAGTCTCGACCATTTGCATGTTTACAGGCTCCAATTCCCCAATTTAATGTATCTCTAAAAATAGTATCGTTTTTCAAAGTCACCGCTCCTAAACCACTATCCAGGCTCATGTCTATTTCTGAGCGCATAATTTCATATACAGGATAAGAAAAACCGTTATAGGTAGATACGTGATGAAATAGCGTATACTTCGTTGAATCCCCTGGATTGGGTAAGATTAAATTCGCATAAGGTAATAATAAACCATCGGGCCAACTTAAGGTTTCCGGACTAGGATTTAATCCACTTCCATTCATCATAGTATCACCCGTGGCATTGGCAATCCAAACGCCATTACTACTCATTAAAAAATTTCCCTGAGTATCGCAAATATTAGCTTCAGTGCCTAAAAAGGTCATTTTCCTAAAATCTTGTTGAAAAGTATAAGTCGTGTTATCAAAAAATATTCTGGACTTAGGAACAGCAATACTGTTTTGGTCTCCTAAAAGCCATTGATGGTTTAGTCCTTGACCGTTAACAAATATGCAGTTAATGAAAGTAAAAGTAATTGCCAGACTATATTTTCTCATCTAATAAGAATTAATTTTTTAGAACAATCATTGCACTTAATCTGATAAATTGATGGTGGCAAGTTATGTGTATCTATTCTCAATTTTAAAACTTTCGTATCTATTGATTTTTGAACTACCACATTTCCAATAGCATCTAATAGTTGAATAATTGTTTTTTCATTAAGTGGTTAATTAAAATCTACATCTACAAATTCACTTGCAGGGTTAGGTTTAATGGTAATTGTTTGAGTGATTTCTGCTCTTTCATTATTTCCTTGCCTAAAGATACTGTTTTGGAATTAATTCTTTACAATCAACAGCTTTTGTGTTGCTATACTTTTCTAGTAACAACTAGTAACGTTATTCGAAATGAAGTGGCTCCTTATGTGAAATTTATTTATGTGAAGGGAAGTTTTACTTCATAATAGTATCTTTATAACCTTATGAACCTTGCAGACATTATTGGATCTATTGGAGTTGTAATTTTACTTATAGCTTTTTTCTTAAACCTATTCGGGTATCTTGAAAAAGATAATAGTTGGTATTCACTATTGAATGTTATTGGTGCTGCGTTGGCTGGTATTGCTTCTTATCTTATTCCCTACTGGCCATTTTTTGTACTGGAAATAATCTGGACAACAGTTTCTATTTTTGGATTATTTAAAGCTGTGAAAAATTAATCTCAAACTAAATAGAAATAAAAAATCCCACCAATGGAGGGATTTTTTATTTTCGTAATTCGTAATTCGTAATTCGTAATTCGTAATTCGTAATTCGTAATTCGTAATTCGTAATTCGTAATTCGTAATTCGTAATTCCTTTCCTACATTGTTTTTAACTCCGCAACCAATTTCGTAAGAACCGATTTTGCATCACCAAAAAGCATGGAAGTTTTAGGATTATAAAATAGTTCGTTTTCAATTCCTGCATAACCTGCATTCATCGAGCGTTTGTTTACAACGATGTGTGAAGCGTTTTCAACTTCTAAAATTGGCATACCATAAATCGGACTAGCGGGATCGTTTTTAGCAGCAGGATTCACAACGTCATTTGCACCAACAACTAATACAACATCTGTTGTTGCAAACTCTCCATTGATTTCTTCCATCTCAACTAATTTATCGTAAGAAACATTTGCTTCTGCAAGCAAAACGTTCATGTGTCCGGGCATACGACCAGCAACTGGATGGATTGCATATTTTACTGAAACACCTCTTTCTTCTAAAATATTTTCAAGCTCATGAATAACGTGCTGTGCTTGTGCAACTGCTAATCCATAACCAGGAACGATAACTACTTTTTTAGAATAGTTCATCAATACTGCTAAATCAGAAACAGAAATATCTTTAATACTTCCTGTTACACCATCGCGCTCCGCTACTGCCGCATTACCTCCACCAAAAGCTCCAAATATAACATTGCTTAATGGACGATTCATTGCTTTGCACATCACTAAAGTTAATAGTGTTCCTGCAGAACCGACTAAGATACCTCCAGTTTGCATAGCTTGATTTGCATATAAAAATCCACCTGTTGCAGCTGCTAATCCTGTAAAAGAGTTGAGTAGCGAAATCACAACGGGCATATCGGCACCACCAATCGGAATGGTAAAGAAAACGCCGTAAGCAAGTGATATTGCAAATAGAATATAAACACCACCATGAATGGCTAACGGATTCATCAACATGTATGTACCAAACCCTAAAGTGATTAAAAGGATAATGTTGTTAAGCATGTTATAACTTGGTAGTCGGATGGCTTTATTCATAGTTCCATTCAACTTTAAAAATGCGATGATTGATCCTGAAAAAGATACTGATCCAATTATTAATCCAACGATGATGCATAACATAGGTCCGAAACCATTTCCTGTATTATGATGAAATTCGATTAGGCCAATTAATGCAGCACAAGCGCCACCCATTCCATTGAACAAAGAAACGAGTTCTGGCATCTTTGTCATTTGTACTTTTTTTGCTGTCATCCAGCCAATGATGGTTCCGATGGCAATACCTGCGAAGATTAATCCAAGCACTAACATAGTTACTTGACTTAAATCTTTATAAAGAAAAATGGTTCCAAAAATTGCAAGCGTCATACCTGCAGCACCAATAAGATTTCCGTTTCTTGCAGTTTTCGGATTGCCCATCATTTTTAAACCGATGATGAAAGTGACCGAAGCAATTAAATATATAATTTCTAATATTGGATTAAGCATAATCGTAATAGCGTAAAATCAGTTTTTTTGTAATTAAAGTAATGAGGGTATTATTTCTTTTTCTTAAACATTTCAAGCATGCGATCGGTAACAACAAAACCACCAACCACATTTAATGTTCCTAAAATAACGGCGAGAAATCCTAAAATTAATCCTGCAGTATTTTCAATTTCGCAATTTAACATTACGATGATTGCACCAACAATTACAACACCATGAATTGCATTTGCTCCACTCATTAATGGCGTGTGAAGTACTGTTGGAACATTGCCTATAACCTCTACACCCACAAATATGGAAAGTAGAATTATGTAAAGCATTTGACGATTTTCTGCTATGAAATTTAGTATATCATTCATGATTTATGTTTTTAATTTTCAATTCTTATGCGAAAGCTATCGGGACGTAATTCGTAATTCGTAATTTTTAATTTTTAATCGATTTCCCATTGTAAACGATGAGCGATCCTTTCGTAATATCTTCAGTCATTTCCCATTTAAAACCATCTTTAGTAGCAAGATGAAGCAAGAAAGTTTGAATATTTTTTGCGTACAAATCTGTAGCATTTAAAGGTAGGAGTGAAGGGATGTTTGATTCGCCGATTAAAGTAACACCGTGCTTTACTACTGTTTTATTTAATTCACTCAGCACACAATTTCCACCTTGCTCTACAGCCATATCTACAATGACAGAACCGAATTTCATTTTCTTAACCATCTCTTCGGTAACAAGAACTGGTGCTTTTTTTCCTGGGATTAAAGCAGTGGTAATTACAAGATCTGCATCAGCAACATGCTTTGTTACCAATTCTTGTTGAGCCTTTAAAAAATCGTCAGAAACACCTTTAACATAACCACCTTCTATTTTGATGGAATCATCACCTTTTAACATGATAAATTTTCCACCAAGTGATTCAACTTGTTCTTTTGTTTCCGGACGAATATCTGATACTTCCACGATGGCGCCTAAACGTTTTGCAGTTGCAATTGCTTGTAATCCTGCTACACCAGCACCAAAAATAACCACCTTCGAAGGTTTAATAGTTCCAGCGGCAGTCATTAGTAATGGAAATATTTTTCCAAGAGCATTAGCTCCCATCAACACTGATTTATATCCTGCAAGGTTAGCTTGTGAACTAAGTGCATCCATTTTTTGTGCACGACTAATACGCGGAATTGCATCTACTGAAAAGGCGGAAATACCTCTTGCAACACAAGCATCTACTAAATCAGGATTTGTAGCAGCCCACATAAAGGAAATCAAGATTGCCCCATCTTTCATCTTAGCTATTTCTGATGGAATTGGTGCATTCACCTTTAAAATCACATCTGCTTTAGCATAAACATCATCAGCATTATTTTCTATCGTAGCTCCAGCAGCAGTATAATTATCGTCGGTATAATATGATTTTAAGCCAGCACCTACCTGAACCATAATGTTAAAACCAGCTTGAACAAGTTGTGAAGTAACTTCTGGACTAAGTGCTACGCGGCACTCACGGTCTTTCGTTTCTAATGGTACACCAATTAGCATAATTTACTTTGATCTAATAATAAATAGGAATTCTTCGGCGAACCGATTT
>JAYVOC010000226.1:0-21362 GCA_043758125.1 Bacteroidota bacterium | reverse complement strand
ATTCTTTCATCGGTAGGAGCATATGTTTTTGCATTTTCAATATTTATTATTGGGAATATTTATAACGTTCAAACATTCCCCAGATTCATTATTCCTTTTATATTTTATTGGTTTTGGATATATTTAAATGAGAAAAAAATTAAATATTTTATTTATTTAATTTTGGGTATTGTATTTCAATTTTATTGCGGGATTTACTTAGGGTTTTTATTAATTTATTCACTATTCTTTTTGTTTATAAGTTATTTTCTTATTTATAAAGATGCTTTATTGTTTACTCAATTTAAAAAACTTAAAACCGTTACATCACATTTCTTAGTATTATGTGTTGGCAGCCTATTGTTTTTCCCATTAATCTACCATTACTATTTAGGTTCTCATCAAACAGGAATTGCTTCCTATAATGAAGTGCTTACAAGTATTCCAACAATTAGATCTTATTTTTTTACTAGTAAAGCGGCTAAAAGCTGGGAAATTCTTTCTGAACATGGGATTCCTGTTTTCAATAATTGGTGGTGTCATTTTCTTTTTATCGGCGCATTACCTTGGCTTGGAATAATTGCCACACCCTTTGTTTTATTCTCAAAAAGAATTGGACAAAAAGAAAAATTATTTTTATCGTTTCTACTGCTCAGTTTATTTTTTAGCTTTATTTTTTGTTTAAATATCAAGGGCTTTTGCCTATATAAGTATATTTATAATATTCCTGGATTTTCTGTAATGCGTTCACTGAATAGATTAGTTAATGTTGAAATCGTTTTCTTTATTTTAATTTTTGTTTTTTCATTTAATGAATTATGCAAAAAATTTAAAGCAATTAAATGGATAGTTGTATTCTTTCCTCTTTTGATTATTGTTGACAATCGAATCGATGCCGACCAAATTATGACTTATGATAAGTGGAAATCTAAGGAAAGAATAAGTATTGCTAGAAATGAAATATTATATCGTTATAATAAAAAGCATCAAGCAATAGCGCTAATAGAAGACAGTGTTAAAGATGTGGTAAGTTTTCATTTGGATGTAATGTTAGCAAGTCAGGAATTGAATATTCCTTGTGTAAACTCTTATACAGGACATAATCCAAGGGAGTACAATGATTTTTTTAATAATATAGATGATAATTCATTACTAGTTTGGTATAAGTTTAATAATATTGATCCTAATTTGATACAAACAATACGATATACAAAGTAAAAGTAATACTCGGATATTAATATCGAATTGTATAATAGTTAACGAAGCGAAAAATTGAAGAGTGACCTTAATGCAATAATTTCTCCTGAAATTAAATTTCAAAAAAAAATGGGATGGATAATTTTTTCCGTTCTATTAGTTCTTGCTGTAATTTTTAGATGGGTTGATCATGGATGGGAAGAAATAATAAATAGTGATGGTAGAGGTTATTACGCGTATCTCCCAGCATCAATTATTTTTCATGATTTCAAATTCAATTATTTTTTTAATGGCTCGCTTAATCTTCCTAAGGATTATACCTCCAATTTTCTATTCTATATCGATGGAAATTATGTAATAAAATATCCAATTGGAGTAGCAGTAATGCTTGTTCCATTTTTTCTTGCTGCTATTATATTCAGTTTTATTTTTCGATTTCCTATTGATGGATATTCATTTTTTTTCCAAGTATTTGAGAGTCTCGCCGCGATTACTTATGTGACTTTTGCGATTATTTTATTATATAGGTTGCTAAGAAAATTTGATGTGCAACAAAGGATAGCTGCATTAATCGTTATAGGAGTAGCCTTTGCTACGAACTTAACTCACTATACGGTTTTAGAGCCAAGTATTTCTCATGCATTTTCGTTTGTTAGCGTTGTTACACTACTTTGGTATTTAAAAATTTTTTCGAGCGAAACGACATATGGTAGTTGGTACCGTGCTTGTTGCCTAGTGGGACTTATAATCCTAATTCGTCCTACTAATGCTGTAATAGTTTTATTTACTCCTTTTCTATTTAATAGTGGCAAGGGGTTCTTAGAATTTGTAAGACATTTATTAACGAATAAAATCAAAGCGATAATAGGAATTGTTTTATTCCTACTTGTAATTTCTCTTCAGCCAATAGTATGGCATGTGCAAACAGGTCATTTTTATGTTTGGACTTACATACGAGAAGGATTTAACTGGAATAATCCACAGTTTTTCAATGTGTTATTCAGCTACAGAAAAGGTTGGTTTGTTTATACTCCCTTTATGCTTTTGATTGTTCCTGGGTTTATCGCAATGTTAATCCATAAACAATGGTTTCGAGCAAATATTTCCGTATTGTTTTGGGGAGTTACTCTTTATATTATTTCATCATGGGGCTGTTGGTATTATGGTGGAAGCTTTGGGCAACGTCCATTGATTGATTTTTATGGACCAGCAGCACTTACAATGGCCGCTCTTTTTACATCCTTAAAGCCATCTTCTTGGAAAGCATTGTTGGCTACCGTTACTTTACTTATCCCAATAAATTTTATTCAAGCATATCAAGTACAATCAAATATTTTGCATTATGATTCGATGGACAAGGAAAAATATTGGAAAGTTTTTTTAAAAACAAGTAATAAATATAGATGGATATTATTTGTCAATCCGCATAATAATCCTCCAGAAGATATTAAAAATAAAATCAGTAAAGGGTTTTTTAATGATTTTGAAGGATGTCCTTCTGAATGGCAAGATTGCAGATTTGATGATGTATCGGTTTCGGCACTTTCAGGAAATCATGTTATAAAACTCGATTCAGAACATGGATTTTCTCCTGAGTTGAAATGGCATTTTGATTCATCTAATGATGCATCCCAACAAATTACTATTACAGGCTGGTACCCAACTGCGCAACGAAACATCAATCAAACAACATTGTCGGTTTCAATAGATGAAAATGGGAATACATATTTCAAAAAGGAGATGCAATTAAATAAACTCAATCGCATAAATTCTGAAAAAGAATGGACGGAATTTCGAGTCGATTTACCGATCGAGAATAAGGAAATAAAATCGTCAGATCTTAATCTTTATTTTTATAATAATAGCAATTTGGAATTCTGGATTGACGACATCGGTGTATATGTACATCGTAATTAAAGAAAATAGCTAATAAAATTATTATTCAACTTTTATTAAGACATCATCATAATAAACTTTCCCATTTCCATTATACCATCCGAAAACATACAGTTTATCATCAGGGTTGAGATTGTTTGGAAGTGTTAATGTACATTTTAATTCAAACCACTTTCCAGGAGTTAAAATAACGGATTGCGTTTGAGATGAAACCCAAGCAACGCTTTTACCTGATGAATCTACATTAATTACAAGTTGAGATTTTGCATTTACATCATTTGCCATCACCCAAGCCGTTACTGTAGCAATATGTGGATTTGATACTTTAATATCACCAACACGTATCTTAAAACCTTCAGTATATTCATTGCCAGCATCAGTAAAAACGGAAAAATTACCACTATGACCAATGTCTCTAACAATTTTTGGTGAGTCACTCCAAGTTCCCATCGTTTCGAAATCATTATAATAAATTCCATCTCCACTTTTGCCATCATTACAAGCAATAAGCGTTAAACAAGATACAAGTAATGTGAGAAGAGATTTTTTCATGAATTTATTTTTAGAAAATTCAAAATTAGGAAAAAGCTTATTTAGTTGTTCGGTATTCAATTTTAATTTTTTTTGAAACAGTTATAGGAGCATGAATGGTATTTGTAAGTTGAAATTCTAGGGTTTCATTAAGTTAACGTCTTGTGTGAACAACCTCAAATTTCCTTTTAAGTTTGAGAAAGGGCTTTTCCATTAATTCATAACTTATGATTGGGACTATAATACAGAATCCTAAAAGAATTGCTGAGTAAGCATATATATTATGTATACCGTTGTTAAAAACAACTTTTTTAATAACAATCAAGATTAAAACATTATGATACATGTAAATTCCATAAGATATCTTTCCTAAATAATGAATAGGCCCCTTTTTCTGAAAGCGAAATTTTGCTACAGGATTAAACATATAATTATACATGGCAAATCCTACTATTAGCACATAAAAATATTTTTTAAATGCTGCAAGAAAAAAAGTATCCCAACTATGTAGGGGGTCAATGAAAAAACAAGCAATAAATAGAATATAAAGGGTTATTCTTATTGAGAAAGGCACTTTTACTTGAATTGGTTTATGATAATGAAGGTATCCAAAGAGCGATCCAATGGCCAATACATCAACACGACTTAATGTGTGAAGATATATGGGCATCCAAGGATATGGATTCGTCATATATTCATAGCTTCTATATAAAATGCTAACCAAAATGATTGAGCAAAAGAATTCTGGCAAGCGCTTTTTAGGAAGTAGCTTAATCAGGATCGGCCAAAAAAGGTAAAAATGTTCTTCAATGCAGATCGACCAGAAATGTGCAAATGGATAAATCCATTGCTCTGTTTTTATGGTTTCAAAATTATTTAAGAAAAGTCCAGTCATTAAGTAATTTGGCTGTGTAGTTTCTCCTAACCAGTTAATTATTAATGGTGATACTAGCATTATAAAGTAATAAAGTGGCCAAATCCTTAGGATACGACGCATATAAAACTTCTTAAGACTTACCGTGCCAGATTCTTCATATTCTTTAACTAATAAAAAAGTGATTAAGAAACCACTAATTAGGAAAAACACATCAACTCCGAATCCTAAATTTGAAATTGCCCTGTTAATATATTCACCTGATTTAGTTAATGTTTTATAATCTCCAGTGGTCATGAAACCAGGATATCCAAACCAACCATGCCACCCTTCAAAACCATGCACAAAGACAATCATGAATGCTGCGAGAAACCGTAGAACATCCAGATTCATAAAGTACACTTCTCCTGATTGCTTCGTATTAATTTGCACCGAAATAGAATTATAATATGTTTAAATCTAATAAATAATTTCCCGAAATTAATACTTAAAAAGTGTTAATTTATTTTGGATTCTACTATTTTCTGTGCAAACATAGTAATGTTGTAGTAAATACGTATTATTTAGTTAAAAACATACTTAATATAAGAAATGTAGTTTGCTAATTAACATTTCTTTAGGTTCTGCTTTTTCAATTGGGATTGCTAATTATCCTGTTACATTTGCAAATGCTTAAAGAAAATAACATAATTAAGACTGATTCCTTTACTGCGACTATTGGTCATCTCTTTTTTTTGATATTATTTATCTATTCACTGGTCTTTTTTAAAGAACGTATAATCTATTCTGATCCAGCTTTCTTTTCTTTTTTGCTTATCGATCAAAATAATTTTTCATTCGTGCTAGGACGGTGGGGAACAATTTTTTCACAGATGGCTCCTTTATATGGACTACGCCACGGAGTAAGTCTTGAAACATTCTTACAATTGTATTCTGCTTCGTTTATTGTGCTGTATTATATATTTTTTCTTATCATTCAATACGTATACAAAAACAGTAAAGGATCATGGATATTAATGTTATCTCTTTGTCTTACTTTTCGAATGACGTTTTATTATTCCACAGCGGAGCTTTATCAAGGAATGGCACTTAGTATTCTATTATGGACAATCGTTGCAAGATCATTTGAAAATGCTACTTCTAAAGCTTGGCTTCATACAATTATTGCATCTCTTTTAATTTTAATAATATCATTTTACCACCAACTTACATTGTTTACCGTCCTATTTATATTGGGCTTTGAGTTGATACAAAACGGAAGGTTTAAGGATAAAAAATTATTGTTCTTAGTGGTATTCACTATTATATGGTATGTTATAAGAATCAAAGTTTTTACAAATTCAGAATATGAAAAAAACAAGATGTTATCAGGTAATGAGTTCTTTCAACAACTAATGCATATAAGAGACTTGCCAAGTACAAAATATTTTTTAGGATTTGTGAAAAAACAAATATTAATCCCGGTAATTGCTTTTTGCATTACATTATTACTTCTACTTCGTAAAAACAAACTCTTAGCAATTTATAGTGGAGCGTTCTTTATATTCTTTGCAATATTAATATGTGTTACTCTTTATAAAGGAGAATCGCAAATGATGTATGAAAATTATTACATAGTTTTCGGATTATTTATTGCATTTAGTTTAGTACATACTTTTTCAGTTCCATCTCGCAACTTTGCTACACTTGCCGTTATAATATTAATTACCTATTCTTTAAACCAAATTTGTGAAGCTCGACAACCCATAACAGAGAGAATAGAAGATCTTAATAATATGATTCAATATGGACGATCATTGGATAAGAGGAAGTTTCTTGTCGATGAAAATCATTTAAAGGAATTTAACAACATGCTTCCTACTTGGTCTTTACCTTTTGAATCAACACTACTTTCTTCATTAGATAACCCTGCGTATTCCGTAACTTTCTTCTCACTAAAAAATAACACTCATTTTACTGAAGAACAACTAATAAAGAAAGATGTTTTTCTGGGCCCAGAATGGGAGCCTTTTTGGTTTACAACAAACTCATTTAACAAAAATTATTTTAACTTCCCTGAATCAGGATATAGCATGCTTTCAAATTCACAAAATAGTGATTCGTTTAAGGAAGCATCATTCTCAAAGGATAATATAAAAATTGATTTGTTAAAAAAAGAAATCCTTTGTGATGAGGCTGAAACGTACACAAATATTCGCATTTCAAATCTTGATACTTTAACGTTGACATCAATCCCAGAGGGAGCACATCCAGTTTTAATTAGTTATCATTTATATGATGAAAGCGGAAAACTTTTGAAATGGGATAATTCCAGAACTATTTTATTACTTGATATATTACCAGGGAAAAGCCTAGTTCAAAAAGTAAATATTGATTATCCAGGACATCCAGGAAAATATAAAGTTAATATTGATTTTGTAACTGAGGGAATTAGATGGTGGGGCATTAGTAACGATATAGCTTTAATAGCAAAATAGTTCTTGAAAACAAAAAATGGATAAACGGTCTAGTCTTATATACAATATTACTGGCGTTTCCTATTTGCTGTTTTCGTTGGTGCTTTCTATTATTTTTTTCAAAGAGCGATGCTTTAATTTTGATAGCGCTTTTGTTTTATGGAAAATGATCATCACAGGTGATTTTAGTATTGAACATTTTAGAAATGGGGATGTAATATGTCAGAGCATTCCATTGTTGCTCATAAAATTCAAAGATAGTTTGCAACATATTGCAATAGCATATTCTATGTCAATTGTTATTATGCAAATAATAGTTTATCTAATTATTACATTGATATTAAAAGATAGCGAATCTGGAATTATTTATATTTTAACATTATTGATTTTCATCCGAAGTTCCTTTTACTTTCCTTGCACAGAAGTTCAACAAGGAATGCCTTTTCTTATATTGCAGTTAAGTGTTTTAAAAAAATATATTGGTAGTGATAGTTCAAAGAAAATTTTGTATTTATTTAGTAGTGCTGTTCTGTCAATTATACTTTTGAATTTTCACGTGCTACTTTTATTACCCGCTCTTTTTATTCATGGCTATTTGCTTATTGATGATAATTTTAATCATAAACGTGAACTTTCTATTTCAGCATTTTTATTGTTACTAGTTACTTTTTGTAAAAGAGTAATATGTACCGTTAGCGATTATGAAATTCAAAAACAAATTCCAATTAAGAAACGGGTTGAGTTGTTGCCCAACACACTCAATCTTCCCAGCACTAAATACTTTTATTATTTTATAACAGAGTATTGGATATTTATCGCACCAGTTTTTATTGCACTAATTATTTTCCAATTAAAAAGTCGAAAAATAGTATTAACTGCATATTATTGGATGGGGTTTTTAGGTATAATGTTATTGATTTTTCAAACACATTATTTAGGAGAATCTCCAATGATGTATGAAAATTACTATATTGTAATTAGTTTTATAATGTCACTTGGTCTTGTCTTTACTTGGAAGGAATTTTTTCAAAAAAAATGTGTAATTTTTATTTTTATTTTTTTCGTAGTATGCACATCATTTTCTATTGTTTGTGCCAGGAAAAATTATTCATTAAGGATCGATTACTTAGAAAGATTAATTGCCTTCGGACAATCTCAACCAGAAAAAAAATATATACTTGCTGAGGAAAATTATCCAGAATCGTATGCATGGTCATCGTGGGCACTACCGTTTGAAACTGCTGTGTTATCTTCTATGTCAGGCGCTCAAAATACAATTACTGTTTTTAGTACAGCAAATATTCCTGAGGCAATAAAAAATGCGGCATTGCCGAATGCATTTCTCTGCCCGATGTGGACTTTTAGCAGATTTAAAATTCCTGCAATAAATAATTACATTTTTAGCTTGCCAAATACCAATTATAAATTGATCAATGAGAAGTTTATTACAGGATATAATGTTGAAGACAGTAAAAAGAACATCTCAATTTTTGCAACTTTTTTAAGAAACTGTAACTTTAATGGCGCGTTAATAATTGATGCTACAATCAAAAACAGTGGAAAAAATAAAATTTATTCTGGCAACTCTAAAGATTCGACTTATAAACTAAGTGTGTATTTGTCAAGTAATGGTGGATTAGCTAATCAACAATTCTCTTTTTTAATAGAGCATGATTTTATTGATAGTTTACATCAAAGAATAATTATTGATTTATCAAAAGCAGATTTTAAGCGTTACACTGATGGCGGGTTTGCAAAAGTTTATTTAAAATTAAATGATGTAGTAGTATCGGAATCAAATTTGATAGAAATGTAATGATCCTAATAGGGGCGTTTCTTTTTAAGGGATATCTCAGGGCTAATTTAGTGATGTATTTTTTATAATCTATATTTGCAGCAGCAACAATTATTTGAAATTTAATGCAAAGCGTAAACAAATTATCCATCATCATCCCAGCCTACAATGAAGGCAGAACCATTCACATGATCCTCGATAAGGTGAAGGCTGTTCGTCTTACAGATAACATCGAGAAAGAAATAATCATTGTGAATGATTTCTCCAATGATAATACCGTTGAAGCGGTTGAAAAATACATTCAATTAAATCCTGATTTAAATATTCGTTTGTTTTCTCAATCTTTCAATATGGGAAAAGGAGCAGCCTTACATAAAGGAATTCAACTAGCTACCGGTGATTTTGTAATTATCCAAGATGCCGATTTAGAATATGACCCAGAAGAATATAATTCCCTGCTAAAACCAATTTTAACAGGATTTGCTGATGTTGTTTATGGTTCGCGATTTATTGGTGGCAAACCCCATAGAATTCTTTTCTTTTGGCATACGATAGGGAATAAATTCCTCACTATTTGTTCTAATGTTTTCACGAATTTGAATTTAACAGATATGGAAACGTGTTATAAATTATTTAAGAGAGAGATTATTCAAAGTTTGCCACTCAAAGAAAAACGTTTTGGCTTCGAACCAGAAGTAACTGCACGCATCTCCAAAATAAGTAAATTACGTATCTACGAGGTCGGAATATCTTATTATGGCCGCACGTATGAAGAAGGGAAAAAGATAAATTGGCAAGACGGATTTCGTGCAATTTATTGTATCCTACGCTACAACCTATTCTCCTAATGTTCGTTCAATAGTGCTATGACAACTTTTAATTATAAAGAAGAAGATCCAGAAGGACTTTTAACGCTCGAAGCAATTCGTGATGCAGATCAATTTAACCGTTGGATGTATGACCAAGTTGCCCCTTGGATGCAAGGTGAAATTTTAGAAATCGGAAGTGGTATTGGAAATCTTTCAGAATATTTTATTCGGGATAAAGCAAAGATCACACTAAGCGATATCCGTGAAAATTATTGCAGCTTACTCGAATCTCGATTCCCAGATTATGTTGCAAATAATCAAGTAAGAAAAATTGATTTGGTAACTCCCGATTTCAAAAAACGTTTTCCAGAATATCTCGAGAAATTTGATTCCGCATTCGCACTTAATGTTGTCGAGCATATTGAAGAAGATAAACTAGCACTCCAAAACTTATTTAGTATTTTAAAACCTGGAGGAAAATTAATGATTTTGGTTCCAGCACACCCTTTCCTTTACAATAGAATTGATACCAGTTTGCAACATTATAAACGATATACTAATAAAAGTCTTGAAGAAATAATTAGTACTGCCGGATTTAATATTAATCGTACGTATGGTTTCAATGCAATGGGAATGCCTGCATGGTGGTTGAGTGGAGTTCTTTTCCGATCATCACAAATTAAAAATGATCAAATGAATCTCTACAATAAATTAATTCCTATCGCAAAATTGATCGATCAATTAGTCTTTAATAAATTTGGTTTGTCAGTAATTACTTTAGCAACAAAGCCCTGAAGTAGCGGCTTACATCCTACTTCAGGGCTTAATTTTTTTAGAAAGTAAATCCAACACGTGCATACAAACGCATTCCATTGCTACCCATTTGTACTGCATCCCAAGGTCCTGCTGGCTCATTGTTGAATGCCCATCCTTTCGCACTTTGTACCGCACCTAAATCAGGATGCACTCCCAAAATATTATCAGCACCAATGCAAATGGTAATTGCCTTATGTAATTTGTAAGTCAAGTATAAATCGTTAACAAGTTTTCCTCCGTAAACATATTCATCACGTACTCTCACATTTCCATCAGCATCAGTAGGTACTTTCGGATCAATACCTAAGCCATCATCACCATAACCTAGCAATGTGACTTTCCCAAAATAGGTTGCTCTAGTTCCAATAGTAAGTCTTCGTAAACTATATTCTAATGTTAATGCAAATTTTGTTGTAGGTGCTGATGCAAGAATAAAATTTTTCTCACGATCACTTAAAAAAGTAGCTCGATGTCCTTCAGTATCATTTAATTTATTAGGGACGTTTACTTGGTCTATTGTCATGTGTTGAAAATTACCAGCTAACATTGCACGATACGTATGTCGCTCCGTAACTTTTCTATATTCCATCACAATATCAACACCCGAATTCGTTGTGTTTACAGCATTCGCAAAAAATTGCGCAAGACTAGCATTAAGGTTTTTCAAAGTATTCGTTAACGCAGTATCAAGTGTTGCATCTGATGCATCAAATTGTCCTGATAGAACTACACGATTTTTTACTTTTACCATGTAGCCATCAACAGTAATATTGAAATTTGATAATGGACTATAAGTAAACCCTAAACCTGCATTCACAGATTCTTCTTGCTTTAGATCAGGAATACCAGCAGCTTTTGTTATCGGACTATAATTTGGTGCAATTTTAACTTCAGCAATTTTTCCACCTTGTACCGTAGTAAATGTAGAGCTGAAATTAATTTGTTGTAAGGATGGCGCACGATATCCAGTACTCACCGAACCACGAACATTTAATTTATTTGTTAATTTATAACGCGATGATAATTTAAAATTTGTTGTTAATCCAAAGTCGCTATAGTTCTCTGCACGCACCGCAGCAGCTACTAAGAATTTTTTCGTCACATCCATTTCTGCATCAACATAAATACCTTCGGTAGAACGATTCGATTTCACTTCATCATTGGGTTGATAACCTGGAAACCCTTGTGAGCCTGTTGCCTTTGTTCCTGAGGTGTCATAATTTTTGTAGGATGCTACTTCACCTGAATATAAGTTATATTGCTCATAACGATATTCAGCACCAATTGCAAGATTAAATCCTTGTGCAATGCCAGCAATTTCTTTTGTAAAATTTAAATTCGATGTGTTCTGTAAAAATGAAAATCCTCCATCATCAAAATTAGTTTTACCAGCACCTAATGAAGCGTTAAAAGTTTTATCACCATAGAAATGAAAATCATTACGACCTGTATTATTACTTACATCCCAATTCCAATTGCTATGAGTTTTACCTCTCACTCCAGCAGCAAAAGAAATATCATTGATGTTCGTTTGAATATGTGGATCAAAGAAAGTATCTGATTTATCAGAAGTAACATGCATGATATCGCTTACAAAAATCAAATTTCCATTTGCATCAGTGGGGAAACGTTCTGGCTTCGCCGAATAATTTCTAGAGAAAGCGAATGCATCCGAAAAACTTGTATTATAACCACCGAAACTATAAACAACGGTGGATTTATTTTTCATTGGTAATTCTAAATTAAAAAATCCTCCAACAGCATTACTCGATGCATCACCATTTCCTCTACGATAAACATTGATGGGTAATGAAATTTTAGTAGTACTTAAATTAGAAGTATCCATCACCTGTCGAAAAGTTTTTTCTGCTTTAGTAACGTTCAAAGAAAAATTCACAAAGCCACCGTTTTTACCAAGAGGAACTCCATAATTACCATTGAATGTTAATGTTTTTCCATCTAACTTTTTCCCGGTTTCATATTGCCCAAATTCTGGTGTAAAAGAGGGATTGTATTTTTTGTCATAATAACCCGCATAACCAACATCGCCTGAAAACTCTTTCACATTTTTCTTAAGAACAAGGTTGATCACACCAGCAATTGCATCCGAACCATATTGCGCAGAGGCACCATCACGTAATATCTCAACATGATCGATAGCAGAAAGGGGAATCGTGTTTAAGTCAGTACCAGAATTCCCACGACCTCTAGTTCCAAATAAGGCAACGAATGCTGTTTGATGACGACGTTTTCCATTTACAAGCACTAATGTTTGATCAGGGCCTAATCCACGTAGCGTTGCTAAATCCACATGGTCAGCTCCATCAGATCCACTTTGTTTATTCGAATTGAGCGAAGGAGCGGAATAATTGAGTAGGGAAGTAAGATCCATTCTCCCCGTTGGCAACGACATTTGCGAAACGTTGATAAGATCCACAGGAACTGTAGTCTCCGATTTTATCCTTCCCATCCTACGCGAACCTACTACAACAACTTCTGCTAAATTTAACGATAACAATTGCATTTGAACAGCAATTTGTGTTCTATTATTTATTGCGATCGACTGTTTTTGATACCCAAGCATCGAAACTTCAATAATATCTGTTGGATTTACTTTGAGTGTCACAATCCCATTTACGTCAGATGCTGCTCCATTGGTAGTGCCAGCTACCACAACAGTAGCTCCAATTATAGTCGACTTATCACTCGCATCCGTAATGATAAATTTAACATTTGACTGGGAAAAACTTAAAATAGGAAACAGTAATAGAATTAATTGTATCAGGTTCTTTTTCATAAGTATTGGTCTTTTGTTTAAACAAACATAACGATATATGTTATACCTTTAAATTGGTAGAGGTAGAAGTTCTAATTAGCGCATTTTATGTAGCGGATTAGGTTGCGACCTTGGCTTTATATGATTAGTTAAAACATCAGTATTCTAGTTTGCGGATGTTTAAACTGACTTATTGTTAATTCTTTTCGAGGGAATAGTGGATGCGTTAATAAATAAAATAATTAACCTTAATCATTGGTTATTAGCCAGTTTATAGGTCGTTTACCCAGATAGTAAGAGGTCATTGTACCATCGGTTTATAACAATTACAGAAAATGTGTTAATAAGTTTTGTATTTCTTGATTATAATTCTAATTTTGCAACCCCTTAGTGAAAACCCGTTTAAATCAATTATAAAGTGGATACGTTAAGTTACAAAACGATTTCGGCCAACGATAAGACCGTAAAGAAAGATTGGGTAGTATTAGATGCTAAAGACCAAGTATTAGGTCGATTTGCCTCTCAAGCTGCCATGATTTTACGCGGTAAGCATAAAGCCAATTACACCCCTCACGTTGACTGTGGTGATAATATAATCATCATCAACGCAGATAAAATTCGTCTAACTGGTCGTAAGATTAACGAAAAGGTATACGTATCTCATACAGGTTATCCAGGCGGTCAACGTTTTGTTACTCCTGCTAAATTGATGGCTAAAAAACCTACAGCAGTATTGGAGAGAGCGATATACGGTATGATACCGAAAAATCGCTTAGGCAATGCAGTTAAAGGCAATTTATATTTATATGCAGGAGCTGAGCATCCACATGCTGCCCAGCAACCGAAAGCAGTAACTCTTAAATACTGATTATTAATTCCCTATGGAAATCACTCATACCATTGGTCGACGTAAAACAGCTGTTGCCCGTATCTATTTACAACCAGGTAACGGAACAGTAACTGTTAATAATCGCGACTTTAAAGACTATTTCCCTACGCTTCCTTTACAGAAGTTGATCAGCCAAGCTTTCGATTTATCGAAAACTGTTGAGCAATATGATGTAAAAGTAAATGTAGGCGGTGGCGGATACAATGGCCAAGCAGAAGCAATTCGAATGGCAATCGCTCGCGCACTATGTAAAATTAATCTGGAGCATCGTCCGGTTTTGAAGGCTAATGGTCTTCTAACTCGTGATCCACGTATGGTTGAACGTAAGAAATTCGGTCAACGTAAAGCACGTCGTCGCTTCCAATTCAGTAAACGTTAATTCCTCAATTTCTTTCAATAGATCCCTATTAATGATCAATGTAACACAAGAAGAGATGCTGAGTGCCGGAGTACATTTCGGTCACCTGAAGCGCAAGTGGAACCCGAAAATGGCTCCCTACATATTCATGGAGCGCAATGGTATTCACATCATCGACCTGAATAAGACATCCGCAAAACTAGAAGAAGCAGCTGCAGCAGTAAAGCAGATCGCTAAATCTGGAAAGAAAATCTTATTTGTTTCTACTAAGAAACAAGCTAAAGAAATCGTAGCTGGATGTGCTAAAGCAGTGAATATGCCTTACATCACTGAGCGCTGGCCTGGTGGTATGCTTACGAATTTCGCTACTCAGCGTAAATCTGTTAAGAAAATGGCAGCTCTCGATAAAATGATGAGCGATGGTACCCAAGATGTAATCTCTAAAAAAGAACGTCTTCAAATTAGTCGTCAAAAAGCTAAAATGGAAAAAGTATTAGGATCAATCACTGATCTTAACCGCTTACCAGCAGCATTATTTATTGTCGATACAGTTAAAGAACATATCGCAGTAGATGAAGCAATAAAATTAGGAATCCCTACAATTGCAATCTGTGATACTAACTCTGATCCATCACTTATCGATTTCCCAATCCCTGCAAATGATGATGCTACAAAATCTGTAGAGTTAATCATGAATGCAATGGTGAAAGCTATCGAAGAAGGATTATCAGAACGTAAAGTTGATAAAGAACAAGAGCGCGAAAAAGAAGCGGCTAACGATGAAGAATCTGATGATCGCAAAGTGGTGATGTCTGGATCGGATGAAGAAGGCGAATCAACTTCAGCTCCACGAGGTGACAAAGGACCAGGAAAATCAGGACCAAGTAAACCAAGCGCCCGACCACGTAAAAGTGGCCCTTCTGGTGGCGGTGGTGGTCGTCGATAATTATAAGAATTTTATATTACCAACGGGATGAAATTTCATCCCGTTATTGTTAAAACTAAATACCAAAAAATAAATAGATCATGTCTACTACAGCAAGTATCTCAGCTGCCGATGTAAATAAACTGCGTCAAATGACAGGAGCAGGAATGATGGATTGTAAAAAAGCCTTAACAGAAGCTAATGGTGATTTTGAAGCGGCAATCGATAACCTTCGTAAGAAAGGTCAGAAAGTTGCAGCTAACCGTGCCGATCGTGAAGCAAAAGAAGGTTATATCATTTCAAAAACAAATGCAGATAACACACGTGGATACCTAATTTCTTTAAGCTGCGAAACAGATTTCGTTGCTAAGAATCAAGACTTCGTAAATTTTGCAGAAGGAATATTAAATACAGCAATTGCAAATAACCCAACAGATGTTGAAGCATTAAAAGCGTTGACAATGGATGGTGCTACGATCTCTGATAAATTATTCGATATGATCGGAAAAATTGGGGAGAAGATAGAATTAGCGCGTTATGAAATGATACAAGCTCCAAAAGTGATCATTTATAATCACCCAGGAAATCGTTTAGCTTCTATGGTTGGAATGTCAAGCGCAACAGCTTCTGATTCCGTTGCTAAAGACATTGCAATGCAAATTGCTGCAATGAATCCAGTAGCGATCGATAAAGATGATGTTGATTCCACAACGATAGAGCGTGAATTAGAAATAGCGAAAGAAGTAATTCGTGCAGAAGGTAAGCCAGAAGAAATGGTGGAGAAAATCGCAGCAGGGAAATTAAATAAATTCTATCAGGAAAATACACTCTTGAATCAAGCTTATCTTAAAGAAGATAAAAAAACTGTGCGTCAATTTTTAAACGACACTGAAAAAGATCTTACTGTTAGCGTTTTCAAACGTGTTCAGTTAGGTTAATTTGTTAAATGAATAAAGAATCCCGATTTTCGAATCGGGATTTTTTTTGACCTATATTAGCCTGCACAATGAAATACAAAAGAATACTTCTAAAACTGAGTGGTGAAGCCCTGATGGGAAAGAAACAATTCGGTATCGATACAAATCTTTTAGCAGAATATGCTTCTGAAATAAAAATCGCTGTTGATAATGGTGTTGAAGTGGCCATCGTTATTGGTGGAGGAAATATTTTCCGAGGATTACAAGCTGCTGAAGGTGGAATGGATCGTGTGCAAGGTGATTATATGGGCATGTTAGCTACTGTGATTAATTCGATGGCATTACAAAGCGCATTAGAAAGTATTGGAGTTAGTACTCGATTGCAATCTGCTATTAAGATGGAAGCCATCTGTGAACCTTTTATTCGGCGTCGTGCTGTACGTCATCTTGAAAAAGGTCGTGTAGTAATTTTTGGTGCAGGTACTGGTAATCCTTATTTCACAACAGATACTGCTGCATCTTTAAGAGCAATAGAAATTGAAGCTGATGTAATATTAAAAGGAACGCGTGTAGATGGAATTTATACTGCGGATCCTGAGAAAGATAAAACAGCAACTCGTTACTCGAAAATTACTTTTGCAGAAGTGTACGAAAAAAATTTACAAGTAATGGACATGACAGCCTTTACACTTTGTCAAGAAAATAAATTACCAATCATAGTTTTCGATATGAATAAATCAGGTAACCTAAAACGTATTGTTGATGGTGAAGAAATCGGAACACTTGTAGATTTTTAATTTATTATTTTAGCAAATTAATTGCGTGGGGAGGGGGAATTAGCACACTAGCACAACTTGTCCCGTTGTTTAACGGGATTAGCACATTATTAAAATGGATGAAATAAACAGAATACTTGCATTGATGCATGAGCAGATGCAAAAGGCGATAGCACATTTAGAAAATGAGTTGCTAAAAGTTAGAGCAGGAAAAGCAAATCCTGCAATGTTGGAAGGTTTGTATGTTGATTACTACGGCGCACCTACAGCACTTAGTCAAGTAGCAAATGTGAATACTCCTGATGCGCGTACAATCATTGTACAACCGTGGGAAAAAACATTGATCAAAGCAATTGAGAAATCGATCATTGATGCGAACTTAGGTTTCAATCCTCAGAATGATGGAATATTAATTCGTATTAATGTTCCACCACAAAGTGAAGAACGAAGAAAAGATTTAGTGAAGCGTGCAAAGGCAGAAGGTGAACATGCTAAGGTTGGTATCCGTACTTTACGTCGTGAAGCAAACGATAATATTAAGAAGGCACATAAAAATGGAATGCCAGAAGATATCGCTAAAGATGCAGAAGCAAAAACACAAATTATTACGGATGATTTTATCAAAAAAGTTGATAAACATTTGGAGCTAAAAGAAAAAGAAATAATGACAGTTTAAAAGTAATTACGAATTACGAATTTTAAATTACGGTCTTTTTTGGCGTAAATAAAATAGGCTCTCTGAATTTCAGAGAGCCTATTTTATTTAATTCGTAATTCGTAATTACTGTTATTTTAATTAATAACATTTTTTACTAAGCTGAATTATATAATTGTATATTTAATTTAATCTGAAGAAGTGAAGGGAAATTTTATTAGTGTTGAATAATGATCTTTTTAAAATGCAAGTTGTTTTCTATGTCAATGATTAAAAAATAAATTCCATTTGTTACTGTTGAAACATTTATTTTTTCAGAAGTTTCAGATGTTGAATATTTATTAATTTTTCTTCCGTTGAGATCAGTTAAAATCATTTTTTTTACTAGATGATTTTGTGAGGAGAAATTAAGAGTTATCTTATCATTGGCAGGAGAAGGATAAATTTTTATTTCATCATCAGTTGTAATTTCTTTTACTGAAGTAATAAAATCGCAGTAAGGAACGATGTTGCTTGTATACGAAAATCCGCTGCTGTCGGAATAACATCTGAGCTTGTAATCAGTATTGTCGGTAAAGCATTCGCCGAGAGGTAAAAATCCTCCTAGATGGCCGATGCGTTCATAAATAGTATCGTTAAAAAATAAACTTCTGTAATTCGGTTGTGATTGATCGGGCTGAAAAACGAATGTCTCAGGAATGAGCTGTTTTAAATTAATACCATTAATATTAACTGTCGAAATCTGCATGATTTTTATTGTATCATCTTGGCAAACCGTAGGATCATCCTCACCTGTTATCCAATCTCCAAATGCACTTGTGTTAAAAGCATATAAAATTTTAAAAACAGATCCATTCCAAAAGAAAACGGAATCATTACTTTGGTAAGTATAACGATTAGCATATATGAATGTATGTGGTGAAGGCCAGAAAGGAGCATTTCCGATATCGCGTAAGTGAAAAACATCACAGCTAATTCCATTTATGATTGTATCATTACCGTCTTTCCAAACTTCGCGGTAACCAACGAAACTAAGAGCATTAAAAGCTGAGAAATACCAATGTGCTCCAGGTAGTGCCCAAGGATGTTGTTGAGCAGAAATATTTTGTGAAAAAAATAAAAACATAATTATCGCAAGAGTAAAAGTTTTCATAAGTTATAGATTATTAATGTTCCAAAACGCTATGTGAAAGTATAAAAGAAATCAATCACTATTACACGGAATTAAAAATACTTTCGTGCAGTAGCGATTGATTTTTAAATGATCTATAAATTAAATACTATATTTTAAATTTACATTGCAAATAATTTCGCTGCTTCATCCCAATTAACTGCATTCCAAAAAGCAGCAATATAATCCGGACGACGATTTTGATAATGCAAATAATAAGCATGTTCCCAAACGTCTAAAGCAAGGATTGGAGATCCTTTTACTTCTGTAACATCCATTAATGGATTGTCTTGATTTGGCGTAGAACAGATTTCTAATTTACCTGCGCTATTTTTTATCAGCCATGCCCATCCAGAACCAAAACGTGTAGTTCCTGCTGCATTGAATTTTGTTTTCATCTCATCGAAAGTCCCGAATGCTGCATTGATTGCTTCTGCCAATGCTCCTGAAGGTAAACCGCCACCATTAGGTTTTAATAAGGTCCAAAAAAGTGAATGGTTGTAATGTCCGCCACCATTATTGCGCAAGGCTACATCTATTTTTGAAGCCTGAGCAAATAATCCCTCCAGCTTTGAATCACCGGTATAAGTTTCAAGTGCTTTATTTAATTTATCTACATAAGCTTGGTGATGTTTATCGTGATGCAATTTCATTGTTGCTTCATCAATAAAAGGTTCTAATGCATTATATGCATATGGTAAAGAGGGCAAAGAATATTTTCCGCCGTCGGTAGTTTTATCAGCAAAACTATCAAGTGCATTTAATTTTTCTTCTCCAATTAAATTTGTAGCTAATCCTGCTAAACCAAGTAAAGCACTTTTTCTTAAAAAATCTCTGCGGTTATTTTCCATTTAAAATTGAATTAGTAATTGATTTTTTTCGACAGCGGTTCCTTTAACAGCAATCACTTTTTTAATGGTACCGTCGGTTGGCGATTTTAAAACATTTTCCATTTTCATAGCCTCAAGTACCAATAACGAATCGCCTTTTTTTACTTCTTGTCCTTCGCTCACTAAAATATTCAGCACCATGCCGGGCATTGGCGCTTTAACATCGTTTATTTTTTTTGCTGCAATATTATCAAGACCTAAATTATGTAACAGCTCATCGTATTTATCTTTTACATCGAGCGTATATTTTTTGCCGTTTACTTTTACAACTAATTTCTTTTCGTTGTAATCAGCTTTTACAATTAATATATTATAGGATTGATTATTCAAAAGCAAATGATATTCCTGATTACCTACATTTAAAATATCAGCTTCAACCGCTTTACCATTTAAAGTTCCTGAAACTTTATTACTGTTAAAGTCTAATTCGGTTTTTAAAGTGCTTTTACCGTTTATAGTGATGTTGTACATAGAGATTCAAATTTAGTTATTTATAGCAATAAAAAAGCCCCCTAAAAGGAGGCTTTAAATATATTTAATAAGGCTTATTATTTTTTAACGAATTCGCCCATTTTATTGTCGAAGTTTAAGAAGTAACCACCTTTAGGTAAGTTAGACACATCAACTTTTGAACCAAATCCTTTTTTAACGATGTTACCATACTGATCGTAAATTTCGTACATAGTTTCGATTGGCTTATCACCTGAAACGAAATTAATGTCTTTAGATGCTTTTACTGGAGCGAAAGTGATTTCAGGAACATCAGACATACAATCAACTGGCTTAGATAAACGTGGTTGACCGCTATAATCTGTTTGACGAACACGAACTTGATTTTTACCAGAGTGTGGTTGAACTTTAAAAGTATAAGGATTTGTAGCAGGAGTACCAATACCATCAACTTCGCCAACCTTTACCCATTTATTCCAACGGAATTGCTCTACTGCGAAGGCTAATTTACCAGTTTCAGACTTAGTAGACCACTTTACAGTACCATCTTTCTCAAAAGACATGCTGATAATCTCAAAAGTACTCTTTGGCTTTAAAACCTCAGGATTTAACACTTTAGGCTTACAATCTTCTTTATGCTTGATTTTTATCTCAACTTTATCCCCAATATTAAGCTTATGTGGCTTAAAATCAATCTCGAACGCGCTTGAAGCAATCTCATCAGTAGCAATATTCCCGTTTACAAGTACCTCAGTAACACAAAAACCAACGCCGCCGCTACCGTAAGGGTTTTGAACGTACAGGTTTTTCCCCTGATAATTACCTTCAAGAATAATTACGCCCCCTTGAGAATAGGCTTTAAAGCCCAGAAAGCCAGTTAAAAGAAGGTATAGAAATATTTTTTTCATCGATAAAAGCAAAAGAAACACCGCATTAACGGCGTTGCAATATTAAAACGATATTTTAAAAAAACAAAATAAATTTTCAAAAATATTAGTGTATTTGCATAGAGTTGAAAAATGAGTTATATTTAAGTAGTTTTGTAGTGAATTTAAACCTTTTATGAATATTATATCAAAATACAGCTACGTTGTTGCATTAGCAACAGTTTTAGTGGCATGTGGCGGCGGTAAAGAGTCGGATAATGGTCAGCGTCCGGAAGGAAGCGGCGGTTCGATTAGAATTGCTGAAGTAACTCCTCC
>JAYVOC010000225.1:0-6181 GCA_043758125.1 Bacteroidota bacterium | reverse complement strand
ATTGACAGACTACTAGAAACATTTACTGAACAATATTTAAATGCTAGAGAGCATCTACAAATTATTCCACTTATTGAAATTGATTTGATGAAAAACTCTTTACAAAATTTATATCAACAATTAGATCATTTAAGCAAGGTGCAAGATTCTTCGTTTCGTGAAGAACCACTAAAAAGAGTAGTGAATCATTCACCAACAATTCAGCAATCTAATCCTTCTGAATATCCAGAATCAGAAATCAATATACCATCAGATAAAAGTATTGCATTTGCAAATTTGTTACTTGAAGATGAAGCTACAATAATTGAAAATACTATTGTCGAACCTATTGAACAAAATGTTAACCCAATATTTACGGAAGGAAGAATTTCTCAAAAGCATACTGGAATAGAGCAACCAACTCTTCATTCAAATAATGAATTTGTTATTAAAGCCGAATTTACTGAATCGATTAATGAGCGTATAACAGAAGTAGAAAAAAATGTAGTAATGGAGAAAGAGAAGAATGTAATGATTGAGAAAAAAGAAACTACAACCATTCATCAATCCGCAACTTTATTTGATCAACCTTCGAGTACAATAGGAGGAAAATTTAAAGAACAAGAAACATTGTACGCACAGATTTCTAAATCACGAAATGACGAAACTGTAGCAGACAAATTACAAAAAAAACCTCTCATTAACTTGAAGAAATCAATAGGAATAAATGAGCGTTTTTCTTTTATTAATGAATTATTTTCTGGTAATCAGCAACAATTTAGTGATAGTATTGATAAGATAAATGGATTTACGAATTACGATGAAGCTTATCATGAATTACATAATGAGTTAGCTAGTAAAATGAATTGGAATACGAATTCACCAATTTTTATTGAACTAAATGATCTTATAAAACGAAGGTTTAGTACTTAATGAAAAGTATAATTTCTTTCATTATATGTTTTGCGATTTTTGCTTCAATAATGTTGCAAGCTCAAGACAGCATCTACACGCGCAGTATATTAAATCATCTTACTGATAAATCATTTGCTGGGAGAGGATATGTTAATGGTGGAGATCAAAAAGCTGCTTTTTTTTTAAAAAATGAATTTATAAAAATTGGGTTAAACGCTGGATCAAATAATTTTTATCAAAATTTTTCATTCCCTGTAAATACTTTTCCTTCTAAAATGAGTGTTTCGATTAATGATCATTTACTTTTTCCTGGAATGGACTATATTATCGATCCCTCTTCATCAGGAATTAAAGGGACTTTTCCTGTAAAAATTATTAATCATTCTCCAACATATTATACATCAGAAAATTTTCGGAACGTTATTTTATTAATTGATACTTCAGGAAATGGAAAAATATTTACAACTGATTCAATTCGACTTTGGAAAAACAATCCTTTAAATGCTGTTGGATTAATTTTTATTAGCGAAAAAAAACTTACTTGGAGTGTTAGTACGATAGTAGATTCCTTTTTTACATTTCATATTTTAAGAAATGCTATTCCATCTAATCCTATGCAAATTAAATTGAATATTGTGAATGAGTTTATCCCCAATCATCATACACAAAATGTTATAGCAATTATTCCTGGATCCAGTTTACCTGATTCTTTTATTTTCATTACAGCACATTATGATCATCTTGGGAAAATGGGAAAGCACACTTATTTTCCAGGAGCAAATGATAATGCTTCAGGAGTTACCATGTTATTGAATTTAGCAAAATATTTTAGACAATCTGAAAATCAACTAAAATACACGTTAGTATTTATTGCATTTGCTGGTGAAGAAGCAGGATTGATAGGGTCAAAGTATTATACTGATCATCCCACAGTAGACCTTCAAAAAATTAATTTTTTAATTAATCTCGATTTATTAGGAACTGGCGAGGATGGCTTAATGGTTGTTAATGGCGCTATTTATACCGAGGCATTTAGTTCATTTGAAAAAATAAATAGCGAACATCAGTATCTAAAAATAATAAGTAAAAGAGGCGCTGCACATAATAGTGATCATTATTATTTTTCTGAAAAAGGAGTTCCTTCTTTTTTTTGTTATACCATGGGTGGCATCACTGCGTATCATGATATCTATGACAAAGCAAATACATTGCCTCTAACGAAATACAAAGAAGTGTTTTCATTGTTGCATGACTTTATTAAAAGTAGATAATACACAATTCTACGTAATACCAATACTTATATAAATTAGTCTAGTAAACTTGTACTTTTTATTATTCCGTTTCTGTTAAACGTAATTGATGTCGTTCGTCGTCGCACCATATTACTACATTATACAAACCTGCATTTAACCCGAACTCTTTTCCTGAAAATGGCACAGCATAACTTCCTTCATTTTGTAGTCCTTGTTGGTATTTTTTCACCAATTTACCACTCATATCAGAAATTTCAATAGTAACAATTGTTGGTCGGCTAATTATATATTTAATTGTAGTAGCTACACTATAAGGATTGGGATATGCATTTAAAATTACAACACCTTTTTCATGAATAATTGCGGCAACAGTTTTCGAATACGACTCTTTGCCATCTAAATCAACTTGACGTAAGCGATAATAATAAAGCACATTTGCATTTACATTCTTATCTTCGAAATTGTATGTGTTCAGTAAGGTTGAATTTCCATTTCCAGCAGCATTAGTCCAACCAACAACTACAAACTGATCTGGTTTTGTTGCACGTTGAATTTCGAAGCCTTTATTATTTTTTTCTGTGGCGGTCATCCATGTTGTCATGATACTGTTGCTACCTGCTTCCGCAATAAATGATAGTAATGTAATAGGCAATGCTGAATTCCCTTGTGCTATTCCAAAAGTAATAGGAACATCGTTTGCGTGTGTGATTCCAATACCATTTCGGGTAACGGAAGTAATAGCGGACGAAATACAACTTCCACTAACTACATTTGGGACGAACCATGATCCACTATTCACACTTTCCATAATTGAAAAAACATTTGATGGATTAGTATAGTTTGTATTATACAATGTCATATTCATATCAGCTTGACCATTTCCTTGTGGAGTTAAATTCCAATATCCATTGTCTAACGAAATTGAATTAAATTTGGGAGTACAAGAAGGATCTTGTCCTAAAGAATTTGGTAGTGTGCCAGAATAATTATTAAATGTCATTGCCAAACTTGAAATAGTAGGCGTTACTCCTGCATAAAAATTTAAAGTAGCACGTTGAAAACCTTTTGCAGCATTACCTACAGGAAATTCAAAAATACGTGGTGATTGAACCGATGGTAGTGATCTTCTTAGAGTACCTTCAACATAACTTGTTGCATTTCCTGCATTGATAGCTGAAGAAGAACTATTAGTTTCATTTACTTCAAAGTTATTTGTAGTTATAATTTTTCCACTACTAAAATTCATAATGCCATTCGTTCCAACATTCATATTTGATAGCAATAAAATTCCTGATCCAGCATGAAGCATCGTTACAGAATTTATTGTACCAACATTAAAATATGTTTGAGTTGAATTACCACTAAATGTTAGATTACCATTATTACCAGCAATAAAACTTCCGCCATTATTTGCAAAATTTCCTTTTAAATTTATCTTCTTTCCGTTACCATCGAACGTACTTGATGCATCAGAAATTATTAAATTAGCATTTACATCAATGTCGCTGGACAATGATGCAATTCCTCCAGTTTTTGTGATGGTAAAATTCGCGAATGCATTCTTACCCGTTAAGCTTCCAGATAGTATTTGATTTAAATTTCCATTGAGTAAAATTGTTGCATTATCAATTGCATTTAATAATCCTGAATTAGATAAATTCTGACATAATGTTAAAGTAGTTCCGGGATTGATTGTTAAACTTGCTCCAGCATTTACCGTTAATGACTTTGCGGCGCTGCCTGAAGCATTTATTATTGGTTGATTTGCAGATGCAGAAAGTATAATTGCATTTGTTGCACAACTAGGCAATGCGCAACCTCCCCAATTTTCAGTATTAAACCAATCGTTATCAACTCCACCTGTCCATACAACTGTTGATGGTGTTGGAGTATAATTTATTGGCGAACTATTACTAAATTCTAATCTAAATCCAGAAACAGAATTTGAGTAATTTGAAATTGCAATTACGTAAACTTCTCCCGCTAGTACGGGTAATTGTGCTTGATTAGCAGCTCCAAATCCAGGATACGCTGGGTTGTCTAATCCATTGCTAGCACCATACAATCCAGTAACTCCGAGAAAACTATAATTACATCGAATGGGAGTTGCTCCAGCAGAAATTCCTCCACAACTTGTTGCGCCTGTTCCGGTTGTTTTCCACATTACAAAATCATAATCAGTACTTACTAAACTTGGTGATCCTTCCCAATCATTTGGTGTGATAGTAAATTCCATATTGCCATTTGATGCAATTTGAATTTCGTACCATACAGTGCCACGTTCACCTGTTGAAATACAATTGGTACCTCCGCCATTAAAATCACAAATATTTCCAAATGTTTGGAAGCCGGGATCACCAACTGTTGTTACAGATTTACAAACCGACAATGCCAATGAGCAGTCTTGACCTGGAACAGCAGGCAATGGATTTGCACCATCTAAAATTGAAATTCCAAATGATCCTGTAAACGAATTATAACCATCAACGGCCACGTAATAGATATTTCCTGCCACTAATGTTGTAGCCGATATTTGCGACATTGTTGTTGAAGTTCCACCACAAGATAACGCGTTATCATTACATGAAACATAAGATAAACTTGTGCCACATGTTCCAGCATAAAGTGCAATTTGTGTGTTGCGTAATGAACCTGTTGAAGTTCGGATGATTGCTTTTCCTGATGATGGTGCAACGAAACTATACCAAACTGTATTTGCACTGTTAGGTGTTATCCAACATGCAGGAACGGGAGGCTCGCCACTACCACCAGAACAACTGTTATCACCAGTAACGGAATTACCAACAGGAATCATAATTGCATTACATGGCAAATCATTTGCAACAGCATTTCCATAAGATGATAATGTAATATTATAATTTGCATTTGTTGGATCAGCCCAAGTATCTACCATAAAATAATAAGTTCCTGCTGCGGATAAAGTAACGCTGCCTGTTAATGTGCCAGCGTATGCACCTCCACCAGAACCGATGCATGAAACACCTGCATTTCCTGGTATTCCATTATACACTTGAAAACCTATACTATTTGTGCTTGATGCAGACAACGTAATACCAACACATTCGGAACCTGGAGAATCATAACGATAAACTTTATCTTCTCCTGATTCATACAATGAACCACATGAGCCAGTGGTAAAATTGTTGTAATCATCTCCCATACATGTTGTACTTTCTTTTGTTGCAATAAATGGCAATGAAGAAACTATTACTGGATTTGCACAAGTGGCTCCAGTTAAATTGGATGCTGGTGAAGAGATGTTTATAGAATACGGAAAACAACTATTATAATTATCAACAACAACATAATACGTTCTTCCTGCAATTACATATCCACACAATGATTTTGTTCCACTAGCAGAAGTTGAACTTCCAATACATTTATTTCCTGTAGCTGCGCAATAGCTTGTTAATGGACAACCTTCAAATAAAAATATTCCTGAATAGGATGATGATGAAGTAATTCCAACGGTTATATTTCCAGATGATATTGGTGTAAAAGTAAACACCTCATCTTCGCTAAATAAATAGGAATTATTTCCGCATGTCATTGTATTTGCGCTTGTAATTTCATTTCCTTTTCCACAAGTTGTTCTACCTATTGAATTATAAGGAAGACTTGGAATTGTTATTTCCGTTCCAATAGAGCAAGTAGATACAGCAGACGGTGCAGTAATTGTTAAATTAGAATATGTAAAATTAAATGTGTTAGACCTTGAATCTATAACTAAATAATATGTTGCAGCTTGTTCCACGCAAATTGTCATACTAGGATTTGCTCCGCCTAAACTTGATGCAACACATGTACTAATATTTCCATTTAACGGGCAACCTTTAAACAAATACATACCTCCTTTTGTACTTGAAGTTAATAATGTAATTGTTACATTACCGCCTGTTATAGGAGTAAAGATCCAAACTTTATCTTCGCCATATAAATAAGATGCATTGCTACATATATTCATATTGGAAGATGTTAAATCATTAACTCCTCCTGCTGTTGAACCTGCACCT
>JAYVOC010000224.1:0-2108 GCA_043758125.1 Bacteroidota bacterium | reverse complement strand
TTAAAGATGGGCGCTAATGTTTTGTTGTTAGATGAGCCCACAAATGATATTGATATAAATACTCTTCGTGCATTAGAAGAAGCGTTAGAAAACTTTGCTGGATGCGCAGTAATTATTAGTCACGATAGATGGTTCTTAGATAGAGTTTGTACACATATTTTAGCATTCGAAGGTGATTCGCAAGTTTATTATTTCGAAGGCGGATATACCGATTACGAAGAGAATAAAAAGAAACGCGTTGGTGGAAATGATATGAAGAAATTTAGATATAAAAAACTTACTACTTCTTAAATAAATTAAGAATTAAGAATTAAGAATTAAGAATTAAGAATGTGAAATTTGGTTTGTAAGATATAAATTATCTCATTATGCTATTGGCACATTGGCACATTAGCAAATTAGCATATTAGCACATTAAAATGAAACCTAGCATTCCAAAAGGCACAAGAGATTTTTCACCGATAGAAATGGTGAAACGAAATTATATTTTCGATACAATTCGTGATGTATTTAAGTTGTACGGATTTCTTCCAATAGAAACGCCATCGATGGAGAATTCAACTACGTTGATGGGGAAGTATGGTGAAGAAGGTGATAAATTAATTTTCAAAATTTTGAATTCAGGAGATTTCTTGAAAGATGTTACGATTAGAAAAGAAACTTTGAAAGATGCTGAGGAATGGAAGAAACTAATTGTTGGGAATGAGGTTCCATTATCTCAAATAATTAATTCAAATGCAATTGCGAAAAATATTTCTGAAAAGGCATTACGTTATGATTTAACAGTTCCTTTTGCGCGTTATGTGGTGATGCATCAAAATGAAATTACATTTCCTTTTAAGCGTTATCAAATTCAACCTGTATGGCGTGCTGATCGTCCGCAGAAAGGTAGATACCGTGAGTTTTATCAATGTGATGCTGATGTGATTGGTTCTAATTCATTGTTGAATGAAGTGGAGTTAATCATGTTGATTGACGAGGTGTTTGAACGATTAGGATTGAAGATCACAGTGAAAGTAAATAATAGAAAAATATTATCAGGCATTGCAGAAATAATTGGAGAAGTTGATAAAATAATTGATATAACCGTTGCCATTGATAAACTAGATAAAATTGGTGTTGATAAAGTAAAAGAGGAATTGCTTTCGAAAGGATTAAGTGAAAAAGCAATTAATCAAATTGAACCATTGTTATTGTTTCAAGGAACTGATCAACAGAAACTTGATTTATTGAAAAATATGTTGGCTAATTCAGTTATTGGATTAAAAGGCATTGAAGAAGTTGAAGCTATTTTTGAATATGCCTCAACGTTAGCAATGACACACACTAAATTGGAGGTAGATATCACCTTAGCGCGCGGATTAAATTACTACACCGGAGCAATTTTCGAAGTGATTGTAAATGATGAACGATCTACTTTTACGAGTAGCATTTGCGGAGGTGGTCGTTATGATGATCTCACAGGAATTTTCGGATTGCCGAATATGTCGGGTGTAGGAATTTCATTTGGTGCTGATCGTATTTATGATGTATTAGAAGAAGCAAATCTTTTTCCAAAGGATACAGAATCAACAACTCAACTTTTAATTGTAGATTATGCCAATGATGTTCCATTAGCACTATCAATTTTGAAACAAGTTCGTGATGCAAATATCACTGCTGAATTGTATCCCGATGAATCAAAAAAATTTGCTAAGCAAATGGATTATGCGGAAGCAAGAAAGATTCCATTCGTTGTGATTTTATCGAAATCAAATAGCAATGAAGTGGAATTGAAAGATATTCATTCAGGTGAAAAGAAACTATTTTCAATTACTGATTTAATAAATAAAATAAAATAATATTATTCAAGTTTTATGATTCATTCTATTTCTTCTTCAGCAATTTCATTTGAAACGATTAATACAATTCTTAAATCGAATGGAAAATTGCAATTGAGTGAAGAAGCAATTCAACGAATTTCAGCATGTAGAAATTATCTTGATAAAAAGTTAGAAGGAAACGATTCAATTTATTATGGAATCAATACAGGTTTTGGTTCGCTGTACAATAAACCAATTTCTAAAAATGATCTAGGTCAGTTGCAAGTGAATTTGATGATGTCGCAT
>JAYVOC010000223.1:0-18383 GCA_043758125.1 Bacteroidota bacterium | reverse complement strand
AATAATAAATACACCTATTTCGGCTACGTTCAAACATGGGATGAGAAGAAACAAGAAGTGAAGGTTTACCATTTAAATGCTGCCAACTATCCAAATAATGATGAGGCAGAAACAATGCGACTCGACTCTTCCAATTGGTATGGTTGTATTTATTATAAGGTCATCCACGAAAGGAAAAAGAAGAAAGATTTTTACCTGCTTTTGGGGTGGTCACCGCACAATGCAATTACAACCAGAAAAGTGATTGAACCTTTAATTCTCGGAGTAAATAAAATTTCGTTTGGATCGCCAGTTATTAAGACTGGTGGCAAAGCGAAAATGAGGATGATTTTTGAATATAATGCTCAGGCAACTATGTCGTTACATTATGATGAGCATCAAAAGCTTTTACGGTTCGACCATTTATCGTCAACGGATCCTCGTCCTGAATCTAGAGGGATGTACAATTTATATGGTCCTGATTTGAGTTTCGATGGGTTACAATTTGATCATGGATTATGGTATTTTAAGAAAGATATTGATGCTAAAAATGACGCCAATACCGACGGCAAAAATCCCGATATGAAAAAGCTTCGTATTACAAAATAGACTTAGAAAGAGAATCATTAATAAGAGCTTCCATTTTCGGATAATTTTAAATGCTCAATTTTAGTTTTTAGTACTTGTTTCAAAGGAGATTTCCGCTTTACTTTGATGTTCTAGAAAAAGGCTTAAATCCAATCATTCAGAATAATTAAAATGGCTATGAAAAAACATAATTTTGGTGCTGGTCCGGGAATACTTCCTCAATCAGCAATAGAGAAATCAGCAGCTGCTGTATTAGATTTCAATGGAATTGGTATGTCGTTGTTGGAAATTTCGCATCGTAGCAAAGATTTTGATGCGGTAATGGTTAAAGCCAAAGCACTTGTAAAAGAACTATTAGGTGTGCCTGATAATTATTCTATACTTTTCCTTCAAGGTGGCGCAAGTTCTCAATTTGCAATGGTGCCAATGAATTTAATGAAGACCAAAGCTGCTTATGTTGAATCTGGCGTCTGGGCAAATAAAGCCATTAAAGAAGCTAATCTTTTTGGTGAGGTGAAAGTAATTGCAACATCGAAAGATAAAAATTTCAATTATGTTCCGAAGGGATATTCCATTCCTACTGATTGCGATTACGTTCATGTGACTTCCAACAACACTATTTATGGAACACAGATGAAATCATTTCCTGATAGTCCCATTCCAATGATTTGTGATATGTCGAGTGATATATTTTCTAGACCTGTTGATGTTTCGAAATTCGATTTGATTTACGCAGGAGCTCAAAAAAATATGGGACCAGCAGGTGTTACGTTGGTAATAATCAAAAATGATATTCTTGGTAAAACCGGGCGACCAATGCCAACGATGTTGAAATATGAAACACATATTGAAGGTGATTCACTTTACAATACTCCTCCAGTATTTCCGATTTATGTTTGCATGGAAACATTAGCATGGTTGAAATCGATTGGTGGTGTTGCTGCCATTGAAAAAATAAATCAAGCTAAAGCAGATATGTTTTATGCAGAAGTGGATAGCAATCCATTATTTGTTGGAACATGCGAAAGAGAAGATCGTTCGAATATGAATGCATGTTTCTTATTGAAGAATCCAGAAATGGAAGATGAGTTTTTAAAGATGGCGAAAGATGCTGGAATCATTGGATTAAAAGGCCATCGTTCAGTTGGTGGATTTAGAGCTTCGATGTACAATGCGTTGCCTTTAGAAAGCGTTAAAGTATTAACTCAACTAATGAAAGACTTCGCTCTTAAAACAGCATAATTAATTTTAAATACTACAAGAGCTGGTTGTTGTTTAATTGCCAGATTTCTATTTCAATAAAACTATTTTATGGCGAAAATTTTAGCGAACGATGGCATTGATAAAGCGGGAAAAGAAATTCTTATCGCTGCAGGTATTGATGTAGACACAAACAAAATTCCGCAGGATCAATTAATGGATGCATTAAAAAATTTTGATGGAATATTAGTTCGTAGTGCCACTACAGTTAGAAAAGATTTGATTGATGCTTGTCCGAATTTAAAGTTAATTGGAAGAGCTGGCGTAGGTATGGATAATATTGATGTTGCTTATGCGAGAGATAAAGGCATACGTGTTATCAATACTCCAGAAGCTTCATCGCAATCGGTAGCTGAATTAGTATTTGCGCATCTTTTCAATGGTGTTCGATATTTACATGATGCAAATCGTAGAATGCCAGATGTAACTACCAAAGATGAGTTTGATGTTTTAAAGAAAAAATATTCTTCAGGATTAGAATTAAAAGGTAAAACAATAGGCATCATCGGCTTCGGTAATATCGGACAATCGGTTGCGCGAATGGGATTAGGAATTGGCATGAATATTTTGCCATTTAAATTACGTGCTGCAGATGTAAAAATTGAGATTGACTTTTTTGGTCGCATGACGGATGCAAAATTTATGCTCACAATGAAATGTGTTCCCTTCGAACGTTTACTTGCAGAGAGTGATTTTATTACATTACATGTTCCATTTCCAAAGGGCGCCTCGCCTATTCTATCGAAACGAGAATTTGATCAGATGAAAGATGGTGTTATGATCATCAATACAGCAAGAGGTGGAGCAGTGCATGAAGGTGATTTATTAATTGCATTAAATACTGGAAAAGTTGCTTATGCAGGATTAGATGTTTTTGAAGGTGAGCCGCTAATAAAAGAAGAATTACGTAAGCATGAAAATATTTCTTTGACACCGCACATTGGTGGATCAACGAAAGAAGGACAGGAAAGAATTGGTGTGGAAATAGCAACAAAGATTGTTGAATTTTTTAAAGGATAAACTTTAAAGTGCACTAGTAAACAGAAAAAATTATTCTAAATAAAATTAAATATTATGGCCATTTTAAAACCTTTTAAAGGAATTCGTCCTAAGAAAGAATTAGTGAAACGTATTGCTTGTCGTCCTTACGATGTGCTTGATGAAAAAGAAGCAAGAGTTGAAGCTAATGGTGATGCATTATCTTTTTACCATGTTATCAAACCTGAAATAGATTTTCCTGATGGAACAAATGTGTATGCTCCTGAAATTTATTTGAAAGGAAAAGAAAATTTTGAACGCATGATTGCTGAAGGTGCTTTCGCTAAAGAAAATAAAGATTGCTATTATATTTATAGTCAAACGATGGATGGCAGAACACAATACGGTATTATGGGTTGTGCTTCTGTTGATGATTATATGAATGGCGTAATTAAAAAGCATGAGTTAACTCGTCCTGATAAAGAAGAAGATCGTAAGAATCATGTTCGTGTTGGACACATGAATGCGGAGCCAGTATTTTTTGCTTTTCCAAATGTTCCAGAGTTGGATGCTATTGTTAATGAAATAACAAAATCAACTCCAGAGTATAACATGATTACTGATGATGATATTGGTCATACAGTTTGGGTTGTGAATGATGATGCAACGATTCAAAAAATTACAGATTTATTTGCCAAGATTCCTGCAACTTATGTTGCTGATGGTCATCATCGAACTGCAGCAGCTGCATTAGTCGGCAAAGAATTACGTGAGAAGAATCCAAATCATACAGGTAAAGAAGAATACAACTTTTTTCTTGCTGTACATTTTCCCGACAATCAATTACAAATCATGGATTACAATCGCGTAATAAAAGATTTGAATGGATTAAGTGAAGAAGATTTTATCAATAAGCTAAAAGAGAATTTCGATATTGTTGATAAAGGAACAAATGAATATCGTCCTGATAAATTACATAACTTCAGTATGTACATCGGTGGCAAATGGTATTCGTTAACGGCAAAAGAAGGAACGTACAATGATAACGATCCTATAGCTGTATTAGATGTTACCATTTTATCGGAACGAGTACTTGCTCCCTTGTTGAACATTGTTGATTTAAGAAAAGATAAACGTATTGATTTCGTTGGTGGACTTCGTGGACTTGGTGAATTGAAAACAAGAGTTGATAGTGGTAAAATGGCAGCAGCATTTGCGTTGTATCCAGTTACCATGAAACAATTGATCGACATAGCTGATAGCGGAGAAATCATGCCACCAAAAACTACTTGGTTCGAGCCAAAATTACGCTCTGGACTAATAGTACACTCATTAGATTAATTTTAATTTATTAATGACTATGAAAATACCGTGCAGTAATTTGAATAATCGCTGCACGATTTTTTTTATCCATTTAGGAATAATTAATAGCAAGTATTAATATTATTAAAACAAATTATAAAATTGATATGAAAGAAATTCTTCCTTATGGAATTGCAGCTCACTTAACAGAGTTACATAACCTATCATCGCGATTAAGTAATGTTGATGAAGCTGAATTAAAATTTTTCCATGAAGGAGCACGCAATATATTTTTTCGCCTAGAAGCTGCAACAAGAATACTTCGTTATTCAGTTGACAAAAAAACATTTAATGGTTATAATGATCTTTTTAAAAAAGTGGAAGATGTATTAGGAACTTTTGATTACTACGAAGCACTTTACAAAAGTATTGAAGGAAAAGAAGGAATAGATCCCAACTTCATCGCCTATTTTAAAAAAAACTTGGATGATCATCAAAAATTGATGGGCGATTTTTTAGTTGAACAGAAATGGATTGGAACTAATGTTCCTACTTATACTGACTTGATTACTGATTTTTCGAAAATAGATTATCCTAAAGTAAAAGAATTGAGAAAGTTACTTGCTAAATACATGATGAAGCAATTAACGAAAGTTCAAGAAGCTTATGAACAAAAAACACTAGATATTAATGATATCGAAGGTGGTATTCATGAAATCAGAAGGAAGTTGAGGTGGGTTAGTATTTATGCACAAGTTTGTAATGGATGGATACAATTAAGAGAACTAAAAACGACACCTAGCTCTTTTAAAAAATATCAAACAAAAGAGATAATAAATTCACCATTTAATAAATTACCAAAAGCACCTCAAAACTTTGATTCCTTAATTATTGATTCAACAAATTTTTATGCGTTAAGTTGGGCTATTGATGAACTCGGAAAAATAAAAGATCAAGGCATGAAAGTGCAAGCGATTAATGAGGCTATACAAGTTTGTGGAATAAAAAACAAAACGCAAATTCAACTTATAAGAGATACTTATAATGCATCAATTTCCTCCTTGGCGGAAGCTCCTAATCAAGCGAAAGTAGTTCTTGAAAACTTCTTTGTAAAAGATAAAATTGCAGAAAATATCATCGCCAATTTAAAAGATTCAATGTAGTAATGGAAAATGTTTTATGCGAAGTAGGTTATCATAAAATTATCAATTTCAACTTGATCATCATCGTGAACAATTCAATAATTAAATGAAAAAACTTTTACTCTTACATGGCGCTTTAGGATCATCTGCACAGATGGAGCCTTTAGCGGATTTGCTAAGAAATAAATTTGATATTTATAGTTTCGATTTTCCTGGTCATGGTGGTAAAAAATTTTTAAGCGAATCTCTAAGTATTTCTAATCTTTCGAATTCGGTAGTAGATTTTATTCAAGAGTTCGAATTAGAAAATTGCAATGTATTTGGTTACAGTATGGGTGGATATATCACTCTAAATCTGCAAGCAAATAAACAAATTCGATTCAATAAAATTATTACTCTAGCAACCAAATATAATTGGAGTAACGAAATTGCTACAATCGAAATTAGCAAGCTTAATCCAGCAAAAATTCAAGAGAAAATCCCCTCATTTGCATCACAATTAGCCAATCGTCATTTACCCAATGACTGGAAAAAACTGATGATTGAAATAGCATCATTAATGAAAGATTTAGGAGAAAATCATCTGGAAGATAGTGACTATAAAAAGATTCAATGTCCAGTACGAATTTGTATTGGTGATCGTGATAACATGGTGAGTGTAGAAGAATCCTTGCACACCTATCGTCAATTACCCAATGGATCTCTTTCTGTTTTTTCTGATACTTCACATCCATTCGAAAAATTAAGCTATGATAAACTAGCAAGTGAAATCGAACAATTTATCTCTTAAAACATGTCGGTAAATATTGATAATTATAATAAAATATTAGCAACATCATTGAAGTACAATGCTAAATTAATTGCAGTTTCAAAAACAAAACCAATTCAAGATATTAAAGAACTTTATACGATTGGTCAAAAGGATTTTGCTGAAAATTATGTTCAAGAATTTATTGATAAAGAACCTCAATTAAGTGAAAATATACTTTGGCATTTTATAGGACATTTACAGAGCAATAAAGTAAAAAGTATTATACCTCTCGTTCATCTTATACATGGTGTAGACAGCATTAAATTATTGCAAGAGATAAATAAACAAGCAGAAAAGATAGGTATTGAAGTAGATTGTCTTTTGCAAATTCATATTGCGAAAGAAGAATCAAAATTTGGATTTGACGAAGCTGAAGCGGAGGAATTAATGTTATTACCAGCAGCAACAGATTTATTGAACGTAAACATTCGAGGTGTGATGGGAATGGCAACACTAACGGAAGATAAAGCACAGATAAAAATTGAATTCTTACATCTAAAAAGGATTTTTGATAATTGCAAATTGATGTCACCCTTTCCAAGAAATTTTAACATACTTTCGATGGGCATGACGAGTGATTTTGAAATTGCACTTGATTGTGGAAGCACAATGATTCGAATTGGAAGTGCTATCTTTGGGGAGAGAATTAAAAATTAAAAATTACCACGAAGGGGCCACTATTTGGAGAATTACGAATTACGAAAAATGAATTACGAAAAATGAGATATTCAATAGCGATACATGGTGGGGCTGGAACGATTACACGTACTTCGATGACGAGTGAGAAAGAAAAAGCATATCATGCAGCTTTAGCTGAAGCAATAAGTATAGGAAACAAAATTTTAGTGAAAGGTGGAAGTGCGTTAGACGCTGTTGCAGCAGCAGTAGTTAGTTTAGAAGATTGTCCACTTTTTAATGCGGGAAAAGGCGCTGTTTTTACGAATGAAGGAAAACATGAAATGGATGCTTCCATTATGAATGGAAAAACATTAGAAGCTGGTGCAGTTTCTGGAGTACAAAATATTCGAAACCCTGTACTTCTTGCGCGAATGGTTATGGAACAATCGGAGCATGTCTTTTTATCGGGTGACGGTGCTGAAAAATTTGCAAGAGAAAAAGGTTTACAATTTGAAGATGATATTTATTTTTATGATTCATACCGTTTTGAGCAATTACAAGAAGCATTAAAAGAAGGAAAAATGCAATTGGATCATACATTAAAAGATGACAAAAAATTTGGTACGGTTGGCGCAGTAGCATTAGATCAACACGGTAATCTTGCAGCATGTACAAGTACTGGTGGCATGACAAACAAAAACTATAACCGTATTGGTGATACACCTATCATTGGTGCTGGAACGTATGCAAACAATGCAACTTGTGCCGTGAGTTGTACTGGACATGGAGAATTTTTTATTAGATCAGTTGTCGCTCACGATATTTCTTGCATGATTGAATATGGAGGTTTAAGTTTACAAGAAGCATCCGTTAAAGTAGTAATGGAAAAGTTGGTGAAGATGGGTGGTGAAGGCGGATTAATTACCATTGACAAAAATGGCATTATCTGCTTGCCATTCAATTCTGAAGGAATGTATCGCGCATATCAAAAAAATAATGAAGATCCTTGTGTATTAATCTATAAATAAAAAAAATGAAAAAATATTTCATCATCGTATTAATTGCTATTTGTTTTAACCAAGCAAAAGCACAATCATCAGTTGCCAATTACAAAATCATTAATAAAATTTCTGTTACAGGTGATGGTGGTTGGGATTACCTGAATATGGATGTAAATACTGGTAGGCTTTTTATCTCTCATGGAAACATGGTTCAAGTTCTTGATGTAAAGTCACAAAAAATTATTGGGACCATTAATGATACAAAGGGCGTTCATGGTATTGCATTGGCGAAAAATTTAAATAAAGGATACATTAGTTGTGGTAAGGATACTTCTGTTTCTGTTTTTAATTTAGATACCTATGAATTCATTGGCAGAATAAAAGTTACAGGACTAAATCCTGATGCTATTTTATTTGATTCTGTAAGCAATAAAATTTTCACGTTTAATGGAAGAGGATCGAATGCTACGGTTATTGATGCGAAAACAGATAAAGTAATTAATACAATTGTATTGCCGGGAAAACCTGAATTTGCAGTTACAGATAATCATGGAATGATCTACGTAAATATTGAAGATAAGAGCGAAATTGTTGAAATAAGTACTGATGATTTTAAAATAAAAAGGTCATGGTCAATTGCTCCTGGTGTAGAGCCAAGTGGACTTGCGATTGATCAAATAAATCATTTACTATTTAGTGTTTGTGACAATAAATTAATGGTGATTAGTAGTATTGAAAATGGAAAAGTAATAACCTCTGCTCCTATTGGCGAAGGTGTTGATGGCGTTGCATACGATCCATCTTTACAACGAATATATTCTTCAAATGGTGAGGGAACGTTAACTATAATTCAGAAAAATAAATTACAATTCAGTGTGCTTAAAAATCTACCAACACAAATAGGTGCTCGAACAATTTGTATAAATTCTGAAACACATTATTTGTATTTACCTGTTGCTGATTACGACAAAGCTCCCGCGCCTACTACTGAAAATCCACATCCGCGATCACCCATCAAACCTGGCACATTTACTATTTTAGAAATCGCTCCTTAACGAAATAAGATTTTATTTTCCGGGGGTATTACACTTTTCTATTTTTGCTTTTTTACCTCTGCTAGATTTATTGTTTCCACATTTACCAAAATGTTTTACACTAATTCCGAAGTAAATATCAGCACCGAAAGTATTGGTAACACCTAAAAAAGCGCCTAGCATATCCGTACCTAAAGTAAAAGCACCATACCTGAATGCTAATCCTAATCGTGGTCGGAAATAATCATACACTGAAATAGGAAGTGAGACTTCAAATCGTTTTGTTTCATAACGAGGAACGATGGAAATTTCATTAGAACGTTTCACTTCTCGTTTACTAAAACTGATTCGCTGAATAATATTGATGCTTGTAAATAATCTAGGCTGAAAACAAAAATCTGCTTGTAAACTTATTGCTGCTGGTGTAAATAAAGTAAAAGCAAACTTATCTTTTGATCCACGATAATTTCCAAAGAACTGATTCGAGAGTAATGAATCCGTATAGCCAACGCCGTCAAATTTTACAGTATCAAAACCCGTCCAAACAGTATTTTCATTCGTGAATTTAAAAGTTTTTGCGTCATGATTGTATCTAATATAACCTAAATCAATAATTGAAGCACCTAATTTATAATCATAAGGCTTTTCATCTTTACCTTTTGCACAAGGATTATAAAAATTGTCATTGCGATTTTTATAATATTGAACACCTATATCAGTTGAGAAACCATGACCTCTTTGTTTCAATGTAGCAGCAAGTCCACCATCACCATTTATTGGAGTTGCATGACCAACATCCATACTTAAATTATGCACGATCAAAACAGAATCATTAGGCACATTATAATCGAATGATTCAATATTTGTATAGTATGCATTCATACCATAATTATATTTCAACGTGATAGCTCCTGTGATAAAAGCATCTTTTGAATTTTGTAAAATTGTGCCAACAGTTAAAGCAGCTTCATGCCAATTTATCAAAACGACATTTGCATTATGCGTTGTTAATTCTTGATTTTGTTGCGGAGTATAAGTAAAGCCTTCTTTGATAAATTTTGCAAGATGATAAGGTACACCTGCTGCACTTAATTCAATACGTGTAGAAACATGAAATGCAATAGAAAATTTTTTATCAACCCAAATAAATCCAGGGTACTTTATAAAGGTTGATGAGTAAGCGTATTTGTTTGGAGTCTTTGTATTGCGATCAGTTAAGCGATCTTGTTCTATTGATTCACCTTTGAAACTCTTTTTAAACAGTTTGCTATTTGCAGCCAAATACATGTAATTATTAGTAAGAGAAACATCCATCGAAAAAATATGTGCTTCCCATTTATAAGGCGCTGCTACTATGGATGCGGGATTTAGTTCTAAACCCATTTGACCGGCATAATTACTAGGCGCTGTTCCCCACATTTCCTGTGAGAAACTTGAGGAATAAAATCCCAAGCAGAGTAATGATAAAATCAAAAGTCGCTTAATCATTTAGATTGGTATTTACGCTTTTGCAGCCTTTACCGATTGTACTAATTGATTTTAAACGAAAAAATGTGATATTTAGTTCACAATTAATGCTGATTTGCCATCTTATTGCTTAATAAGAAAAATCTATACTTGAAAGCACTGCTAATTCTTGAAATATTTTTGTTCAGTAAAGCTGTTCTATTAAACCAATACTTTTTTAAACGAACATCTTTCCTGGATTAAGAATATTATTGGGATCGAATAACTTTTTAATTCCTTTTTGTAGATTTATTTGTGTTGGATTAAAGGGGATATCCATGTATTCTTTCTGCACCCACCCTATTCCATGTTCGCCAGAAATTGTTCCTCCGAGCGTTACACAAAGTTGAAAAATCTCACGAATTCCTAGAGGCACTTTTGTTTCCCATTCGTCATCCGTCATTCCATCCTTAATGATATTCACATGCAAATTTCCATCGCCTGCATGGCCGTAACATACAGAGCGAAACCCGTATTTTGAACCAATCTCTTTAACGCCTTTAAGTAACATCGGAAGTTCTGCTCGCGGAACAACAGTATCTTCTTCCTTATAAACGGAATGAGACTTCACTGCCTCTCCAGCTGATCGTCGCATCTTCCAGAGATCCGCTTTTTGTTGAGCGGTATCTGCAAATAAAACTTCATCGCATTCGTATTGATACATGAGCTCCGTTATCTGCTCACATTCTTTAAATAAAACATCAAGATCATTACCATCAACTTCCACTAATAAATGCGCTTTATGGTCATCTTTAACAGGGATTTTTACATCTACATATTGCAAAACATAATCGATCGCATCACGTTCTAGAAATTCCATTGCAGAAGGTGTAAATCCAGCTCTAAAAACTGCTGAAACGGCCTCACAAGCTTTCTCTGCGGAACGAAAAGGAATCAACATCAAAAGATTTTGTGTTGGAAGCGGTATTAAACGCACCACAATTTTTGTTACGATACCCAATGTTCCTTCACTCCCAACCATTAATTGAGTAAGGTTATATCCAGTAGAATTCTTTAATACATTAGCACCTGTCCAGATGATTTCTCCCGTAGGAAGTACCACTTCACAATTGAGGATATAATCTTTGGTAACACCATATTTTACAGCCTTAGGACCGCCCGAATTTTCAGCAAGATTACCTCCCAAAAAACACGTTCCTCTGCTTGCCGGATCAGGAGGATAAAACAGTGATTTTTCTTCTACGGCATCACGAAAAACTTGATTGATAACGCCAGGTTCTACAGTAGCTTGGAGGTTACGTTCGTCGATTTCCAAAATTTTATTCATCCGCTCGGTAGAGAGAAGAATACCTCCGTAAACAGGCAATGCCCCGCCACTTAAACCAGTTCCTGCTCCTCGCGGAGTGACGGGTATACGCTCTCGATTTGCAAGATACATGATTGCAGAAATCTCTTCCGGCGTAATTGGCTTAACAACTACTGATGGATTAAATTGTAAATCCTCGGTTTCATCATGACCGTAATCAGTTAAAATATCCTCAGTAGTAAACACATATTTCTCACCACAAATCTGTATCAACTCATTGATCACAGTTATAGAAAGACTTTTTAATGCAAGTTCCATTGTACAAAGGTAAATTTAGTGAACTTACTTTATACTATGATGATGATATTTTGTTAAATAAGAAACTAACAATTTTTAAACTGATTAATACATAACCGTTATTGAACCTTTTATATTAATTTGACGGCTATAATAATCTGTTATGATAATGGAATAAAAATATGATCCCTCAGGCACTACTATTTGATGATCATCAGTACCATCCCAAGTGGGAATAATTGCACTAATTTCTCTGATATTTTTTCCCCATCTATTCATAATTTTCACGTTTACATTACGAGCTGATGGGTAATTCACTTTCATAACATCATTATTTCCATCACCATTAGGTGTAATCACATTTGGAATAAAATAGTTGCAATTAATCATATCGATATAGATAGAATCACTTGCAGTGCAACCAGGCCCATACGTCACATTTACTATCCACAATCCTGCTGTATCGATAAGTGCTGTTTGACTATTACTTTGGCTAAAGTTCCAAGTATAGGTATTAAAATTTCCAGGAACTGAAAGATTGAATTCATCACCATTGCAAATTACAGTATCATTTCCTAAACTAAAGCTGCGTAAAGGTTCAATCCTAACATTGATTGAATCGAATGTTTTGCATAAACCTTTTGTTGTAGCTACATAATAAATCCCCGATTTAGTACTATCCATGCTAGGGATTGAAATTACGTAAGCAGAAGAAGAAAAACCATTCGGACCTTGCCATAATAAACCATTTAAACTTGGACTTAACAATTGCAAATGGAGTGAGTCGCCATAACAGAGATTTGTTTTTCCGAGTACTGAAATATTTTGCAACTTTTGAATAGTAACAAAAATGGAATTATAAAATTCACATCCATCAACACTTGAACCAACAACTGTATAATTTCCTGAAATAGGTAAAGGTGAAACAATTGTTAATGTTGTGTCCTGCGAAAGTGAGTTGGAGGATAACGGTCCATGCCAAGAATAGGTTACACCTGGAATATTTGAAATAGCAAGTGAAAGAGTATCCGTTTCACATATCGAAGTTACACCAGAAATTACTGGAGCAGGAGGAACAATAGCTTGCGTAACATTTATTACATTGCTTAATCCTATACATCCAAAATTATCTGTTGCAATTAGTGAGTAATTTCCTGGTGACAACACATTTAAAATACTATTTGAATTATTATTCGGCAACCATTTATAATGACTGTAAATAGTATTAGTATACAAAATTACAGTATCACCAGGACACTTCGGAATATGGGATTGCGTTAAAATTTGAACAATCAATGGGGATTTAACAGTAACATAAATACTATCGATTGGTCCAGTACATTGACTATCGGAAATTTGAATAGAATAATAACCAGTATTAATTGTTGTAGCAATTGGAATAAGTATATTATTTTGTTGAGCTGAAAAACCATTGGGACCCAACCATTGATAGTTCGCTGTTGGATATAGTGGAACATTTAATCGTATTGTATCCATATCACAAAAAACAGAGTCATTAGAAATAATTGGTGGCTGTGAAACAGGATTTACAAAAGCAGTAACTTTAGTTCTGATACTATTACATCGTCCATCATTAGTAGCAACAAAATAATTTGTGGTAGCTAACAAAGATTGAATCAACAATGGATTTCCATTAAGAAGTAGATTACCACCAACCATAGTATCATACCAAAATAAAGGACCGGCAGCAGATGCAGAGAGCGTTGCGTTTGTACCTACGCAAACCAAATCATCAAAAGTTTGTGGCGCTGCCGGTCGGGGAAATGTATCAACGCGAATGGTATCAAATGCGATACATCCGTAAAGATCTTGAGTTTGTAAAACATACATTCCTGCATTGTATACATTAAAACTTTGTAATGATGAACCTGATGGAATCCAATTATAATTTGCCATTCCTCCATTCGCATTTAACGTTAACGTATCGCCCTGACAAATTGTGATGGTATCACCTTTATCAATCGTGGCAACTACTTGTGAAAGCGTTACATTTATACTAAGCGCGGTATAAATGCCACATGCGAAAACAGTACACGTATAAATTCCTGGACTTGTAATTGTTTGTGTTTCGGAATTTCCTGATAGTGGACTATCCCAAACTATTCCATTCGGATTATTTGTTTGAACACTAATTGTTATTTCACCTCCTAAACAAATAACGGGTGAAGGACTTGACGTTAGGTAAGGAGTTGAATATTCTTTTACCTCTGAAAATTCCGAAATTAATCGACATCCACTAGAATCAGTAACAGTATAATGATACAGACCTACAGCACTTACATAAATACTTTGCGTAGAATCTAACACAGAATTTAACGGTCCATTCCATTCATAGTGTGAACCATTTTCAGCAGTTAATAAAACGGAATCGCCAGGACAAAGAATTCCATTTGCAGGAAACATAGTAATCACTGGAGATGGAGTAGTAGTAATTTTGTAACGCAATTCAACAGATTGGGAACATCCGGTAATTGAATCTACTTCTAGAAATTTTGCACTATAATATCCTTCCGAAACAACTCTAATACTATCACTATTTGCGTTAATAAAAACAATTCCAGGTCCTGAAAAAACACAACGTCGGGAAGGACGAACAACTAACGAAACGGTATCACCAGGACAAATAAATAGTGGTCCCCTAAAAGTTGAAGTCGGAATTGGCAATGGGTTAACGATAAGAAAAAAGTTTCTTGTAACAGTATAGATGGGTTGATTGGTAATTGGATCTTGAATAATTATTGTTACTGAGCAATTGCTTGAACCAACATTAGTCGGTTTAAATGTTTGTTGATTTTGAAGAAAAGTATAAGGTGCAGAAAGTGGAAAATAGAAATTAAATCCACCAGAAATTTGCCAATTCACCATTGCAATAATATCAGGATGATGATTAAGAATGTGCTGAATGCTATCAACCATTTCCATACTAAAAAATTCATTTTCACAAATTTCTACAGTATCGCTGGTTTCAAAAATTTGATTAGCAAAAATTATTTGAGGATTAAAATTAGATGGAAAACCTTGAGGAGGAGTAAAGGTTTTCACCTCGATACATACGCTACTTGAACAGTATCCACCGGGAGTTATAATATGACAGGAATAACATCCACTTCCATTTACCAATACCGAATCATTATAAATATTTCCTAATGGAGTGGTCCAAAAAACAGGATACCCTGGAGGAACATTCGTACAATATAAGTAAGTTGGTATTGAATCTAACGATAGCAATTTATGATAACAACAATATTCGGGAATTGCATATTCTAACCGACCATTTGTTGTTGCAATAATTGGTGAAGGTGGTGAAATATAAACCGTAACATAAACTGAATCTACATAAATTCTACATTCATCAACAGTTTGAATTTGCAAAACATACCAACCACTTTGCGTAACCAAAATCGTATCATCAACACTTCCATCCGACCAAGTAAAATTATATTTAGGACCTATAACTCCATCTCTACCTGTTCTCAAATGAGCATACAACCTTATACGATCACAAGCAATCAATGAATCGTTATTTTGATTGATGTATGGCAATAAAGAATCTCGAATACAATTAAAATTACCGCGATCAAAATAATCGTAAGGCAATCGTGAGAGATCAATTGCTGAGGCTGATAAAATATCTTTAAATCCTTCTGAATAAATTGATATATAAGATCCATAATGAGGGTCGCCACACAAAAAGGTATATTGTTGTGGACCATAAAAACTTGAATCGAATGTTACTGCATTTGGAATAAAAGTGTTACCACTTGGTGCATTAAAAATTGATTGAAAACTACCTGCGATAATTGTATTAAAACTTTTCGAAATTGCAATTGAAGAAACGAAATCATCTCCAGGACCACCGAGTTGTCGTTCCCAATTACGCTCTAATAGTTGATTATACCCTGCAACAAAAATGTCTCTAAAACCAACGCTATTAAAAATTCCAGTTCCATAATTACTTGAAAAATCAGTCATGGTACAACGAAAAGTTCCTGCAACATAAATGCTATCTCCAAGTGCATTTGCAGCAGTTAAACTTAATGGATGATCGGAACCCGCTCCTTTAGATTGATATAAAACGCCATCACTATCAACCAATAAAATAAAATAGTTGTAATTTTTTGGTCCATTTAAATTCAAAACTGTTTGTCCATCGTAATTGAAGATTCCCGAATAATCACCAGCGATACCTAATTGCTTTTGAAAATTAAAAATAGAGCGCGGAGAAAGTTGAGAACCAAAAAATGCTTTGAACCATTGTTCTTGTCCAGATTCATTTAATTTAAGTATAAAACCTGCGTTAGAAACAACATAATTATGTGCAGTATCAAAAGTTATTGAATCAGAAAATTGTCCTGTCACATAAATTTCATTGGTTTCGGAAATCACTATTGAATTTGCACGATCATCATAACTTGCTAGTCCTTGTTTTACCCAAACAACATCTCCAACAGTATCTAATTTTAAGATGAAAATATCATAAGATGAAAGATTTGTATTTGGATCAATTTTACTTGACAAAGTTTGAGTTCCAAATTGGCATGTACCTTTAAACTGCCCAACGATTACGGCATTACCGTTTCTATCTGCTGCAATGCTAAATGCTAAATCATTATCAGGTCCACCAAAAGATTTCACCCAAATAAAATTTCCTACGCTATCTAACTTGGCAACAAAAATATCCTGCGTGGTGTCATTTCCTGCCAAACTAAATTGTCCAAAAGTTACATTTCCGGAGTAGGTTCCTGTAACAAAAATAAATCCTGAATCGTTATTTGAGATACCATAAGCTCGATCAGATCTTGTGCCGCCACCTCTTACAGTCCATAATAAATTCCCCAGCGAGTCTTGACAAGAAATATAAACATCGCCACTTCCAGTTGATAGAAGGTGATTATTGCCAAATTCAGCACCTAAACTAAAATATCCTGCGGTATAAATATTGCCACTTTTCGAAACAGTATTGCAGAGTGCTTCATCGTTTCCTTTTCCTCCAAAGCGATTCAACCAATTTGATTGAGAAATACCTGCTGTAGTGCATAAAAAGAATGCCATTAGAAGATAAAAAAAATGTTTTGTGAGATTCATTTGATGAAATTTTTATTGTTGACAGCACCAAATCTATTCGTTAAACATATCCATCACGAATCACTTTTTGTTGAAAATATACTAGTCTGAGGGGCTTAAAACCACTCTTTAAGACCGCATTTAATACCATTTAAAGAAATAGTAATATTTTCAATAACCAAAAAGAATTAGTTTTTTCTTACCCTTTTACTAATTATATTTGTCATCTAACCAAAATACATTTTTAGCTGTGCAAGAAGAATACGTTAAGTGGTACTCACCGATACTCGGTAAGGAGACAGAAATGCTCATATTCGGACATTCAGGAGTTCCAGTAATCATTTTTCCCACGTCGATGGGAACCTATCACCAAAACAAAGATTTTTATCTTATCGAATCAGTTTCATGGTTTTTAGATAATGGTTTGATAAAGATTTACTGTCCGGATAGTGTTGATGAGCATTCATTTTACAATGAAATGATTCATCCATCAGATCGCATAAAGAATCATACTTATTACGATAGCTTTATCCTTAATGAAGTTGTTAGTAGAGCTTGCAATGAAACGGGTCATGATAAAGTTGTGATGGCTGGATGTAGCTTTGGCGGATATCAGGCGATCAACTTTGCATTACGTCATCCAGATCGTGTACGCGATGTTTTTAGCATGGGTGGTGCTTTCGATATTAAAAATCACCTTGATGGATTTTATGATGAAAATGTGTATTACAATAACCCTGTAGATTTTCTTGGATCTTTATCTGATGAAAATATTTGGAAGATGGGAATTGTTTTAGGTGTTGGTGAAGAAGATTTTTGTTTGCCACAAAATAAACGATTAGCAGAAATTATGCAGCGTAAAAATATTCCTCATTGGCTGGATGTTCGTCCGAATGCTGTGCATGATTGGCCGGTATGGCGAGAGATGCTTCCCTCCTATTTTGGCAGAATGAAATTCAATTAACAAACAACAAAATCATCTAAGAAATAAATCACAAAAATTATGAAACGTATTGGTATCCTCCATGGGAAGGAGCGCAGTTTTCCCGACGCTTTAATTCAACGCATCAACGAAAAAAACGAACCTGGAATCCATGCTGAATTAGTGAAAATTGAGAAATGTATTCAAGGTGAAGGTGTCGATTATCATGTTGTGATGGATCGTATCTCTCAAGATGTTCCTTTTTATCGTGCGTGGCTAAAGAATGCAGCATTATCGGGAACAGCAGTGTTAAATAATCCTTTTTGGTGGAGTGCTGATGAGAAATTTTTCAATAATTGTTTAGCAATGCGTTTAGGAATTCCTGTTCCAAAAACTACATTACTTCCTTCGAATCAATGGCCTGATGATACATCAGAAGCCTCATTTCGCAATCTTTCAATGCCGCTTGATTGGCAAGGTATGTTCAACTATACTGGATTTCCTGTGTACATGAAACCACATGATGGTGGTGGTTGGAAAAATGTTTTTCAGTTAGATACTCCAGACGCATTTTATGAGGCACATCAAACAAC
>JAYVOC010000222.1:0-26413 GCA_043758125.1 Bacteroidota bacterium | reverse complement strand
ACATCTGCTATTGGTTGCGACAGCATTATTATAGCTTCCATAACTTTTACTAATTTACTTATTGATTCCAATACAGTAAATATTTGTAGTGGTGATAGTGTTGTTGTTGGAACGAATAGTTATAACTTAACTGGAAACTACATCGACACCATTTCCATTGCAGGAGGATGCAAAAAAATAATTTTTACGAATCTTTCAATCCGCCAAATTATAGATAGCATTAGTGTAACCTTGTGTGTAGGCGATTCAATCACTATTGGAAATAGTATTTATAATCAACCAGGTATTTATACAGACACTTTAACTTCTTCGTTAGGATGTGATAGCGTAATAATATTAACATTAAAACAAACCATTAGGGGAATATCGAACACGTATGCCACAATTTGTAAGGGAGAAAATTTTGCATTTGGTAATTCATTTTACAATCAAACAGGAATATTTTCGCATAGTATTCCCAATCAAAATTGCGACAGCATTGCAATATTAAATCTCACAGTTGAACCTTTGCCTGATGCCTCCATATATGTAAGTCAGGATACGATACAAGCTGGTTATAACATTCAATTGGTAAGTAATAATACACAAGCATTAAGTTATTTTTGGAAAGGAAATGCATTTTTCTCGAACCCGAATTTCTCAAATACAACTGCAATCATAAATTCTGCAACTTGGATTTATTTAATTGTTTCGGATGCCAATAGTTGCAAAAATATTGACTCAATTTTCATTAATATAAAAAACAATGATGGCGATAATTGTGAGGATGCATATCTATTTGTTCCCAATACATTTACTCCCAATCAAGATGGCATTAACGATCGCTATAATTTTGTGGCATCCAATATTACTGTAAATAGTTTATTAATTTTCAATCGATGGGGAGCGAAAATATTCGAAAGCAAAAGCGATAACTTTGCTTGGGATGGAAAATATAGAAATGTTGATTGTACAGAAGGTGTTTATTATTTCTTGATAGAATATGAAAGCTGCGTTGATAAAAGTAAAAAATTCAAGCACGGCAACATTACGCTATTACGTTAATCTTTTTAAGTGATCAAGTCGAATAATAATATTTCTCATCACTTAAGCGATTGGTAGAAAATCAAATTTTATGAAATTAATTTCATTTTTGTGAATTATGCAGAATAAGTATATTTTTGCGGCATTAATTCTAATGCGGTGGGAAGCATTAACAACAAGCTTTCTATCATTCGAAAATACACTATCATGCAAATAGGACCCAACAAAGTAGTATCAGTAACTTACCGATTACAAAGCAGCCAACCAGGCGCAGAACCCGTTTTCGTAGAAGAAACTGGAAATGAAAATCCCTTAACCTTCCTTTTTGGTTCTGGTCAACTAATCCCTGAATTTGAACGCAACTTAGAAGGGCTAACGATAGGGAAAGAATTTGAATTTAAAATTGATTCAGAAAATGCCTATGGAAATATGGATCAAGAAGCGCTAGTAAAAGTTTCTACTGACATGTTTAAAGTAGAAGGTGTTTTAGATGTGGAAATATTAAGAGAAGGAAATACTGTTCCATTACTTGACCGCGATGGCAACCAATTAGTAGCAAAAATTGTTTCCTTCACTGATGAAGAAGTAATGTTGGATTTCAATCATCCTTTAGCAGGACAGAATCTACATTTTGCAGGAGCTGTTGTTGAAGTACGTGAAGCTACTGCGCAAGAACTAGAACACGGCCATGCGCATGATGGAATGCATGATCATTAATTAAATTTAATCAATAAAAAACCCTGAAGTAAAGACCAACGTCATGCTTCAGGGTTTTTCTTTATGCACTATTTTAAAAAGTAGTTTGATGTTAGGCAGTAATTCAATTATGCTTTTACAGAACTAGTATCCAATGTAAATTTTCTGGAATCTTTTATTGCTTTAAAACCACCTTTCACATCAATCAAATTATCATAACCACGTGCTCTTAAAACCGAGGTGAAAACCATCGAGCGATAACCTCCTTGACAATGAATATAAACTGGTTCATCTTTCGAAATTTTTAACATGCTATCATTGATAAAATCTAACGGTGCGTTTTCTACTTCCGAAATATGTTCAGTACTGTATTCACTATGTTTTCTTACATCAACAATTTTCACTTTAGCATTATTATTTTTAATATCAGCTAATTCATCAACAGTGATGGATTGAATACTATCAATTTCTTTTCCTGCATTCTTCCAAGCATCAAAACCACCTTTCAAATATCCCAATGAGCAATCGTATCCAACACGTGCCAATCGCGTAACAACTTCCTCTTCTCTTCCTTCATCAGTAATCAATAAAATTTGTTGTTTAATATCAGGAATTAAAGCACCAACCCAAGGCGCAAATGATCCATCAATACCAATAAAAATAGAGTTAGGAATAAAACCTTTTGCAAAAATCTGAGCGTCTCTTGTATCTAAAAGTAGTGCGCCAGTTTCATTTGCTGTTGCTTCAAACGCATCAGGACTTAATGCTTGCGTACCACGATTAATCACTTCATGAATACTTTCATAACCTTGCTTATTCAACATCACATTGAGAGGAAAATATGCTGGAGGTGGCAATAAACCATCAGTAACTTCTTTAATGAAATCTTGCTTTGTCATATCAGCACGCAATGCATAATTTGTTTGCTTTTGATGACCTAAAATATCAAGCGTTTCTTTACTCATATTTTTTCCACAAGCAGATCCAGCACCATGAGCAGGATAAATAGTAATGTGATCTTCTAAAGGCATAATTTTATTTCGCAATGAATCAAAAAGATGTCCTGCTAAATCAGAAATTGTTAAATGTGATTTCTGTGCGAGATCTGGTCTACCCACATCGCCTATAAATAGAGTATCTCCAGTAAAAAGTGCAACATTTTTTCCATTTTCATCTTTCAAAAGATAACATGTCGACTCCATTGTATGTCCTGGAGTATGCAAAACTATGAATGTTAATTTGCCAACTTTAAATTCTTCACCATCTTTCGCAATCACTGCTTCAAAATCAGGATTCGCTAATGGTCCGTAAATAATTTTTGCATCAGTTGCTTTCGCAAGATCAATATGTCCTGATACAAAATCAGCATGAAAATGTGTTTCGAAAACGTATTTAATTTTTGAATTATCCTTTTTCGCACGATCCAAATAAGGTTGAATTTCTCGTAACGGATCTATAACTACTGATTCACCTTCTGACTGAATATAATAAGCACCTTGTGCAAGACAACCCGTATAAATTTGTTCTATTTTCATTGTACTATTATTTTAATTACTATTTACTAAATTAATTATTTTTTGAATTGTAAATCATTACCAATTTCATTCATCTATTTAAATTATTGATAAATATTAACATTTAAGTGAAGAAAAGTTCTCTCACAATGATGTAACATCCTGTTGCCAAAACGAACCATCCAAATCCTTTTTTTAAATGATCACCATGAATTTTATGATGCAATTGATGACCTATTACAATGCCGCCAACTGCAATAGCTGAAATTGTAAATAAGAGTGTCCAATTCATCTCATAATGGCCAATGTCGCCAATAAATCCAAAGAACGTATTTGACGCGATGATTAGTAATGACGTTCCAATCGCCTTTTTCATTTCAAGTCCGCTTAAAAAAACGAGTGCAGGAATTATCAAAAACCCACCACCAGCTCCTGCAAAACCTGTTAAAGTTCCAACCGCAAGACCATCTAATATTAAGACGGGATAATTAATTTTTGATTTATCAACTTTTACCCTTGATAAAAATCCATAGCCTCGAATCATAGAAATAGAAGCTGAAACCATCAATAACGCAAATAATAGCAAGAGGAATACTGGTTTAGTAAGCTCAAAATTTCCTATTGTGAAGATAGTTTTCGGTATTGATGGAACAAGAAATTTTCGCGTTAGATATACTGCAATTATGGAAGGAGTACCGAAAACTATTGCAGTTCGAACATCAACTAGGTCATCTCTGAATTTTTGTATTGCACCTGCTGCACTGGTCGTACCAACAATAAAAAGCGAATACGATGTTGCCAAAACTGGCTCGATGTGAAATAGATACACTAAAATTGGGACCGTTAAAATGGAGCCACCACCACCTATAAGGCCCAATGAAATCCCTATAAAGGCAGAAAATATATACCCGAATAAATGCGACATACCCATTTTTGTGGCTGCAAAGATGCGATTATCTCACCACAATTTAATCATCTAATTCTACAGATTAATTGATAATAAAAAAATAGAATGCTTTTAAAAAATATTTAGAGATAGAAAACATACCAATCGAGCATAAAATACCGTTCTAGTGTGAATTAGTTTTACACAAATAAGTGTTGATTAAGAAGAGAAGTTAGAGGTAAAACATCATAGTTGTTCGATAACTTTACTCTTTAATACAATCGCGAAGGAATGGCCGGCAAAGGAAATAGATTTAAAGAACCTCAGGAAGTTGATACAGACATCTTAGACGAGGTAGAAGATGCAAAACCGGAAAAAAAAGTCCGTCAGAAGAAAGAAAAAGCTGCACCAATTGCTTCAAAAAACAAGGGCGAATCAGCATTTGTTGGCGCGTTAAAAGATGAACGTACACATAAAATTTCAGGATTATTTCTGATTCTTATTTCTGTCTTTTTATTAATTGCATTCATTTCCTATTTTGTAACTTGGAAAAACGATCAAAGTTTAGTGAGTGGATCATGGTTTGATTTGATGCGTTATTCGGATAAAAAAGTTGATAACTGGCTAGGAAAATTAGGTGCCATTGCTTCGCATCAATTTATTCATACATGGTTCGGAATTGCATCATTTGTATTTGTATTAATTTCTTTCCTCACAGGATTTCGCATTCTCTTCAAAGTGGATTTATTGCCGATGAGAAAAGTGATGCTTTATTCGGTTTTCAGTTTATTATTCTTCCCTCCTACTCTTGCATTTTGCGTTAATCAACATCCCGATTTATTGTTTTTGGGAGGAGGAATTGGTTATCTCGAAAATTTATGGCTAACACTTTCATTAGGAACAGCAGGCACTGGATTTTTTCTTGCTTTCACAGGATTAGCATTCGCTGTTGCAATATTTAATTTCGCATTTAAATTACCTAGTCGTAAACAAAAGTTGAATAAAGTTGAAAATACATTATCAGATATTCCGCCTGTAGCTGCTTTTGGAAATCGTTTTAGTGATGATGATAATGAAGACAGTATTCCTGACTTCGATTTACCTATCGAAAATACGTATGTGCATCGTGATGAGATCGAATCAGACTTTATTCCAACGTTAATTACAAAAGGTCCGGATCCTGAATTTGATTTACCAATTGATGATTTAAAGTTGGAAGTTAAAGATGAATCATCAAATGGACTTTCATTGGAAGTTGCTCCAGTTGCAGAACAAACTGCTGCTGATATCGCTGCTAACTTGGTTAACTCAGAAGACATCAATCTTGTTGAGCAATTGGGTGAGTATGATCCAAAATTAGATTTAAGTAGTTATCAATATCCAACTATCGATTTATTGCAGAATTATCAGAGTAATCGTTCGGCAATGTCACGTGAAGAATTGATGGCTGAATTGGAAGCCAATAAACGTCGTATCATCGAAACGCTTGGTCATTATGATATTGAAATCGATAAAATAAAAGCAACGGTAGGACCAACAGTTACGTTGTTTGAAATAGTTCCAAAGGCAGGTGTACGTATTTCCAAAATTAAAAATTTGGAAGATGATATCGCATTAAGTTTAGCAGCACTTGGTATTCGTATCATCGCTCCTATTCCTGGTAAAGGAACGATTGGTATTGAAGTGCCGAATCAACATCCGGATATCGTTGCAATGCGTGCCGTTATTGGATCGGAGAAATTTCAAAATACGGATATGGATTTACCTATTGGATTAGGAAAAACAATCTCGAATGAAATCTTTATCGCTGATCTTGCAAAGATGCCTCACTTGTTGATGGCGGGTGCAACAGGTCAAGGTAAATCGGTTGGATTAAATGCAATTTTAGTTTCGTTACTTTATAAAAAACATCCTGCACAAGTAAAATTTATTTTAGTTGATCCAAAGAAAGTAGAGTTAACACTTTTTAAAACCATCGAACGTCATTTTTTAGCGAAGCTTCCAGGTGATGAAGATGCTATTATTACTGATACTAAAAAAGTAGTTCATACGCTCAACTCTTTATGCATTGAGATGGATAATCGTTATGAATTATTGAAGAATGCTCAAGTAAGAAATATCAAAGAGTACAATGTAAAATTTGTTGCGCGAAAATTAAATCCGAATAATGGTCATCGCTTTTTGCCATACATCGTTTTGGTTGTTGATGAGTTTGCTGATTTAATTATGACAGCAGGAAAAGAAATTGAAACACCGATTGCACGTCTTGCACAATTAGCTCGCGCAATTGGAATTCATTTGATCATCGCTACGCAACGTCCTTCAGTAAATATTATTACAGGTACTATTAAAGCAAATTTCCCTGCTCGTTTAGCATTCCGTGTTACATCAAAAATTGATTCACGTACTATTTTAGATACTGGTGGTGCTGATCAATTGATTGGTCGCGGTGATATGCTTTTAAGTACAGGTGCTGAATTAATACGCATACAGTGTGCATTTGTTGACACACCCGAAGTGGAAGCAATTACCGAGTTTATCGGAAGTCAACGCGCCTACTCTAGTGCTTATCAATTACCAGAATATATTCCGGAAGGCGAATCATCAGCTGCAGGAACAGATATGGGTGCTGATGACTTAGATCCTCTTTTTGATGAGGCTGCTCACATGGTGGTTCAGTTTCAACAGGGCTCTGCTTCACTTTTACAACGCAGACTGAAATTAGGATATAACAGAGCTGGTAGATTAGTTGATCAACTCGAAGCTGCTGGAATCATCGGACCATTCGAAGGAAGTAAAGCTCGAGAAGTACGTTGCAAAGACTTAGCTGGTTTGGAACAGTTATTGAAAACGATGAAATCACATTCGGGAGTTTAATTCTGAATTGTTCTTATCACAGTATTTCTTAATATTGCCACATGACACGATTACTTACAACAGCCATTGCGCTACTTCTGTTAACTAGTCAAACATTTGCTCAAACAGATGCTAAAGCTCAGGAAATTTTAAAGGGCGTTTCTGCAAAATACCGTTCGTACAAATCACTTAGCGCGGATTTTAAATTAGTAATTGCAGATCAAAAGACGAAGAAGTCGGAGAATCAATCGGGTTCAATCACCATTAAAGGATCGCAATTTAATTTAGCGATGAAGGATCAAACTGTAATGAGTGATGGAAAAAATTCGTGGACGTTTTTAAAAGAATCGAATGAAGTACAAATAAGTGAAGCAAAGACTGATGCGAATGCCATTACTCCAACAACTATTTTTACGATGTATGAAAGAGGATTCAAATCAAAATTTATTACAGAAAAAAAATCGGGAACAAAAACAATTCAGATGATTCAATTGGTTCCTGAAGATGCAAAAAAAGCATTTTTCAAAATTGAATTAAGCATTGATAAAAAAGATAAATACGTAACGGAAGCAAAAGTTTTTAATAAAGATGGAAATATCATCACCTACTCTATTGCTAAATTTAATCCTAACGTAAATGTCACTGATGATCTTTTTACTTTTAATAAAGTAAAATACCCAGGCGTTGAGGTTGTTGATTTAAGGTAAAATAAATTATAAATTATCCCTAAGGGACCACTATGTGGCGAATTACAAATTAAAGATTTAGAATTTTCATAGTAAGAAACAGAAAATTAAACTAAATGATATTACGATCCTTCGTTTTAATAAAAGTTAAAAAACGCTCCTTAAAACATGTATCAACTCAAACTCTGAGAGAAGCTTTTTTCCAAATTAAATCCAAGCTTTCAGCTTAACGCTGATTTTTAAAAAACAATATCATTAAGATGAAACAGTATTTGCAAATCATAAATAGAAGTTTAGGTTGTAAACAACCATTTTCAAAATACTTTTCGAAATAGAATTTTCATGTCTTCTAACTATTTGAATCCTTATTTAGCCTAATTCATCTTAATAAAAGATTGATAATTAATTTATCTAGCGAAATAAAAATAATCCAGAATGCTTAGGTTTTAGAACAATGTTGACTTTTTTAAATTCAATTAGTTAATAACCAACAATTTAAGCGAAATGACTCAAGTTAAATCGATATAAATAATGATCATTTAATAGAACTTCTTTAACAAATAGATATTAACAATCAGTATGTTGAAAGAAATTTGGGTGAAAATACAATTTTTGTAGGCGAAAATATGTTTATCTTTGACTAACAATAAAAATAACCTTGATCATGAAACAATTATTAGGCATATTAGGAATGTGCATTTTATTAACTAGTTGCGGACCTGACTACAAAGCTGAAGTTGATCGAATGAATCATCAGCGCGATAGTTTGATGGCACAATATGACGCTAAGGATTCAGTCATCAATGGCTATATGCAAGACATCAGTGAAATTCAGACAAACATAGATGGATTGACGCATCAGGAAGAGATGTTAAATCGTTCAACAGCAAACAACCCGGAAGCTACACAAGATTCCAAAACAAAAATCATGAACGACATCGAAGCAATTCGTCAGATGATCGATCAAAATAAAAAGAAATTAGGCGATCTTCAATCAAGAATTCGCAAGAATAATATTAAGATTGGAGAATTAGAAAAAGTAATTGCATCTTTAAACAATCAACTTGCAGCAAAAGATTCAAGTATAAATGCCATGAACGAACATGTTCTTGCATTGAACGGGACTATCAATGAAATGAAGAATGAAATTGATACTGTGAGAATGGATAATGCAACAAAATTAAGTGAGATAAAAGATAAAACTTCAAAATTAAATACAGCTTATTATACAATTGGAACATACAAGCAATTACGTGATAAAAAAGTTTTAACAAAGCAAGGTGGTTTCTTAGGAATGGGTAAACAAAAGTCGGTTGTTTCAGATTTTAATCAAGATGCCTTTACTCAAATTGATGTTACCAGTACAAAAACAATTACGTTAAACACGAAGGATGCTAAATTAATTAGTACACATCCATCTGGAACATATAAACTTCAACATGAGAACGACAAAGTAACCTCTATTGAAATTACGGATCCAGAAAAATTCTGGAAAGCTTCTAAATATTTAGTTGTAGTAACTGATTAATTTAATTCTTTATTACTAGTAAAAAACGCCTCAAATTACGAGGCGTTTTTTTTTAGTATATTCGTATCAGTTAAAAAGTATTAATGACCTATTTCAAAATAGTCGACTAAATAGTTAAACATTTTATTTTATAAACTTAATGCGGTTTCTCTATAAATTCTTTTTTTTTAGATTAGGATGGAAAATTATTGGCGATGTACCGCGTGATTTAAAAAAGTATATAATTATTGTTGCGCCGCATAGCAGTAATTGGGATTTTTTAATTGGTTTGTCCTTAAGAAGTATCATGAAATTCCCATCCAATTATTTAGCTAAAAAGGAATTATTCAAACCACCATTTGGATGGCTATTTAAACGACTGGGAGGATTTCCTGTTGACAGAGACAAACACAGTAATCTTGTTGACCAAGTTGTTGCTCTTTACAATAAAGAAGAGCAATTTGTTATTGCAATTGCACCTGAAGGAACGAGAAAAAATGTTTCTAAATGGAAAACAGGATTTTATCATATATCCGTAAAAGCAAAAGTTCCAATTGTAATGGTAGCATTAGATTATGAGCATAAAAGTATACTTTGGGAAAAGCCATTTTATCCTGTTGGTGATTTTGAAATAGATCGAAAAGTGATTGAAGAATTTTTTAAAGATATTAAAGGTAAAAATCGTGAGGTAATGCCAATTTCATAGGGAAGATTTTTTATTTCGTCATTAGCATACCATTCTTATAAATTTCTGTTTTTAGGATAGCTCCAGTTGCATCATATTCCATCCAAACACCTTCCTTAACTCCTTTGATATAGGAACCTGTTTCTTTTACTTTTCCATTAAGATGATATAGTTTTAATACACCATCTTCAAGATCATTTTTATAATTCATTTCAAAAATCAAAGTACTTGCACTATCCGCATTAAATTGACGATAATTTCCTTCTCGCTTTCCGTTGAGATAATTTTTTTCTTCAGCTATTTTTCCATCTTCAAAAAACACTTTCCAATTACCTGTTGCAATTCCATTTTTATAATTCTCAATTGATTTTAACGCATCATTTTCAGAATAGAAATTCCAAGTAGAATCTTTTTTCTGATCAATATAATTTCCTTTTGCAAGTACTTTTCCTGATTCATAGTAACTAACAGCATGTGCTTTCAGTCCTGGCTTTTCAAATGTTACAATCCCCTTAATCTTTCCACTCTCATACCATGTTTTGGTAACACCTACAGGTTTATTATTTATAAAAAATGTTCGTGAGTAAAGCGTGTCTGTTCTATAATATTTACGCCACTCACCTTGCTTCAATCCCTTTGCGTCTACCCTATTGATAGTATCACCATTAAAAATTTGATAGGGCGCTTTTTGTGCTTCTGCGAATAACACAGAAAGGATTATCATGGCAATCAAATACATTTTCTTCATATCACAAAGTTGGTAAAAATGAGAGTTCAAAGTCATTAATTTTAATCTTTATTCGATAATACTACTTTCATATCCTCAAATCATTATTTTTGTTATCCAACAAAACCCTATGCAACACAAACATCTCTTAATTCGCATATTGATGCTAAGCAGTATTCTGACGGGTTCATTCACTACTATTTTTGCTCAACAAATCATTAAAGGCATCATTAGAGATAAAATTACTAATGAAGGATTAATCGGTGCTACGATCAATGTAAAGAGTACTACAAACGGAGTTTCAGCAGATATTGATGGCAATTTTACATTGGAAATAAAAACTGATTTACCAGTAACATTAGTAGTTAGTTATTTAGGATATGTAACTCAGGAAATTATCGTAACGGATGCATCAAAAAAGCTAAATATTATTTTAGAGAATAATGAAATGCAATTAAAGGAAGTACATATTACCGACTCAAGATTAACAGAAAAACAAAGAGAATCGGCTCTTACTGTCGAAGCGATGGATATAATTGCCATTAAGCAAACTCCTGCTGCAAATTTTTATGATGGATTAGGTTCATTAAAAGGTGTTGATCTTACTTCAGCAAGTTTAGGGTTCAAAGTAATCAATACGAGAGGCTTTAATAGTACGTCACCAGTTCGTTCTCTTCAGGTTATTGATGGAGTAGATAATCAAGCACCGGGATTAAATTTTTCATTAGGAAATTTTCTTGGATGTTCAGAGTTAGATTTATTGAAAGTAGATTTAGTTGTTGGAGCGAGTTCAGCGTTTTATGGTCCGAATGCATTTAATGGAGTTGTAAGTATGACTACCAGAAGTCCATTTGTAAAACCTGGTTTTGAGATATCTGTAAAGAGTGGATCAAGGGATTTATTAGAAACTGCGATGCGCTATGCAGTAGTATTTAAAAACAAAGCTGGTCAAGATAAATTCGGAATGAAATTTAATGCATGCATTTTTAAAGCGCATGATTGGGAAGCAAAAAATTATTCGGCAACACCACAAACTAAAGATCCTATTACTAATCCCGGTGGCTACGATGCTGTAAATATTTATGGTGATGAATATTTTAATGGTGGTGCTACTTATTCGGGTCGGCCAACGAGTTATCCTGGGTTAGGAGTTATTTACCGAACTGGTTATGCTGAACCTAATTTAGTAGATTACAATACAAAAAACATAAAATTAAATGCAGCGTTTCATTATAAAATTCGAAAAGAGACGGAATTAATTTACTCATCTAATTTTGGTAGTGGAACAACCGTTTATCAAGGTGACAATAGATATAGCCTAAAGGATATTTTATTTTTTCAAAATAGAATTGAAATCCGTAAACCTAATAAATTTTTTATTCGTGCATATATGACAACAGAAGATGCTGGAAAATCTTACGATGCATTTTTCACATCCCTACTTTTGCAACGGGAAACAAAACCAGATGATAGATGGGCACAAGATTATGCTTTTTATTGGTCGAAATATATTAAACCAAAAATTACTTTAGCAAACTATCCTGCATTGCCTCAAGCACCATCACCAGGATCACCAAATTATTCGGCTTTGTATCAACAATATATTTTATCTATCAACCCAACTCTGATAAATACATATCCTGATTCTATGAGATTATATCATAGTCTTGCAGCAGCTTATGCAAATGGTATTGGTAATCCACTTTTAGGTTACAAAGCATTTTTAGAACCTGGAACTTATGCCTTTGATACTGCATTTAAAAGTATCACCACTCGTCAATCGTTTTCAGAAGGTGGTTCACGCTTTTATGATAAATCAGCGTTGATGCATGTTCACGGTGAATACAAATTTAATTTGCAAGTTTTCGATTTAACTACCGGAGCTAATTACAGAAAGTACTTACCAAATTCGAACGGTACAATTTTCAGTGATACCATGCAACGAAAAATAACGAATGAAGAATGGGGTGCTTATGCTGGTGTTGATAAAAAATTATTTAAAGAGAAAGTAAAACTTAATGCTACTGTTCGTTTAGATAAAAATGAAAATTTTGATTATCTCGTTTCACCAGCTTTTTCAGGAATTTATAGTCCATCTAAAAATCATACATTTCGTATTTCTTTTAGTTCAGCAATCAGAAATCCAACTTTGCAAGATCAATATTTGTTTTATCAAGTTGGTCGCGCTACGTTGCTTGGAAATTTAAATGGATTTGATTCATTAGTAACAATAGAATCATTACTTAAAAGTTTTAACAGTTCTTCACCAGATTCGTTGGCATATTTTAATGTAGCTCCTGTTCGGCCTGAACGTGTTAAAACAATAGAAGCCGGTTATCGTACTACGCTATTTGAACATCTTTATATGGATATGAATTATTATTACAGCACCTATCATGATTTTATTGGATATCGAATTGGTGCTGATGTTAACGTGCAAACAAATGCAGCTTTACCAATAACTTTAAACAATGTATATCGAATTGCTTCTAACTCAAATGATGTAGTAACTACAATGGGTGCTTCCTTTGGTTTTAATTATTACTTCGCTCAATCGTTTTCAATAAATGGAAATTGGTCGTGGAATGAATTAGACCGACACCAATCAAATGATCCGTTAATACCAGCATTTAACACTCCAAAAAATAAATACAATATTGGTTTTGCAGGAAATGATATCATCAATAAAGTTGGGAAAAATTGGGGATTTAATATCAATTATAAGTGGGTTCAAGGATTTAAATTTGAAGGTTCTCCTCAGTTTACTGGAGATATTCCTAGTTATGGAATAATGGATGCGCAGATTAATAAGAAATTTGCAGAAACAAAAACGACAATTAAAATTGGGTTGACAAATTTATTAAACAATAAGCATTTCGAAGTTTATGGTGGGCCGGAAGTAGGAAGATTATTATACTTTCAACTACTTGTTGAATTGAACTAAAAATTAATAATTTACATTGGATCAACATCGATTTGAATAATTAATCGACGGTTATCTGGATTGGCTTTAAACTTATCAATTGCAAGTGCGAGATTACGTTTGACCTCTGCAACACTTAGTTGTTTTTCTAACTTAATTAATACGTTTCTTAAAAAAAGATTTCTCACACGAATTACCGTTGGCATTGTAGGTCCTAGTACTCTATTTCCGAAAACCAATTTTAAATCTTTAACAAAAGCATTTGATGCGCGATCAATTTCTTTTTCGTCTTTATGCTTTAAACGAATTTCAATCAATCGAAAATAAGGCGGATAAGAAAATTTATAACGCTCGATTAATTCATGTTGATAAAAGCCTCTGAAATCATGCTTCAATACATAACTTAAAACAACAGATTCTGGATTATGAGTTTGGATTATTACTTTTCCAAATTGCTTACGCCCTGCTCTTCCGCTAACTTGTGCTAGCAATTGAAATCCTCTTTCATGAGAACGAAAATCAGGATAATGAAATAGAGAATCTGCATTAATAATTCCAACAAGATTTACACGATCAAAATCCAGACCTTTGGTTACCATTTGCGTTCCTACTAAAACATCTATCTCACCTTCTTCGAAAGCGGTTAAAATTCTAGAGAATGCAAGTTTGCTTCTTGTAGTATCATAATCCAAACGAGCGATCCTTGCCTCAGGAATTAACAATTGTAAATCTTCTTCGATACGCTCCGTACCATAACCTTTCATACGTAAATCATGATCACCACAACCATTGCATTTAGAAGGAAGATCTGTTAAATAACCACAATAATGACATCTTAGCTCATGCTTATTTTTATGATACGTAAGTGCTACATCACAATTCACACACAATGGAACCCATGAACAATTTGCACATTCTAAAAATGGCGCAAACCCTCTTCTATTTTGAAATAAAATCACTTGTTGCTTTTGTTGAATTGTCTCTTTAATTTGATCAACTAATGCTACAGAGAAATTTCCATTTACTAATTTTCTTTTTCTTGCTTCTTTTACGTCTATTAAAAACACTTCAGGCATTTCTAAATCAGCATGTCGTTTATCTAATGTTACTAAAGCATACTTCCCTGACAGCGCATTAAAATAAGATTCTAAAGATGGTGTTGCAGTTCCTAAAAGTATTCTTGCATCTTGTTGAGAGGCTAGTACAACAGCTGCATCTCGTGCATTATAACGTGGTGAAGGATCTACTTGCTTGTAGGAGTTATCATGCTCTTCATCAATGATAATTAAACCGAGTTTAGTAAAAGGCAAAAACACAGCTGAACGAGCGCCGATAATAATTTTTCCCCCTTGCTTTTCAGGTAATAAATTATCATCTAATATTTTATTCCAAACCTCTACCCTTTCTTGTTCATTAAACCTCGAGTGATAAATAAGTAAACGGTTACCAAAATGTTTTAACAAACGATTAATCACTTGCGTTGTCAATGCGATTTCAGGTAAAAGATATAATACTTGTTTTCCTTCCTTCAATACGTCTTCGATAAGATGAATATAAATTTCTGTTTTACCTGAAGAAGTAACACCGTGCAGCATTGTAACTTTTCCTTCATCAAAAGCGTACTTTATTTCCGTTAATGATTGTAATTGAAAAGCATTTAATTTTTTCGGTTCAATTAATGGTCCATTGTAAACAGGTAATCGATCACTTTGCTGTTTAGTAAGAACAAATATATTTTTCTTTACAAGTTGAATTAAAACAGTAGCTGGAGCATTTGCTTTTTTTAACAAATAACTTTTTGAAATTGTATTTTGTTCTAAATCTTTACTAATTTTTAAATATGCGATTAACAAATCCACTTGTTTGGGAGCACGTTTTTCTAATTTATTTATGTGTTCAGCAAGTTGTTCATCGGATTTTGCGTCATCGTGTAAACTGACTAAATCGATATACCGAGGTTTATACTTTTCATTCATCTCCTCTTGCACTAAAACAACTTGATTAGAAATCAAATTTCGAATTACTGGCATTACATGTTTTAGTGAAAGTATTTTACTTATCTCTTGAATTGATAATTCAGGTTTCAATTCAAGTGCTTCCCAAACTAAAAATTCACGATCACTTAAAGAAGATGTTTCTCCAGTAAAATCAGGATTTCGAATTATTTTAGTTTCGCTTTGTAATCGCAATGCAGAAGGCAAACCTGCCAACATCACTTCTCCCAAAGTACAGAGGTAATAATCGGCAATCCATTTCCATAAACGAAATTGCAATTCATTGATGATAGGAGCTTCATCAATAACTTCAATTAAAGTTTTTATTCCATACGCTGATGGAGCATTATTATGCAATTTAAAAATTAATGCTGCATACACTTTTTGAGCTCCAAATTGTACAACTATGCGTTGCCCTAGTGAAAGCTTTCCTATTAGTTGCTCCGGAACTTCATAGGTATATAAATTTGGTAATGCAAGTGGTAATATAACATCAACAAACTGAAAATTTATATTTTCTGTTAAACTCATGTTTTTTCAAGCCAACCTTTACGCCAAAAAATAATCAATTGAATCGCAACAAGAATCACCATGAAAATCCATACATACGTATATCCATAAGGTGAATACAATTCTGGCATATTGAGAGGTAAAATCTTACCAGTTATAGGATCAACTGTTGAAAAATTCATTCCGTAAACGCCAACAATAAATGTTAAAGGAATAAAGATTGTAGAAATCACTGCAAGCACTTTCATAATTTGATTCATCCGATTACTTACGCTAGAAAGATAAATATCCATTAACGAAGCGGTAATTTCTTTGTAACTTTCAACAAGATCCATCACTTGAATAATATGATCGTAAGTATCTCTTAAATATAATTTTGTTTGATCACTGATGTAAACAGTATGTGTCCGAAGCAAATCGTTTATTTTATCACGTTCGGCAAAAATTGTTCTTCTAAAAACAATCAATTCTCTTTTTATTACTTGTATTTTTTGTAATGATACACGAGTTGGTTTATCAAACAATTCATCTTCTAACAGATCGAGATGTTCGCCAATTGCTTCAAGAATTGGAAAATAAATATCGACAATTGAATCTAGCAAAGTATACGTTAAATAATCCGCACCATTATTTCTTAAACTTCCTTTACCAGCTCTTATTCGTGTACGAACGGGCTCGAAAAAATCGTCATATTGTTCTTGCATCGTAATCACTACCTTGTTAGAAAGAAACAGTGACAATTGATCATTTTGCAAACCACCTTCTTTAAGATGGCTAAGCATTCGTGTAATTAAAAATAAGTGTCCGAAATGTTCTTCCAATTTTGGCCGTTGGTACGTATTAATTACATCCTCAATTTCTAAACGATGAATATCGAATTCAGTGCAGATCTCCTCTAAGAGTTTCTTATCCCCAAAACCTCTTATTTCTATCCAGTGTACTAAAGATGGGTATTGCTTAATCCGATTATTAATGTCAGCTAACGATTGTACAGGCAATTCAAATAAATCATCAGGGCCAAAAGAGGTAATAGAGAGACGAGGCTTGTTAGCATCTTCAGCGAGGTTAATAGACCCAGGTGCGGCCCCCGGTGGAGTTCGTCGGTTTTTACGAATTCGAATATGAAGTGGATTTCTACCCTTGCCCATAGTTTTACTAAAAAGTATTGTCAAAATTAAAGATTATTCACTTAAATGCTCCATATAACAGGAGATAAAATGAAAAAAGAAAATCATCGTGAGGAACTACTTAGGAACATTAATAAATTTCCATTTATCATTTAAAGTGTGAAGTAATATGAAACTGCTAAACTTGCTGTAATGATCATTTATTTTGCTTATGAGTAAAATTGATAATGCATTGTACTAGGTTGATTGCAACGATGAACTTTAATTGGTTCGAATTATATTCCTCTCTCAATTTACAAAAACAATTCAACTAGATATCCTCTATTTTGTTAATTTTGAATAAGTTGAACCACACACATTACTTGGTTAAACACAATAAAAGCTAATTATTGAAAATATACGAATTTGTAATTTCATTTAAGAATATCTTCGCATACTATTAAAAAGTAAGAGAAAAATAGTGATATCACTACAAGATAATTGGAATTGCTTAAGAGCAGATAACTTCAACACATGAAAGATTTGGTGAGAACAGTTTTCTTACATCACATAAAAAATATCACAAACTAAGATTCTCGCCTAATGAATCCAGAAATGAAACCGAATTGGTTTGAGTCATGGTTTGATTCTCCCTACTATCACATCCTTTACAGTAATCGTGACCGTGATGAAGCGCAGTTATTTATCCAACATTTATTAGAGCGACTACATCTTCCTAAAGGTTCAAATGTTTTAGACTTAGCATGTGGAAAAGGCAGACACTCACGTTATTTAAACGAAAGAGGTTTTAAAGTAGTTGGCGTTGATTTATCAGAATGTAATATTCAATATTGTAAGCAATTTGAAAGTGAAACATTAGAATTTTACGAGCACGATATGCGTCAAGTTGTAAGGGTAAATTATTTTGATGCTGTGATGAATCTATTTACAAGCTTTGGATATTTTGAAAAAGATTATGAAAATGAATTGGTCATACAAGCAGCTGCAAAAGGTTTAGTTAAAGGTGGATATTTTGTATTAGATTTTTTTAATGCACACAAAGCGCTAAATGAATTAATACCTGAGCAAACTAAAACAATTGATGGAATTACATTTAAAATTCAAAAGAAAGTTGAACGAGGATTTATTGTTAAAGATATAAGCTTTGATGCTGAAGGAAAACAGCATACTTTTCACGAAGAAGTTAGAACATTGCATCTAGAAGACCTTCATCAGTTTCTTATTAAATCGGGATTATCGTTACTTGAATATTATGGTGATTATGATTTACATCCATTTGACAATATAAATTCTACACGATTAATAATTGTAGCACGAAAATTATAATATGCAATTAATAGATTATGTTTTATTATTTTCCAGTGTGATGATGGGTGGAATAGCCTATTTCATCATTAAAAATCCTGGACCTAATTTTTTAAAATTAATTTTATCATTTTCAGGTGCATTTCTTTTTGCCTTAACAGTATTGCATTTGATGCCTGAAGTATATAAAAATAATTCTGCATCCATTGGCGTTTGGATCATGATTGGTTTTTTTCTTCAGATCATCATGGAGTTTTTCTCAGAAGGAATTGAACATGGTCACATGCACATTCATCATGATCATAAAGGTGTTTTCCCAACAACAATGATGTTGAGTTTGTGTTTACATAGCTTGTTAGAAGGAATGCCACTTGCAGGTAAATTAGCTAGCGGATCAAATGATCGATCACTTTTAATTGGAATTATACTTCACCACTTACCAGTTGCATTTGCGCTTGTGAGCATGTTAGTTGCTTCGGGAATTACTAAAACAAAAGTCATAACATATTTAATTTTATTTGCAATAATGGCTCCTTTAGGTGCTTTCTCAAGTAATTTTATTGGAGGAAATATGTTATCAGATTATTCAGCGTGGTTTGATAAAATGATGGCAATTGTTATTGGAATATTTTTACATATCAGTACAACTATCCTCTTTGAATCGAGCAGTAATCATCGTTTTAATTTATATAAAATGGTTGCGATAATTACTGGCGGAATAATTGGAATTATCGTAAGCTAATATCAATTATATCCAAAAAAAATGGGAAAACATTACTGCTTCCCCATTTCCAATTAGTAATAAGTAATTTTATTCGATAATTAATTTTTTAGTGATCAAAGTTGATTTTGATTTCACAACAACATAATACATTCCAGCTGGCTTACCTTCTAGATTCATCTCAATAAAATCCTGATAGAACTCTGGTTTATTGATTGTACTTATTGTTTGTCCCAATTGATTTAAAACGAGGATTTGAACATCTTCCTTTTTGAGAAGAATTAAATTGATTGTAAAGTTTCCTTTTGTAGGGTTAGGAGCTATTTGGAAAATTGCATTCTCCATCTTCTCTTCAACACCTGTTACAAAACCAACGGTGAAATTATAAACAAGGGAAGTTCCGAAATTTGCTTCTAACGTTTTTAACGTCGCGAATGTTCCATCAGATTTCTTCAATTGCATAAAACCAGCTCCTGAAGAATTGTAAGGAAAATTCAAACCATCTTTACCAGTATCAGTAAATTTTAACTCATAACAACCAGGAGTTAAGTTAACAGTATCTCTATAAATATGTGAAGCGATTAGTGTAGAATTTGAATAAACTACATTACCAGCATCGTCCTTTAATTGATACGTAGTTTGAGTATAAGCCAAGTTCGTTTTCCAATAGACAATAAATTGAGATGGCATCATTGAGGTAAAGCCTATTGAAGATTTCAACGTATCGTTGTATGCATATTGATCTGCATTTCCATTTGGATTACTTGTCCATGCCTGAAAAACGTCAGGTGTACCAGTGCTACTTCCAAAAGAGATACTACCAAGTGAAACAGTTGCGGTTTGATTAAATGCAAGGCTTCCAGTCCAATTATATGACTGTACTGTTCCGCCTTTAATGCCATAATTAATGGTACAAGAAGTTAGTGTTTGTGATCCATAATTTTTCAAAACAACAATAGGGTTTTTACAAATTGGATTTATGCGAGAGTGATCAATATCGGCGTTTGGTGCAACGATTTCTTCAATTGCAGCATTGTAAGCAAAATTTATTGAGTCATACGTTATCAAATGTGAATCAATATAAAATCCTGGATTTTGACCAGAAACAGAATTTGTATATGTATCTAAATTTAAATCGATTGTTATCGGACTTCCAGGAGTAATATATGGTGTTAACTCATGATCCTTACGCAAGGTTTTTTCGCCAGGACACCAATTAGCACGATCATAAATCCATGTTCCATTTTGTGCAAGTAAAGGATTTAAACCACAATCAGATCTCCAAATTGCTTGAGTAAATCGTTGTGTTCCATTTATTAAAAGCTTATAACTTTTTGAGCAAAACTCAGCACAATTTTGTGTTCCTGCACCATGACCAGATGGTGTAATTCTGATTAACGCCATGTGCTCATCAGGAGTAATATCAAAAGTTTTTAAAATAAGATGATTTTCTACAGGATCAGCAGTATTGCCAATCGCATAAAATGCATCCGGGTAAATATTTCTAACACGTTTCACATTTCTTGGAGGAGTACCTTCGATAAAATAAAATGTTACAGAAGCTGCAAACCCATCAGACCAACCATCATAAAAAATTCTCATATTGATGCTATCATGAAGTAGGATTGCATAATCAGTTAGATCATAAAAAAAATCACGACCCCACGTAGAAGAATAAGTACTTCCGTAAGGCGTCATTACTCTTGCTAATTCAAACGGTTCAATAACTTTAAAAGGAGTATAAACATTGTGTGGATTTACAATCATAGTAGTGCTAAAACCTACATAGCTAGAATCTATGATAGCACCACTGGAATTATAAATATAATTGTAATAATTTCCTGGATAAACTAAACTAGTTGAAGTTATCGTAGTCGGATTTTGCGGGTCACCGAAATATTGAATAGTTAGTCGGGTTGCTGGAAAAGAATCCATCGCATTGAGCGTACTATTGAAGTAAGTGGTATATGTTAATGAATTATTATATCTGAAAGTATCAATCGGTGCACCATTAACTTGAAAATCTGGATAATGAATTACCGTGCTATCCCATGCACCAGTAGGAACTTCAGCAAAAAGCTGTGTAGTATAATCCCAAGATGAACAAGCCTGATTGGGACAACCTATTCGATATTTCAAAATAACTTTACCATATTTTTTTGTTGAATCAGGAAATAGAGCCCAAGCATTATAATTTCCATGAGAACTCATGTGCACTGCATTTTGAGCAGTAACAACTGTTGTATCACCCGTTGCGGCATTCGATTTATTATTAATCGAAAGCATCAATATGACTGTTAAAATAATGCTTAATAGTTTTGTAAAGTTTTTATTCATAGTGTTGATAAGGTTAAATTGCTGATAGTAAATTAATGACTAAATAATCGATTATTGGGAGACTAAAGGTAATGAAATCAATTTTAATAAACGGTCATTTTCTAAAACCAACCTTTAAAAGAATTTCGGCTTCTAGTGAGTTTAGTTCCAATCGAGTGGAATCATGGCTAATTTCGGCATTAATATCCTGAATAATGAACCGTCCTGACATTGTTTCATTAGCGAAATCGATTGTCATTAAATTTGGACTAACCTCATAACTTTCCATCCCATTTATTCTTTTTAGTTGAAAAAGCAAAGGAGTTAGATCAATTTTCAAGGTAGAATCCGAGCCATATTTCAGAGTGACAAACCAATCTCCTTTTTTATAATCCCAATTAAAAGGGATACTATCTAAAAGTACTTTATTAGAAAATTTACGATCGCCAGATTCATTGTAACAGTAAATTTTTATTGGAAATTCAAAATCATAACCTGTAACGTTTAAATAATTTTGAGTCTGAGAACTATAATGATAGTTTGGATACCCATGGGGATTTTCACTATAATCAGTTTTAGAAAGATTGTATTCTAAACCCATTAACTCCATAATGGCAACAGGTTTGAAAATATAGTTACTTTTTTCTGGATGAATTAAAGAATCCAAATTTTGATTAAAATAGGGTTGTAAATCTTTGTAAGAGTGTGCAATTGTAATATAATAAATAATGGAACTAATCGCTATTTGATCGTCGGAGGAAATTTTATTTTTAGAACGCTTCACCTTTCCATTTTCTAGGATATTATTTTTAATGAGTATCTTTTCTAATCGATTTATTTGACTTCGTTCACTAATAGAAAAGCCACTTATTGGACCAAAACCAGAAAGAAGTGCAACCACAAAAAGACTCATCGGAATTACTTTAATATTTTTACGTTTACTGACCAAGAAATAGATTGCATTTGCAAATAACCAAATTGCTAGTGCAATAATAAAATATCGATTTTCAGTAATTCCGTATTCAACAACACGTCGGCCTATCGCAAAAAACAACAGTACAATTAGTGGAAATAACGCCATGAAGAATCCCTTTGTATAATTGCTAATCCATTTATGATTTTCATCTTCACGCAATGGCCAAACTAATAACAATGCTAAAATTCCTGCAGTAGAAAATCCAATAATCAAATAAGAAACCCAACCATGCGGCCAGAGCATAGTAATTAAGATTTTTGCTGTGTAGGTATATAAAATTACGAGGTAAATTGTAACTAAAGGCAATAATACAAATTGTGTAAAAACACGTAAACCCTTGGGGTAATCTTGGTTAATTTCTAGTTGTTGAATATTTTCAGGGATGCCTGCCAAAAAAAACCAAGTATTAAAAACGATGCCAATCAAACAAGCTAAGTAACCGTAGGTTTTATCAGGGATATTAACATCAAACAAATTATCAATTGCTAAAAGCGCGAGTGATAATCCAATATATAAAACTGATGAATATAGCGTTGTTGTAATAAATCGAATAAAAAGTGTTTTATTATATTGCCAAAACCCATTGATTTCTAAAGTCACCAAGTAAGGTGAAAACGCAACTGAAAGATGAGCTGCCAACGTTAAAATAAAAAACTGAGCCATTACAATCATTGATATTTCTTCATCGGGCAACCTCTTAAAATAAACAATCATCAATCCAACAATTATGAGATTTATAATCCATTGAGTTGATTCACGAATTGTATATCGATTAAAAAACAAAGTAATACTTACAAAACTTAGCATTCCTAAATAGATAGTCATTAATAAATGAATCATTACATTTTCTGCAGCGAATTTATTATTACTAATAAATGAACAACAAACATAAGTTGCAAATATTGAGCATAGCAATGCTAATGGAAATCGCTTGAAAGTGCGAGTAAATTCTTGTTCTAAGTTTTTTATGGATGGAAATTTCATCTGTTAGTTAGTGTTACCACGAAACTACAAAAGGAATTGGATCGATCATATAAAAAACGGATTTAAATTGGAATTCACTATATTTCTTATTTTAATAGGTTTAAAAGATGAAAGGTTAATACACTTAAAAATAAAAATTCAATAATGAATATCGGAAATAAGATTATTAGAAAAATATTACGAAATTGCAACCATAAAATAGCAATTAAATGTATTATACTTCCGTAGTACATTTCATTATTTTTTAAGAAATGACAAATCAAACTGATAAAATTAGAATTGACAAATGGATGTGGGCAGTTCGTCTCTATAAAACAAGAAGTTTAGCTGCAGAAGCTTGTGAAAAAGGAAGAATAAAAATTGGAATACTTGAAGTAAAAGCCAGCAGAATGATAAAGCAAGGAGAAATCATTCAACTTCATAGAGGTCCTTGGCATCAATCAGTAAAAGTACTTCAACTTCAGGAAAAAAGAATGGGAGCTTCAATGGTAAAAGATTTTTGCGAAGACATTACTCCAATTGAAGAACTTGATCGGCTAAAATTACATCAAGCTGCACTCGCATCTTGGGATATAAAAAGTGGAGCAGGACGCCCAACAAAGAAAGATAGACGAAATATAGATGAATTTTTAGGAGATTGGTAAATAATTAAAAGAATAAAATTAGTTTGATTTCTTTTTAGGATAGGATATTAAATATTGATAAACCATCTCCTTTTCCGTATCTGAAATATGAGCTCGTTTTTGCATTTTATCAACATTATGTCTCCACTCGGAGGATGAATATTGAGACGGTCGATGCAAACGATGACATTCACCACATTTGTTCATGTAAATACTTCTTCCTTCGGTTAAAGTTTCGAGAGAAGATGAAGTATTCTCTAAACTAGCGGTAGGAGTATACATGGAAGGTTTACAACTATTAAAAGTAATTAATATCATTAAGCAAATTACTGACAAGGAAATTTTCAACATAATAAGTACTTTTAAATTTTGAAACACAAAAATACTTAATTTTATTTGAGAACATCGATTTAACAAAATACATTTTACAACTTGTAGTCGTTTTTTTTATAGTTTTACCTGATTAAGCTCTTTCTCATAATGCCAAAAAATACATCTAACTTCCAATAATAATTCCAATGAAAAATAATGCTGTCTTCATCTTAAGTCTACTTTTAATTACGACAATAAATTACAACTGTATTGCACAGTGGTCGTCAAATAGTTTAATAAATACAGTTATAAGTGATATACCAGTTTATGAAGAAGCAACCCCTCTTCAAGCGAACACAATCGATGGTAAAACTTTCATATCTTATTTCGAAAATTCTACAAGCGGTTATTTAATGAAATTGCAATTATTGGACAGTCTTGGAAATAAATTATTTGGAAATTCAGGTTTATTAATAAGTAATCACCCACAAAATACAGCATTGTACAGATATGATTTGAAAATTGATCTTCAAGGGAATGTCATACTTGCTTTTCAAGACCAGCGAAGTGGAAATCTTGGTATTTATGCTTACAAAATTGATACTACAGGAAATGAATTATGGGGAGTAAATGGAATCACTTTACATTTGGATACGGCTACTACTGAACTTGCTCCTAAAATTGGAATTCTATCAAATAATGATGTAGTAATCTCATGGAATGCAAGCGGGTCAGGAAATTGGAAATCCGTTCCTTATCAAAAGATAAGTTCAACTGGAATTTTAACTTGGTCAACACCTAAAATTATATCAGGAGCATTAAAATATAGCCGACCAACAGTTCTAGGCATATCAAATGAGCAATTTATTATTGTTTTTATTTTAGAAACAGGAACTGGTTTAGGAGTAAGTACAATAAAGGCTCAACAATTTGATATAAATGGAGTGCCGATTTGGCCAACAAATATTACAGTATCATCCTATACTACTGGCTTTGCTGCAATACCAAAAGTAATTAGTGATAATAATGATGGTTGTTATGTTGGATTTGACACTGGCACTCCTGGTAACCCATTTCAAAATGATGTATTTGTTCAGCATATAAGGTCCAATGGTTCACTCGCATGGACAACCAATGGTAAAGAAGTTTCTGCCTTATCAACGAACAATAAAAATATTAGAAAATTAACATTTAGAAGTGCGGATAATCATATCTATGTTTTGTTGAAAGTATTGGATTCGGGTCAGTCACTTTCTGGAGTTTATGGTCAATCATTAGATACAGCTGGTGTAGCGCAATTTACTACAAATGGGTCGCTACTTATTCCTTTATCAAGTACACTTTATGCTGAGCCGTATGATTGGTCGGATGCAGGTGATGGTTTTATTACATTATATAGTCAAGGAACTTTTGGAAATAACCAGATGCGTGGTTTAAAGATGGATTATACTGGTTTGTTAACTTGGGCAGGAATTTCCATTTCATCAGCAATTAGTAATAAAACAAATGCATCATGCAGTGATTTTAAAAACGGTCAAGTTGTTTGTGTGTGGGAAGATGATAGAAACGACAGAGGAATTTACGCTCAAAATAGTAGTACAACAGGCACCATAGGTGTTTTAACAGGGTTGCCAAATATTTCTGATAACGCATCTATAAACATTTCTACTATGGTAAATGATAAAATCATTATCAAAAAAAATAATAGCGAAACATTCGACTTTCAATTGTATTCATTGGAAGGGAAACTCGTATTAGAACAAAAAATAATTGCTTCAAATATGGAGTTGGATATTGCGAAATTCAAAAGTGGAACTTACTTATATCGATTGAAATCAACACAACAATTACTTACTGGAAAAATCATTAAAATAGCAGAGTAATATTATAAAAACTTTCGCAAATAAATTATTCAGATTTAAAAAGCAGAGAACTATCACCATAGCTTAGAAATCGATAATTTTCAATTAATGCTGTATCATATACCTTTCTCCAATCATCGCCAATTAATGCAGCTACCAACAACAGCAATGTGCTTTTTG
>JAYVOC010000221.1:0-4337 GCA_043758125.1 Bacteroidota bacterium | reverse complement strand
GACAATACTCGTCGTGAGGTTGAAGGAGAAGGTGTTGTTGGAGAACAGCCGTATCTCGCACCAGGCGAAACATACCGTTATGTTTCAGGATGTAATCTCAATACAGAAATTGGCAAAATGTTCGGCACCTATTTAATGGAACGACAAATGGATAAGAAGCTTTTTTTCGTAAAGATCCCAGAATTTAAGATGGTAGTTCCTACGAAGCTCAACTAAAGAATCAATCAGAAACACAGTGAAAGCCCTCTCTAACCGGAGGGTTTTTTTATGCTGGAAACTGCCGGCGAAATTCTGCACAGATAATTCCCGTAGCAATTCCTACGTTTAGCGATTCAGCTATTGGAACATTTTTTTTTCCTTCTGGAATCCGTATCGCATGATTAATAAAAGGCAACAATAAAGGGCTCATACCTCTACTTTCATTTCCCATCACAATAAATGCATCCTTCGATAAGTGATGATCATACAGATTTTCTCCTTCAAGTAAGGTAGCATAAACACTCAACTTCACAGTAGAAGCATTTTTAATGAGCAAATCAGCAAGAGGATGATAATTAATTGGAATCCGAAACAAACTTCCCATTGTAGCTTGAACAACCTTTGGATTATAACATTCAACGGTATCAGGCGAACATATAACCGACTGGAATCCAAACCAATCAGCAATACGAATGATTGTACCCAAATTTCCAGGATCTTGTAATTGATCAATCAATAGATGTAAACCTTCCGTAGGAGCTATGAATTGATGAGCTTCAGGGATTTTAACAACTGCCAAAACTTTATTAGGAGTTTGCAATGCAGATATCTGCTCCAATTCTTTTTCTGAAATTATTTCTATCGGATATTCCTTAGCTAATAGTGGAATTTCCCATCCGCTTAAAGCGTAAATATGTTGAATTGCATACGATGAGTTCAACAATTCCAACAGGAGTTTTGGTCCTTCTACGATGAAACATGCCTCCTGCTGACGGAATTTTCGTTGCTGTAAAGAGCGAACAAAACTAATTGTGGATCGTGATGCCATTGGATGAGAAGGAATGAAAGAGAATTGTACTTTTACATGCCCCTTATGACGACACAAAAGGCGAGATTTAATTTATTTTTGATAATCCTGATTTCCATTTTCGGATCAGGATGCGGCGTATTAAGGAATATTCCCCATGATGAGTTTCTGCTCGACAAAAATATCATTAAATCCGACCATCCCGAATTCAGAGAAAATTTCACCAGTATCATTAAACAAAAGCCAAATAGAAGAATCCTTTTTGTTTTCCGATTTCATTTAGGCGTTTATTTTTTAGCCAATAGAGGAAAAGAAACACGATTTAAGAAATACCTGAAAACTGCTGTTGGAGAAGAGCCCGTTTTGCTTGATACAGGTTTGACACTTAAAAGCAGACAACAACTAGAAATATTTATGCAGAACAACGGTTATTTTAATGCTGTTGTTAGAGATTCAATTGTAAGAAGAAAAACCACTTGTATAGTGTATTATTTTATTTCAGGAGGTACTCCATATCGTTTTCATAAATTATTTTATTCAATTCCAGATACGCTTTTGCGTGAAGAAGTATTTAAAGATTCGAGCCAAACTTTAATTACTGAAGGCGTAATTTATTCGTCAACGATTTTGCAATTAGAAAGAGATCGTATAAGCAGTAATTTGCGAAATCATGGTTATTATTTTTTTAGTCCGCAATACATTACTTATAAAATTGATTCAGGATTAAAATCAAATAGTGTTAATATTTACATGACGATTGGTAATCCTCAAAATATTCAACGAGACACATTAGTGATAAGTGATTCCACGCAAGAACATCGCAAAAGCACCATTGAGGAAGTATTTATCGAGATGGATTATGATCCGATACTTTATAAGAGTCAATCAACACAAGACACAATAACAATTAATGATTATAAATTTTTATCAAATAATAAAAAGGAATTTCTTTACAAGCCAAAACGTTTATTAGAACAGATATTTATTTTTCCTGACTCATTATTTTCACAATCTAATTTAGATCTCACGTATAGAAGGTTGGGTGATCTATCGGTTTTTAAATTTATCAACATTAAATTTGAACCGCTTGGCACTTCTGAGAGTTTAAAAAATATTCCATTACGATGTAACATTTTACTTTCACCTTCTCCTCGTCAGGAATACAAATTAGAAGCTGAATTAACAAATAGTGGCGGCAATTTAGGAATAGCAGGTAATGTTACCTATAAAAACAAAAATGTATTTCGTGGAGCAGAATCACTCGATCTCCGCGTAAAAGGAGGGCTTGAATTGCAACGTAATTTTAGCGATACAACTTATCAAAGTTTACGTCAAATTCCATTTTTTAATGCTTATGAAATCGGCCCTGACATGACATTAACATTTCCACGATTTTTAGGATTTGATTTAAACAACAGAAAAATTAGCAATAAAAATACAGCATTCAATACTGGATATAATATTCAAAATCGCCCGGAATATTTTAGGCAGTTAGCGAATTTATCATTTTATTGGAGTGCGCGTTATGGAAAATATACGCGACTTTATTTGTATCCTGCTGAGGTAAACTTTTTAAAAGTAAAATTAGATCCTGCATTTGAAAAACAACTTGTAGAATTAAGAGATGTTAATATTTTATTAGGATACCAAGATCAATTGATTGCTGATGGTAGAACATCATTAATTTATAGCAATCAAGAATTAAATAAATCGAAACATTATTCCTACTTCCGAATTAATTTTGAGTTAGCAGGAAACAGTATTAATTTATTTACAAATAGCTCAAAAATTTTTAATGTTAATTATGCTCAATATGTAAGACCTGATTTAGATTACCGTCATTATATTGTTATTCGAAATTCCAATTTATTGGTGTTACGTGCAGCTTCAGGATTAGGATATGCGTATGGAAATTCTTTAAGGATGCCATTTGAGAAAAGTTTCTTTTCTGGTGGCCCGAATGATATACGTGCATGGCGATCACGTTCTATTGGACCAGGATCATCGAAAGCGATTGATGCCTTTGAAAGGTTTGGAGAATTAAAATTAACTGCGAACTTAGAATATCGATTTGAGATTTACAGAAAACTTAAAGGAGCACTATTTACTGATGCTGGAAATGTTTGGCTAATACGGAAATTAGATGAACGTCCAGGTGGCGCTTTTGAATTCAATGCTTTCGCTGATGAAATTGCTATTGGTAGCGGATTAGGAATTCGATTCGATTTTACTTTTTTTATAATTCGCTTAGATGGTGCATTGCGGATGAAAGATCCGACTAAACCAAATGGTAATAGTTGGGTTTATCAAGATCAAAAAATTAAGGATACAGTAATTAATTTTGGTATTGGATATCCGTTTTAAAGAATGCACAATTTATAATTTATAATGCACAATTCACAATGCAGAATGCAGAATGCAGAATTTAAAATGCACAATTCACAATGCAGAATGCAGAATGCAGAATTTAAAATGCAGAATTCAGAATTCACAATGCACAATTCACAATGCAGAATTTAAAATGCAAAATGCAGAATGTAGAATGCAGAATTCAGAATTCAAAATGCAGAATGTAAAATGTAGAATGCAAAATGCAGATTCGATAGTTATCGGATTAAGAATTAATTTTCTATAGAGGAGAGATAATAAAGGAAATTTAAATTTTATCTAAAGTAAAAATAATAGTTTGGATATTGATTTTACATTTAGTTTTAAAAAATTTTATTTCACGGTGAAATTCCCTTTCTCGAATTTTAAGGCTACAGAGTTCATACAATATCGCAAATGCGTAGGAGCTGGTCCATCTTCAAAAACATGACCTAGATGAGCATTGCATCTACTACAAATAACCTCCACACGCTCCATGCCATAGGCAGTATCTCTATTTTCGGTAACGCTTCTTTTATCGATAGTTTTAAAGAAACTAGGCCAACCCGTTCCAGAATCAAACTTAGTATTCGATAAAAATAATGGTTGCCCACAACAGATACATGAATATAATCCCTTTTCATGATTATCCCAATACATACCAGTATATGCAGTTTCGGTACCAGCATTTCGGGTAACATGATATGATTCCAGGGATAATTGACTTTTCCATTCCTCGTCGGATTTAACAATTTTATCCATCAAAATAATAACCTTTTTCGTAAGCGACGTATTAACGGTATTAGGAGCTTTCTTTTGCTGGTTTTGAGAGAAACCATTCAATAAAAATTCAACTATGAGTACGGCGGTTAGAAGTATTTTTTTCATGTGTTTACCTTAATAAACGATTAAAAAGGAACTTTAGTTTTTGAAAAATACCATAAAGATTGAATTGAATAATCGC
>JAYVOC010000220.1:0-4053 GCA_043758125.1 Bacteroidota bacterium | reverse complement strand
AGCTCCTGAAGGTCGTCAACGTAATCGTTAATTGTAATAGACACACAAAAGCCTACAGCTGATTAATTGGTTGTAGGCTTTTGACAATAATTTTAAATTCTTTATTTATGAATTGGAAAAAACTTTTTAGCATTCTATTTTTAGTCACTTCAACATCATTAGTAATTGCACAAAACGATGCAGATGTTTTAAGATACGGAATGTTGAATTATGGAAGTACTTCACGATCATTAGCAATGGGAAATTCGTTTGGTGCATTAGGAGCTGATTTCAGTTGCTTGAGTTCTAATCCTGGAGGAATTGGTTTATATCGTCACTCTGAATTTACTGTGAGTCCATTATTTTCAAATAGAACTAATGACACTGAATTTAATAATGCTAGTAAAAGAGATAATTATTTCAAATTTGCTTTTGGAAATTTTGGAGCGGTGTTCGTAGGTGAAAGCGAAAAGAGCATTCATTTCAAGTCGTGGGCATTTGGTATTGGATACAATAAACTTAATGACTTTAGTGGTAGAAGTAAAGCATCATCAATAAATTCTACAAGCTCGCTAATCGACAATTATATTGAGCAGCTAAATTATGATGGAACGACTCCAGAAAACATTTCCAATACAAATGCTTATGCATTTGATGTAAATCTAGCATGGCAAACATTTTTGATAGATACCATTAATCCCAACAATCAATTTCATTATTTTAACAATGCAACTCCATTTGCTGGTGAACGACAAAGTAGAACTATTACAACAAGAGGTGGACAAGGAGAATGGGATTTTTCATTTGGCACAAACTACGATAATAAATTATTTTTGGGTGCAACGTTTGGACTTAATACAGTTCATTATGAAGAGAATGTAACATGGAAAGAAGACGATGTTACCGATACAATTCCTTATTTTAATTCTTTCACTTTAAATACGAGATTAAAAACTACAGGTAGTGGAATTAATTTAAAGATTGGAGCCATTTACAAACCAAATGACATCGTGAGAATAGGACTTGCAATCCATAGTCCTACATATTTTACACTTTCCGACGACTATTCCGCTGCAATAGTTTCCGACTTAGAAAATGGAAATATTTATCAAGTAAATTCACCAGTATTTGTTCCATTTGATTATAATATAACTACACCTTTTAAAGCAATAGGAAGTATAGGACTAATTTTAGCAAGAACGGCAGCACTAAACATTGAATATGAATATTTAGATTACAATCAAGGTCGTTTGAGTGAAAGTGATCCTAATGTTGATGCCAATTTTAATTCAATAAATCGTGGTATTAAATCGAAATATATAAGTTCACATTCCATTAAATTAGGTTGTGAATACAAATTCGAGAATTTACGATTTCGTGTAGGAGCAAACTATTCGACATCACCATTCAAAAAAGAATTTCGTAATGATACCCAAAGTGATTTATCACGTTACGGAGCAAGTTGTGGCTTTGGCATTAAGCAAGAAAATTACTTTATTGATTTTGCCTATGCATATTCAGTAACAGGATCTTATTACCAACCTTATACACTAACATTGAAAGATGTACCAAGCATACTAACGAAACAATATGATAATCGCTTTTTGATAACTTTAGGATACAACTTTTAGATCTAATTGATATAAAGATGTTTTTTATAAATGCTATTAATATACCTCTCAAAAATCATTTTAGAACTCTTATTAGGAAATCATCTGCAATAAATTTTTGTTTAGTTGTATTCCAAATAAAAACTTTGATATCATCTTCTTGTTCCAAATCTTCAGGTATTGTATAAGCCATAAATACCTGACTCCATGAATTCTCTTTAGTAACAAAATCCTGTAAATTCACAGATCTCCAAACTACTGAATTTTCCCCTCTATTAATTGAGAAAACAAGTGACGCACCATTCAATACTTCAGCGGTATTTATCCAACACGACAATTGAATAGTATTTCCCATAATGAGATGAACATCCTTTATTTTCGCAGAAAAAGTTGAACCATATTCTATTGATTCGGTTAGTTTTGTTGCGTGTGTACCTGAGTGAGCCACTCCTGATACAATACAAGAACTGTCATTAACCCATAATGGCTTCTCGAATGAATTATTTTCTTCGAATAGAATTTTCCTATTGAAATCTAAGCCGTCACATTTCACTTTCGAAAAAAGAATTAATCCCGAATTAAAAAACGAATCACGTTCAATAATATATGGATAATATTGTTGAACGATCTGATCAATTTCAGGAGCATGAAAAGTATTAGCCCATCCATGTAAAAAATATTCTTTCGTATTTGTTTTTAAAAAATTATTGAGCAAAACGAAATCAGGAATATGTTCACAACGATATGATTCAATTTTAAATGGTAGCGCGTTTTTGGAAAGATAATAATCGATATAAAATGGACTAATTACATTCATTGTATTAATTATCTTTCCAGAAGAATATTTTTCATTTAACTCAATTGTTCGTTGAGCTACTCCTTTAAAGTTTGCAAAATTTTGTGCTGAATAAAATTTTTGTTCAATAATAGTTGAATACAAAATGATGGATATAAAACAACTCAAAATTAAACCTTCTTTTATACTCCAGCTTCTTGAAGGAATAAATGAACATATCATCAATAATAAAAACGGGAAACTAAAAAGTAAAATTGAATATTGAAAGACAGGATTCTTAAAAATTGAATAATAGAATGCAATTAATGCAGGCAATAAAAAAAACAATACACTGAATGAATGAAACTTCGTCCAAATCAATTTTTGGTTATTGTAAATTACACTTCCTATAAGCAAAACCAAGCATGCTCCCAATACTAACTTACTCTCATTTAATCCATAAAAGCAATAACTAAAAATTGCCCACCTTTCTGGCACTCCAAGCCAACCTCCATCACCACCTAAACCACCAACATTAAATTGAAATATAAAAACGTTAATGTTTGGAATGTAAAAAAGAAACATTGAAACACCAGCAATTAAATACCATTTATAATCTTCTTTGCTTAAATAAAACAACCCTGTTAATCCAACAATTCCTGCAAACATAAAGCTGAAATAGTGGATATACATACATGAAAGTCCCGACAATATAAAAATGAAATACCACTTTCGTTTTGAGATATTAAAAATAGAGATAGTTTCATTTTCAAAAATTATTTTTGTCCACGCTAAAACAAATAACAAACTAAAAAATAATCCTGGGCTATATGGTCTTGCAAGTTGGCTATATAATATTGGAAATTGCAATGCCGAAAAGAGGCTCAAGGAGAATAACGCTGAAGTTTTATTAAACCAGATTATTGCAATACGATAAAATACAATTACGGAGCCAATTCCAAATAGCACAAATGGCAAACGAAATGAAGCAACAGAAGTTCCTACTGAATGTGTCCAAAACCAAAGGAAAGATTGTACACCGATTGGATGCATATCATTTAAGCGAACTCCCTTCTCGATCATTTCATTGAAAGATGGAAATTGCAATCTCGCCATGGCACTTAATTCATCATTAGAAAGCGACCAATCAGCATAATTGTAAATGCGTAAAACTGAAGCTATAACAATAATTAAAATTGCAAATATTTCTTCATTTCTATTCTTATTCATTGCATAACAAATTTATTTTCTTTGTCGCATCACTTCATACAATACCATTCCAGCTGCCACAGAAACATTATAAGATTCGATACTTCCTACCATAGGTATTTTCATGGAAGTATCTGCACGTTTAATATATTCAGGTGATACACCATTCTCTTCGGACCCCAAAATGATTGCTGATGGAGTTTTAAAATCTGCATCAAAAATGTAATCATTGGATTTCTCGGTACAAGCAAAAATCTTTATGCCTGAATTTTTCAAAAACTCAATGGTATCTTTTAAATTATTTTCACGACAAACAGGTAAATGGTGCAATGCTCCTGCAGATGTTTTTATTGCATCACTATTTATGAGTGCTCCGCCGCGAGTAGGAATAATTATTCCATGTACACCAGAACATTCTGCTGTTCTGGCTATTGCTCCGAAATTCCTTGTATCAGTAATTCGATCTAAAATTAAAAGAAG
>JAYVOC010000219.1:0-3918 GCA_043758125.1 Bacteroidota bacterium | reverse complement strand
AAAGATCCATTTTCCCTCGGGCTGATCGGACTCACAGAAGCTATTCCTGCATTATTACTCGCGCTTCCTGGAGGGCATCTCGCTGATCGTTTTAACCGACGTCATTTAATGATGTTCGCAACATGCTTAATGTTAATAGCCTCTTTTATCCTCACCTTATATGCATATTATTGGACCAGTCATGGAACTTGGCCAGCCTATACCGTAATATTTATGATTGGCGTTGCAAGAGGTTTATACAATCCTGCACAATCTTCCTTTTGGACGCAGTTAGTACCACGAGAAAACTATGTAAATAGTTCAGTTTGGAATAGTAGCATGTGGCAAATTGGTGCGGTAACAGGTCCTGCATTAGGTGGTTTGTGTTATGGATGGATTGGACCTGGAGAATCATTAATCATTGTTTCATGCTTGATTTTAGTTACTTTATTTTTTTATTCATTGATAGGAAACAAACCAATTCCACCAGCTATAAAAGGGGAGACCGTTAAAGAATCATTGCAAGCAGGATTGAAATTTTTCTTTTCACAGCCAGTATTAATTTCTGCCATCACACTTGATTTATTCGCTGTACTCTTCGGAGGTGCAGTAGCATTGTTACCAGCTTTCGCCGATCAAATTTTACATGTAGGACCGGAAGGAACTGGGATCTTGCGTTCTGCACCAGCTGTTGGTGCAGTCATCATGTCGGTGATACAAGCTTTTTATCCACCAAGAAAAAATGCCGGAAGAAAAATGCTTTTTTGCGTAGCAATGTTTGGCTTTTGTATGATTGGATTCGCATTGTCAACTGTTTTCTGGATTTCATTTGTGATGTTATTACTATCAGGAATGTTTGATAATGTTAGTGTAGTAATTCGATCTACAATTTTGCAAATCTATACTCCCGATCAAATGCGAGGAAGAATATCTGCGGTGAACAGCATCTTCGTTGGAAGCTCCAATGAAATCGGTGCATTTGAATCTGGTTTAGCTGCTCGCATTTTAGGATTAGTTCCTTCCGTAATTTTTGGTGGAACAATGACATTGATTGTAACTGCAATCACAGCTAAACTTGCTCCAGTTATGAAAAAGTTGGATCTGTAAGTTGACTTTTTTTGAGAGCAAGTCAATTGATTTTATCACTATTAATGTTTATGATAAATACCAATTTTTACTATTTAATAATCAAATCCTATTTCATAAATATTCCTGAACTATTAACACAAATATATATGTTATTTTGTTGATTGTTTTTTGTGCATCTCCCTGTTTTTTTATTTACTTCCTACGATTTTGATGGTGAGTTTTATAAATAATTGTTATTCTATTTTGTTCTGTTACTTTCTTTTATGGATGATTTGCATATTTTTAGAAGGTATCAATGAGCTCACTAACGTTCGGTTGGTGTGCAAAAAAAATTCTTTATCACAACCGCACGTTTTTTAAATTTCTTCTTTTTATTTTGATGGGTGATTGATAAATAATTGTTATTCTATTTTGTTCTGTCACTTTCTTTTATGGATGATTTGCATATTTTTAGAAGGTATCCATGAGCTCACAAACGTTCGGTTGGTGTGCAAAAGAAAGTAACCAAAGAAAAGCACACAAGCGTAACCAACTATCAATTGAACATTGTCCTAAATACAATCGGTATTAAGTGAACTATAATTGGCTGTGCTTTCTATTTACTTCATCGGTTCATCAATTGATAGTTCGTCCCGATAGCTATCGTGGATTACGCTTGACCACGGCCGCACTTACTTGATTATAATTAAATATCTTTTGTCCAACGTAATTCGCCACATATTAGTCCCTTCGGGATAATTCGCCACATAGTAGTCCCTTCGGGATAATTCGCCACATAGTGGTCCCAACGAGATAATTATCCACATAGTGGTCCCTACGGGATAATTTTTAATTATTTCAGCTTGACCAAAACTCACTTTATTATGTTCAAGTTTTTCAATTGGAAATAAGCTCAAAGCAATCAAACTAAGGTTTAAGGCGAAGCTTTATCTACAAATTAATTGTGAATTCTGAATTCTGAATTGTTTTTAAATATGCAGTGCTCTATTTGCTGTTGCGGCGAGGCATGCTTCTTTGAATGATTCAGTATAAGTTGGGTGTGCGTGACTCATGCGACCAATATCTTCTGCGGAAGCTCGAAATTCCATTGCAACTACCGCTTCAGCGATCATATCTGCGCAACGTGGTCCGATCATGTGAACACCTAGAATTTCATCCGTTTGTTGATCTGCTAAAACTTTTATTAGTCCATCAGTATCCATACTTGCACGTGCTCTTCCACTTGCTTTAAAGGGAAAAGATCCAATTTTATATTTGCGTCCACTTTTCTTTAACTCTTCTTCGGTGAAACCTACTGCGGCAACTTCAGGCCACGTATAAACAACACCTGGAATTAATAAATAATTGATATGTGGTTTTTGACCAGCGATTGATTCTGCAACAAACACTCCTTCTTCCTCTGCTTTATGAGCAAGCATTGCACCTTTCACAACATCACCAATTGCATAAATGCCTTTTACATTTGTTTGCAGATGATCATCAACAACAATTTTACCGCGTTCATCTTTTACAACACCAGCATTTTCTAATCCTAAATTTTCTGTGTAGGGAGATCGTCCCACACTTAACAAACAATAGTCACCAACTAATTCGATTCCCTTTTGATCTTTATTATTTGTTGCCTTCAACTTTACTTGCTTCCCTATTACTTCAACGGCAGTTACACTATGTTGCAAATAAAATTCAAAGCCGATTTTCTGTAATGATTTTTGCAACTCCTTTCCCAATGTACGATCCATCGTTGGAATAATTGAATCGAGGTACTCCACTACACTCACTTTACTTCCCAAGCGTGCATAAACAGAACCTAATTCTAATCCGATTACGCCACCACCAATTATTAATAGTTGCTTAGGAATTTCTTCAAGTTTCAAGGCTTCTGTTGATGTGATGATTCGCTTTTTATCGACGGTAACACCTTTCAATGAAGCAGGTTTTGATCCTGTTGCAATAATTGTATTTATTGTTTTTAAATCTTCAGATTTACCATCTTCTTTTGTAATTCGAATTGTTGTTGCATCTACAAAAGATCCAGTGCCAATAAAAACATCAATCTTATTTTTTTTCATCAAAAAATTAATGCCATCAACAGTTTGTTTAATCACATCATCTTTGCGTTTTAACATTTGCGAAAAATCAATTGATAATTCTTTCACATTAATTCCGTGAGCAGAAAATTGATGTGATGCTTGATAAAAATGTTCGGAAGAATCCAACAATGCTTTTGAAGGGATGCAACCAACATTAAGACACGTTCCACCTAATGATTTATATTTTTCAATCAATGCTGTTTTCAATCCTAACTGTGCACAACGAATTGCAGCCACATAACCACCAGGTCCAGATCCGATGATTACTACATCATAATTTGCCATCTATTTAATATTTTTAACGGGATACAAAATTACATTAATCTGCATCATCATTTTCTTTTTTTCAAGCCAATTATTACAAGTAGTAATAAAATAGGTGCTGAAAGATAAACAGCAAATCGCCCTAAGTAATCTCCATATTGAGAATAAAAAGTTTGTTTGTTATTCAGGTTCAAGTCCTGACGAATAGCTGTAGGCACCCACCAATTAGTAGCTTGTGAAACATCACCAAGTTGATTTATAAAACAAGAAGTCCCAGTATTTGCGGAGCGTGCAATACTTCGTCGGTGCTCAACAGCTCGCAATCTAGCATACTGACAATGCTGACGATAACCAGGTGTTTCTTTCCACCAACCATCATTCGTCATGATGCAAATAATGTTGGCTCCTTTTCTAACGTATTCACTTAAGTAATCACCATAAATTGATTCATAGCAAATAACAGGAGCTGCAATTATTGAATCACCAGTAAAAACTG
>JAYVOC010000218.1:0-10199 GCA_043758125.1 Bacteroidota bacterium | reverse complement strand
ATTCATGATGGCCATTGAACAAGAGTGGGATGAGGTAGATATGGCGATTCGGGCATTTCAAAATATGAATATGCGTGTAAGGTATTCTTCAATTCCCGTGGTGGTTGCTCCTTTTGCACTAGCTTTAGGCGGTGGATGTGAGATGTCATTACATGCTGATAAGGTTCAGGCACATGCTGAGACTTATATTGGGATGGTAGAATTTGGGGTTGGATTAATTCCTGGAGGTGGTGGTACAAAAGAATTTGCATTACGTTTTGCTGATTCAATACAAGAAGGGGATATTGAACTTAACTTATTGAAGGAAAGATTTCTCACCATTGGACAAGCAAAAGTGTCCACATCGGCTGAAGAGGCCTTTGATTTAGGAATTCTTAGAAGTGGAATTGATTCTATAAGTTTGAACAGAAATAGATTACTTGCAGATGCTAAGCGTTCGGCGATTGAAATTGCTGATGCTGGATATACCAAGCCAAATCCTCGTAAGGATATTAGAGTGTTAGGTAGAAGTGGATTAGGGATGGTTTATGCTGGTGCAAATACCATGTTTAGTGGTCATTATATAAGTGAACATGATAAATTAATCTCAGAAAAACTTGGATATGTGTTATGTGGTGGAGATCTTTCTGCCCCTACACTTGTTTCAGAGCAATATTTACTCGATCTTGAGCGCCAGGAATTCCTGTCACTTTGTGGAGAAAAAAAGACTTTAGAAAGAATTCAGTCTATTTTGACCACAGGAAAAGTATTGAGGAATTAAATTAGTTACTAATTTTAGCCGCATCGAAAACCCCCCATATGGTATGAATCGATTACGATTATTGATATTATTCTTATTTGCAATGCCTTTGTTAAGTAAGGCGCAATCTGAAGATAAGCCGAAGTATGCTCCCGGAAAGGAGAAGCATCGCAACAAAACTGATGAGCTAGGACAGAAACAAGGTCCGTGGCGAACTTATAATTCCCTAGGTGATTTAATTAGCGAAGTAGAATTTGTGAATGATGTTCGCCATGGAAAAAGCACTCGTTATTATCCTTATGGAAAAGTGATGGAAGAGCAAGATTATCAAAATGGCATTAAAGAAGGATCTTATAAAAGATACTATTACTCTGGGCAAGTTAAACAAGAAGGAGAATATATTGCTGGAAAGAAAGAAGGAAAATGGGTTCGTTATTATGAAGATGGCGAAGCTGCATCAGAAGGATATTATAAAAACAACAAGCGTGACGGTGAATGGAAGTCGATGAGCCGTAAAGGCCAAATTACTGGTACTGCAACCTATAAAGATGGCGTAGACTTAAAAGCTGCTGCTGATGATGCCAAGAAAACTGACGCAGCTAAAAAAGCTGGTGCAAAGAAAAGTGCTACTGACAAGGGAGCCACTCCTGGAGTAAAACCAGGTACCGCTGCTTCTGGTGGAATACCGCCAGGAGCTGGAGGAGCACCTCCTTCTCCTGCACCCATTGATACAACTAAAAAGAAATAACAAAAAACCCCGCGATGCGGGGTTTTTTGTTAGAGAAAAAATCATAATAATGTTACGCTAACGTTTTATAGATATGATTTTTTTTGAATCTATTATTGATAAAAGTAAAAAGGAGTTGTAATTTAAATAAGAATCAAGCATCAATATTTTGTAAATTTGCTCCTTAAAAATTTCAAAGGAATATTTTTATATTGATTTAATTAATAGCAGAAAAATGGAAGCATACATCCTAACAGGTTTTCGTTCAGCAGTTGGAAAAGCACCTCGCGGGCAATTCCGCTTTACGCGTCCTGATGATTTAGCAGTTTCAGTAATACGACATTTGATGAGTGCGGTACCGAATCTTGACAAAGACCAGATTGACGATGTTATTGTAGGAAATGCAACACCAGAGGCTGAACAAGGTTTAAATATTGGGCGAATGATTTCACTCATGGGACTTGACACTGTTAAAGTTCCAGGAATGACAATCAATAGATATTGTGCATCAGGATTAGAGTCAATTGCTATTGCTGCCGCGAAAATAAAGTGTGGGATGGCAGATTGTATTATTGCTGGTGGCGTTGAATGCATGAGTCCGATTCCTTTTGGAGGATGGCGTATTGTTCCAAATTATGAAGTAGCAAAAAACAATGCGGATTATTATTGGGGAATGGGTTTAACAGCGGAAGCTGTAGCGAATGAATATAAAGTTAGTAGAGAAGATCAAGATACTTTTTCTTTCCGTTCCCATCAACGCGCAGTTAATGCAATAAAAGGTGGGTTATTTAAAGATCAAATTGTACCCTACTCTATTCAAGAAATTTTTTTAGACTCCAACGAAAAAAAGCAAACACGAGAAACGATAATTGCAACTGATGAAGGTGCAAGGGCAGATACGACAATTGAGAAATTAGCTTCCTTAAAGCCTGTATTTGATGCTCGAGGTTCAGTTACTGCAGGAAATTCTTCACAGACGAGTGACGGTGCTGCTTTTGTATTAGTTGTTTCTGAAAAAATGTTGAAGCAACTAAATATGAATCCACGTTTGCGTTTTGTTAGTTATGCAGTTGCTGGCGTTGAACCTCGCATAATGGGAATAGGACCAATAGAAGCAATACCAGCTGCATTAAAGCGCGCAGGACTAACAAAAAACGATCTTGCATTAATAGAATTAAACGAAGCATTTGCTTCACAATCATTAGCAGTTTGTAGGGCACTTGAATTAGATAGTGAAAAAGTAAATGTGAATGGTGGTGCTATTGCACTTGGACATCCACTTGGTTGTACAGGGGGAAAACTTACTGTTCAACTCATGAACGAACTTGAGCGCAGAAAAGAAAAATATGGAATGGTTTCAATGTGTGTAGGAACTGGACAAGGTGCAGCAGGTATATTTGAAAGAATGAATTAATATCATCATTAAATTTCATTTGTACTTAAATGTGTTTAGTTATTTTTGCGCAAGTTGATCGAATAAAAAAAATCTTAACAATAATTAAAATATGAAAAAAGCGATTAAAATTTTATTGATTTTTATAGTACTTAGTAATTCTGTTGCAAATGCTCAATACGTTGTAAAAGGAACTAATGTTGTGAGTGCAGGAATTGGAATTGGAAGTGCTATTGGTAGCTATACCCATTCATCACAAAGTCCGGGATTGAGTATTCAATATGAAAGAGGTATATGGGAAATCCCTGGACCAGGAATTATAAGTTTGGGTGGATACCTTGGAACGAAAAGTTTTAGAAATAAACAGCAATACGGCACTCAAAATTGGAACTATACCGTTATTGGAGTTAGAGGTGCTTATCATTATAATGATTTAAAAAGATTTAACAATAAATTTCTTGACAAGCTTGATGTTTATGGTGGAGTGATGGTATCCTTTAACATACTTAATTACTCTGATGATTATCCTGCAGGTTCTGTATATAATCACGATTACAATAGTGCTCCAGGAGCTAGTTTATTTGTAGGTGGTCGTTATTTTATTACAAATAATTTTGCAGTATATTCTGAATTGGGTTATGGCGTTTCAATACTCAATATCGGTGTAAGCTTGAAATTTTAAAAATATTATAGGATTTATTTCCTTAATAATTCAAACATAAAAGCCCTGTCAATTGTTATCTAATAGTACGTTGATAGGGCTTGATTTTTTTTAATAAATTAAACAGCAATGAAAAATCCATACTACTCGAAAACAGATATTACCTTGCTAGATGTTAGCAACGATGAATGGAAGAAAATTCTTGCTGATGATCTTTATTATATTGGTCGACAAAAGGGGACGGAAAGGCCATTTACAGGTAAGTATTGGGATTCAAGTGAATGTGGTACTTACTATTGCGCAGTCTGTGGCAATTCATTATTTAAATCGGATTCTAAATTTGCTAGCTCATGTGGTTGGCCTAGCTTTTTTGAGTCTATTAGAAAAGATTCTGTAATTTATATTCCCGACAACTCGCATGGGATGAAACGTATTGAAGTAGAATGTGGGAGATGTAAATCTCATTTAGGTCATATATTTGATGATGGCCCGAAGCCCACTGGAAAACGTTTCTGTATGAACTCAATTATGCTAGATTTTGAACCGGTAGACAAAATTTAATTTGCATCTTTCTAAGAATGAACTTTCTATTTCAATGAATTTTTGATTTTCCAATCCAGTATATTCGAGTATTATATATCTTCAAACATTCAGAAAAACACTACCATAGTGAAGAAAAAGATTATACATAAACACCCACTAGCAATCCGATGGTTCCATTGGTTCAATTTTCCCATACTAGCATTAATGATTTGGAGTGGAATACTTATATATTGGGCGAATGATATCTATAAAATAAGTTTTGGTCAAAAAATATTATTTCATTTTTTCCCAGAAAGTTTTTATAAAACTTTTAATATCTCATTTCACTTAGCGGAAGGAATGAGTTGGCATTTTGCATTGATGTGGTTATTTTTTATCAATGGAATTCTATATGTCGCTTATACATTTATATCTGGTGAGTGGCGTTATCTCTTGCCTGATAAAAATTCATTTAAAGAAGCGTGGCAAGTGTTGTTACATGATTTACATATTCGAAAATTTCATCCCACACAACTAAAATATAATGGTGCACAAAAAATAGCTTATACTTCAATAATAGTGATGGGCATTAGTTCAATTGTAAGTGGACTTGCAATTTATAAACCGGTACAATTTAATTGGGCAATGAATTTATGTGGCGGATATGAAAATGCAAGAGGTATTCATTTCATACTTACTATTGGCTATGTATTATTCTTTTTAGTTCACATTATACAAGTAATAAAAACAGGATGGAATAATTTTCAAGCTATGGTTACAGGTTTTGAAATTTTTAAATCGACTAAAGAAGAGAAGCATGAAGAATCCTAATTCAATGCGCGAAGAATTCGTTGAAGCGAAATCAGTTAAGAGAAAAAGCATTATTGCATTTTGTATATTTTTTTTATTGCTATTAGTAGGATTTGCAACTTGGAAATGGATAAATAATCAACCAACGGATCAAGGAGCTTTAAGGCCTTTAAGAAAAGTTCTTGATGTAAATGAAAATGTTTTTAGTGGATTATTTGACAGCACAAAACTTATAAAAGAATATCCGTTGAGTGCCGCAGCAAAAAAAGTTCGTGCGAATGGAACTGAAGGAATTCGTGATAACGTTGACGAAAAAACTTGGAGATTAAACGTTATCAAAGACAATGGCGATACTTTGAAAATTACATTAGATGAAATAAAATTATTACCAAAAAAAGATATTATATTCGACTTTAAGTGTATCGAAGGATGGAGTCAAATTACACATTGGGCTGGAGTTCCATTAAATGAATTTATAAAGCATTACCATTTAGAGAATGAATCAATGAAAAAATATATTGGATTATCAACACCCGACAACGGATATTATGTCGGAATAGATATGCCAAGTGCTTTACATCCTCAAACTATACTTTGTTATGAAATGAATGGAAAGGCATTGCCAAAAATTCAAGGATATCCTTTGAGATTGATCATACCGGTAAAATACGGTGTTAAGCATCTTAAGAGAATTGGAACAATGTATTTTAGCAATAAAAAACCGGCAGACTATTGGGCCGAACGCGGATATGATTATTACACTGGTCACTAATCCGTTCTAAAGTAATCTACAACAAAATAGTTGCTAGAATTTACCACTAAATTTTAATTCTAATTATTAAATTTCGATTTTTATATTTCTTTTAAAACCACATTAAAAATAAAATGACAGTTACCTTTCATGAGCAGATATTATTATTAGTTACAACTCCATTGTATGTTGTTGTAATTGCTGCTGAAATTTTGATTAGTCATTGGAAGATGAAAGGATTTTATTCTTTTAAAGAAGTGTTGAACAATATTTATCTAACATTAGTGAATGCGGGATTAGATTTATTGTGCAGAGGATTTTATTTGATTCCACTTCTCTTTTGCTTTCATCATCAGATAATGAGTTTAGAAAATCATTTGTTTATTTATTGGTTCTTACTATTCATTCTTGAAGATCTTGCATATTATATTGAACATCGTATCGATCATTCGTCGCGATTTTTTTGGGCCGTTCATGTAACGCATCATTCTTCTCCTGAATTTAATCTAACAACAGGCTTTAGATCATCTGTATTTCAGCCATTGTATCGATTTGTATACTTTCTTCCTATTGCTTTTCTTGGATTTAAACCTATTGATATACTTTTTATGTTTTCGATTACTCAGATTTATGGAGTTCTCGTTCATACTCAGTATATCAAAAAAATGCCTGCATGGTTTGAAGCAATTATGGTGAGTCCATCGCATCATCGTGTGCATCATGCATCCAATGTTCGTTACCTCGATAAAAACATGGGAATGGTATTAATTATTTGGGATAAAATTTTCAATTCATTTCAAGAAGAGTTAACTGCAGAGCCACCAACATTTGGTATCACTTCACCATTGAAAGAACCCAATCATAAAGTAAAAATCATCACACATGAATGGAAAAATATTTTGCAAGACATTAAAAAGCCAGTGTCGTTTTTAATACGTATTAAATATATTTTTATGCCACCAGGATGGAGTCATGATGGGAGTAGAAAAACTTCGCGGGAGTTGCAAAACGAATTGTAAGAAAATTTATATAATATTTTAAAGTTCGGTTACAGCTCTGCTCATCCTATCATTAATTGCTCTACCGATTCCAATTTCAGGAACAGTTTCAGCAACGATCATATCAATATCATTTCGACCATCAAGCATTCGCATTAATCCAAAAATGGAATGAGCAGCTTCTTTTAAATCTTGGTTATTTGATAATGCAATATACTCAACGTTTTCTAAATTTTGAAAACTTGGTTTTGTAAAATATAAATAAGCAATTTTCTTTTCAGGATTTTTCAAGCTGACAACTTTAATATCTGCAATATAAAAAGGTTTCGTTGGTGCGTAATGGCTTTTTAACATTCCAGGAGCTTTAGGATTTGAGCTAGTATTAATTCGCAATTCGATTTTACTAGCTACTTTCTTTAAATCCTCTAATGATAATCCACCTAAACGATATACGAAGCAAGTTTTATCTTCAATTTCTATAATTGTAGATTCTAATCCAATACTACAATTACCGCCATCTAAAATGTAAGGTATTTTATTTCCCAATTGATCATTTACATGTTGTGCAGATGTAGGACTAATATATCCAAATGGATTTGCACTTGGAGCTGCTAATGGAAACTTCAGTTCTTGTAACAGCTCCAACGTTAAAGGATGTGATGGCATTCTCATCCCAACGGTTTCTAATCCCGCTGTAACGATATCAGGAATACAATTTTTCTTTTTAAAAATAATTGTGAGTGGGCCAGGCCAAAAAGATGTTATCAAATCAGCAGCTAATACAGGAATATCGACTACACATTTCATCACCATTTCAATATCAGGAACATGTACTATCAATGGGTCAAATACAGGCCGCTCCTTTACTTCAAATATTTTTAGAACAGCATTTACATCGAATGCATTTCCTGCTAATCCATAAACTGTTTCAGTAGGAATTCCAACGAGTTCTCCACTTTCTAAATAACGCTTTGCCTTGGCTAAATTTATTCCTATTTCTGTTGTCATGTAGGCACAAAATTAGTCATTGTAGCAGGGATTTAATCATTCTTGAAATAATCATTCTAAACTCTCTAACATCATTTTTAAATTAATTATGTTTGAAAAGAAGATTGTTTTACCGTTCAGAAAGAATGTTTTCAATCAAATGTGATTAATATTATCAATTTTACACGAAAAATGCTAAATACTTTTGTTAATCAATTTCGTTATCATGAAATTTGAGGAGAATAGAACAAGACAATAGTTTTTACGTATCAATTGTATAAATCGCTAAAAATGGAAAACGCAACAAAAGTTAGATCTTTGAAAGGTGGGGAATTTATCATTAGCAAATCTGTTGCTGAAGATGTTTTTATTCCTGAGGAATTTAACGAAGAACATAAGATGATGGCCGAAATGGCTCATGAGTTTCTTGTTAAAAATGTAAATCCAAATCTTGATCGAATTGATGCAATGGAAAAAGGTTTGATGCCTTCATTACTTGATAAAGCAGGTGCATTGGGTTTACTTGGCGTTTCGATTCCAGAAGAATATGGTGGTTATGGAAAAGATTTTCTTACTGGCATGCTGATGACTGAAACCCTTGGTGCTGGTCATTCATTTTCTGTAGCGATGGCTGCACATACGGGAATTGGAACCTTACCAATTTTGTACTTTGGTAATGATGCTCAAAAGAAAAAGTACTTGCCTAAACTTGCAACTGGTGAGTGGAAAGCATCTTATTGTCTTACAGAGCCAGGATCAGGATCAGATGCATTGGCAGCAAAAACTAAAGCAGAATTATCGAGCGATGGAAAAAACTATATTTTAAATGGACAAAAGATGTGGATTACCAACGCGGGATTTGCAGATTTGTTTATCGTTTTTGCTCAAGTGGATGGAGATAAATTTACTGGATTTATTGTAGAGAAAACGTACGAAGGTGTTAGCTTAGGAGAAGAAGAACATAAGATGGGAATTAAAGGTTCTTCAACTCGTCAAGTTTTTTTTAGCGATTGTAAAGTTCCCATCGAAAATATTTTAGGTGAAATTGGGAAAGGCCATTTAATTGCATTTAATATTTTAAATATTGGTCGCGCAAAATTGGCTGCGGCAGCTTTAGGAGGATGTAAACAAGTGTGTACTTCATCGATTGAATATGCAAATACGCGCATTCAATTTAAAATTCCTATTGCAAAATTTGGTGCGATAAAACATAAGTTAGCGGAGCAATCAATACGAACGTATGTTGTTGAATCAGCCATTTATCGTGTAAGCAAACTTATTGAAGATATGGAAGAGCGACTTATCAAAGATGGTAAGCCGTTTAATAAAGCATTATTAGGTGCCGCTGAAGAATATGCCATTGAATGTGCGATGTTAAAAGTTGCGGGTTCAGAAGTATTGGATTTTGTTACTGATGAAGGAGTACAGATTTATGGCGGTTATGGTTACTCTGCAGATTTTCCTGTTGAAAGATCGTATCGTGACTCGCGCATCAACAGAATCTTTGAAGGCACCAATGAAATTAATCGACTTTTGATGGTTGATCAAATTTTAAAACGTGCAATGAAAGGTGAATTAGATTTGATGGGACCTGCGATGGCGATTCAGAAAGAGTTAACAGCTATCCCTGATTTTGGTGCTCCAGATACTTCATTATTTGCAGCAGAAACTGAGACCATCGAACGAATGAAAAAAGCAATCTTAATGGTTGCAGGCACCGCGGTACAAAAATACATGATGACACTTGCCAAAGAACAAGAAATCATCATGAACATTGCAGACATGGCAATTGATACTTACATGGCAGAGTCAGTAATGTTGCGTGTACAAAAACTAGTTGGCATTAAAGGCGCAGAAGCTTGTGTTCATCAATTAGATATTATGAGGGTGTATTTGAATGACGCCGTTGATCGACTAAATGTAAATGGAAAAACTGCTATCAACTCCATGTTAGATGGTGATGAACAACGGATGTTATTACTTGGATTAAAACGATTTACAAAATCAATTCCTTTTAACACAAAAGAAGCGCGTAGAAGAATTGCGCAAGTACTTTGTGAAGAAGGAAAATACTGTTTCTAAATTATTAAAACATAAAATGCCCTGAAGTAAAATATATTTATACTTCAGGGCATTTACTTTTGTATTCAATTGCTAACTATTTTCTTCTGTTTTCAGCGTTGTGACACCCTAGAAAAAATCGTAAAGATTGATTTTTAAGAAGCTAAAGTTATTTGAAAATGTAATACGCCTTAAATGAAATGCAAACTTTGCTTATGATGCGATGGGCTACAGTCTGAGTTATTTCAATGGTGATTATCGAGATATTGCCCATGCTTTTGCAGCGGATAATTTTTTAGCTTCGCTGACAGATCCCTCGATGCAAAACTCCAACCTCATGCAAAGCCGTTACGACCTGTTTAACGGCAACATAAGCAGCATGGTAACAACATTGCCTACGGCAGCATATACCAGTGGAGGAACAACGGCTTATAGCAATACCGCGCAGGGTTATGGATATGTGTATGATCAGCTGAATAGGATCAGTGATGCACTTGCTTTTCAGAATCTCAATGCAGGCAATTACTGGCAGAACGATGCATCAGCACTT
>JAYVOC010000217.1:0-2885 GCA_043758125.1 Bacteroidota bacterium | reverse complement strand
TATTTGCACTTGCTAACGATTGACAAGTACCAGTTGTAAACGACCATGCATTTGAATACAGAGATGTTCCACAATCAGAGTATGCTCTTACTCTCCAGTAAAAAGTAGTTGAATTTAATAACGTTGATACTAAAAAAGTATTCGTAGTAGATGCAATTTGATTTGCAATGATGTTAGTAAATGCAGAATCCGTAGCAACGTCAATATCATAAAGAATGCCTGGTGTAAAAGTTGCATTCCAAACTAAATTTAACGGTGTACTTATTCCTATTGCACCATTGAGAGGAGTAGTTAACATTGCTACTGAAGGATTGGGATCAGAAACGGACAAAGTAACACTTGTTGATTTCGTTACTGATGCAGATGTTCCAGTAATTTGAATAGAATAGTTTCCAGGAGTTGCAGTATTTAATCCAGAAATAGTCATTTGAACAGGAGTGCTATCGTTTATTGCCGTTGCCGGAGAAAAGGTAACAGTACTGCCAATTGGATTACCTGTAGCAGAGAACGTAGTTGTATCATTAAAATTTAAAAAGGTGCTATAAAGAAAATTATAAGTTGTATCAGAATTTCCACAAATATTAATAGTTGCATTACTAAAATTCATTACAAATTCGGCAGAAGTGATGGTGATAAGATTACTATTTAATGCATAAAAAATATTTCCTGAACCACGCACCATTATCCTTCCACTTGTATTAGTTGCACCAGAAACAGGAACGATAATATTAGCACTTCCATTGTTTGGAACATTTGATGCAAGAATAAATGGATATGTAAAACCACTATCTAACGATAAATAAATATTAACATTAGCTGCATTCACAGCACCCGCATTTGTTCCTGCTACATTCCATGTAATCGTTTCTGATGTGCCAGCATTCCAATTGGTAGTAGTGTTTTGTGATGTTACTATAAAAGGTCCTGCATTATCAACAGTTACTTTCATTACATCGCCAGATGTTTGACCACCTAACACATCATTATCACGAACAATAAAAGAGAAATTTAAAATACGAGCAACTGAAGGAGTTACTTCCCATGTTGGTGTAAGATTATTTGCAACAACACTTGCAAGATTCGGCATATAACGATTTGGTGTTGTCGTTGGTCGTATAACATCATACAACGGACCAACAGCATACGTTGGAAGTGGTGCTCCGTTTCCTGGGCTTTGCGCTGGATCATTTTCACTCCAATTATACGTTAAAGAAGCTGTTCCATCGGGATCAGTTGCGGAGCCTTCTAAAATAAATGCTGTTCCCTTTGGAATCACATAATCACTTCCTGCATTTGCAACAGGAGGTTGATTAATTAAAGCAGTAACTACCGCGCATGTACTATTTCCTCCTGCATGAATATTGGAAGATATCTCATCAATATTTATAAAATTAAAATCATCATTACTATGTGCTTGCGTATTTGTAGGACAGATTCCTGCATAACCCATAATAGAAGTTCCACTTGCTGGCTCAACTTCTGAAGTATTATTTCCGCTTCTACTACATGTATTCATTGTATGATATCCACCAAATTGATGTCCCATTTCATGAGCAACATAATCAATATCGAATGAATCACCTGTTGGATTTGCACTACCAGTTTCACCTCTTCCCTTGTGTGTACCTGTTTGTGATGTACTTAAACAAACACAACCAATACATCCTGCATTTCCTCCACCAGAAGTATTAAAATTATGGCCGATATCATAATTTGCAACACCTACACGCGCATCAATTGTTTGTGCTGTTTTTGTATTAAATTCTGTTGACCATGGATCAGTAGTAGTACTTCCGAAAAAAATAAGTGTATCATTATTTGGAATAAACTGTAATGTAATTGCTAAATCTCGTTCATAAACTCCATTCACACGATTTATTGTTAGAACCATTTGCGCCATGATATCAGCTTTCTCCGTACCAGGTGTTGTTGCAAAAACATTTCCATACTCCGCATTACAAGATTGTGCTAAACGAAATGTTCTTAATGTTTGGTCGTTCGTGTTTGCCATTACATTAATCGAAGGACCTTTTAACGATGGTAAATTTTCTTCACCTTTTGTAAAACATTCGAAACTTTGTGGTGTACCATTTAATGATTCTTTATCGTAAACGATGTAGTAATTTAAATCTTTAGTATAAGGATCAATATAATTTGTACTAGTTTTTCCAGATAAGGTAAATGTGTTCAATCCAAATGGAGTAATACTAAATCGCATCGTAGCAGTAGGATCGTCAATGCCCTGTGCGCAATACGTTTTTATCAATGGATATTTTGCAGCTAAATCGGGATGCATAATTGGAGAATCCCATACTCGAAATTTTTGCATCACTCCACTCGCTGTTGGGAACTCAATAATTATTTGACTTTTTTGCTGTCCTCTTTCTGGAGCGTTTTTTAAATTAGATTTTAATACATTTAGATCTAATTGATAATAAAATGCAGAAGAAGGAAAACTATTTCTGCGCATTTTTTGTGATGATGCTAACGATTCTTTTGTCACCATTTTCCATGGAGACCTGGTATTGTTTTGAGCATTAAGCGCACTAGAGAAGACAATGAAAGACAGGAGAATTAATTGTAGATTTTTTTTCATTAGTGATGGGTTGTGTTTTGAGAATACAAGTTTAAGAAATTATTACTAAATCAATACCTATATTTAGGATTATTATGACAATGCTATGTAAAATTTAGCCAGGAGATGATAAGTAATTTTTTATGAAGACGATTTAAAAATTATTGAAAAGCCGTTGCCTTCGAAATGTTTTTAATATGGTTCGAATTATGAAGAAATTTTCCAATAAAAAATCCCCTGATCATTTCATAAAGAATGATCAGGGGATTTTAAGAGATAAACTTTTTTAATGTGCTAAATCGAATGTTGT
>JAYVOC010000216.1:0-40418 GCA_043758125.1 Bacteroidota bacterium | reverse complement strand
CCAGACAATTTCGGATTTTTTTTCTCCATTCCATTTTGAAAGAAAGCCATTGTCAACATTGCTAATCCCAATATCAGATAAAACAATGTAGAGCCATAGCCCGATTCGAAGTCTTCTAAACCATGCAAGATAACCAATACACCTGCTAGAAAATGCATCATTTTTTGTAATCGTTCATTCATAATAATCCGAATAAAAATTTCCAAGTAATTCAAATAATCCCCTCAAATTTAGTAGTCTTCAAAGTTCAACATCTTAATGGGGAATCCGAACAATTTTAGAAAATATTTACGAAAATAAAATAACACTCAATGTTAATAACCTTAAGAGAATGTTTGGATCAAGATGGGTCAAAATTCTACTTTTAACACATGGAATATTTGGAACTAAAACTAGCCATAAACCCTCGTGAACCTTATGCTGAAATCTTAACATACCACCTTTCAGAGATTGGTTTTGACATGTTTGAAGATACCTCAGATGGTTTAAAGGCTTACATCTTAGCGCAAAATTATGATGAAAATAACCTGTTACAGCTACTAAAAGAGCAATCTAATACGAGTTGTACCGTTCAGCATGAAATTATGCACATTCCTTGGAAAAATTGGAATGAGGAATGGGAATCGAACTTTCAACCAGAAGTGATTGCTGATAAAATCTATGTGAGAGCGGAATTTCATCCGAATAATCCTGGTTATAAACATGAACTTGTTATTCAGCCTAGAATGGCATTTGGAACTGGTCATCATCCCACAACCGCACAAGTTATGGAATTGATGTTGTCAATAGATTTCAAAAACAAATCAGTACTTGATATGGGTAGTGGCACAGGAATTTTGGCTTTGTTAGCACTTCAGCTCGGTGCGAAATCAGCCTTGGCGGTAGATAACGACGATAATGCTGTGGATAATTCTCGTGAAAATGCAATTCGAAATGGTCTCCCTCACATGGATACTTTAGTTGGAGAATCGTCAACTATTGCGGAAAGAAAATTCGAAATAATCCTCGCTAATATTAATCGAAATATTATTTTGAATGATTTACCGTTTTATGCTACTATGCTTTTTAGAAATGGTATTCTTGTTACGAGTGGTTATTACGCACAAGATTTAAAAATCATTCGAGAAAAGGCTAGTTCATTGGGATTAAATTACGTCAAACATATTGTAAAAAATGATTGGTGTTGTGCGGAATTCATTAAGCAATAAAATTTTTATTTAGATAAAAAAACATTATGAAACGGATATTATTTCTACTATTTTTTATAAGCATCTCTAACTGTTTATTTGCTCAAGGACCAAAGAGTTTTAGCAATGATCCTACAGCTTTCGTTAAAGAGATAGGTGCATTTTTAGAGGCAACGAACAAGAAGGATGCTGAAAAACTAATGGATCTTTTTGAACCCATGTGGACGCAAGGAAAATTTTCTGTAGAGCAACAAGCTATTATTGCTCAAACAGCTAATAATATGTTGAAGAAGCGTTTAAAAGCATTTCCTGATTTCAATAATTATTTAGATGCATTAATGGGATTCAGCAAATCTGGACGTAATATAGAAACCTTTAAAATATGGAATAATAGTTTAGATAAAATGCTTGGTGCAACAGCACGTCGATATAGTGATTATCTTGAAATTTGTTCAGGACTTTTTGTTTCGAATACCTTGTATCAATCCTCGTCAACACAATGGATTGCTGGTACTGGAAATTATACTTTTGAATTTGATACGATACCACGTATTGTTTTTCCAACCATGAATTTAACTTGTCTTGCAAAAAATGATAGCAGTGTAATATATGGCATCAAAGGATATTATGATCCTCTCAAGAAAATATTTGTTGGTAATGGCGGAAAAGTTTACTGGACAAGAGCAGGATTAGAACAAACTGCAACGTATGCTGAACTAAAAAATTCTTTAATCGATGTAACTGGTTCCGATTGGACAGCTGATTCTGCAGTACTTTATAACAAGAAATATTTTAAGGATGCACTCATCGGAAAAGTTACAGAGAAGCTTCTAGCTAATGTAACAATTGACAATGCAAGTTACCCTCGATTTGACTCTTATAATTTAGGATTAGGAATTAAGGAACTTATTAAAGATGCTGATTATGTTGGAGGATTTTCATTGCATGGAGCGAAGATGATTGGTTCGGGAACGAAGGATGAAAAAGCAACTTTGATCTTCAAAAGAAATGGTAAACCATTTTTAATTGCGCGTGCTAGAAGTTTTGTTGTTCGTCCAGAAAGAATAAGTTCTGATAATGCATCGGTAACAATTTACTGGGATAAAGATTCTATTTATCATCCTTCCTTGCAATTAAAATATATAAATAAAGATCGTGTTTTAAGTTTAATACGTGATCCACAATCCGGAGTATCGATGCCATTTTATAATTCATTTCATCAAATGGATATGTACGTTGATGCTATCTATTGGAAAATTGATGATCCAATTATGGAATTAAAAATGCTTTCTGGAGCAGGAGAAAGTAAAATGATTTTGGAATCTTCAAAATTATATACTGATGAACGTTTTCAAAAAATTCAAGGATTAGCGGATGTTAGTCCACTGTTTACGCTAAAACAATATGCAGAAAAGAACAGTCGTAATATTTATTCTCCTGATTTAGCAAAAGCTTTACGAACAAGTGAACAGCAGGCAAGAGCACTCTTAATTTTTCTAGCTAATAAAGGATTTGTAGCTTATGACTTTGAAGATGACAAAGCAACAATATCAGATAAATTATATTATTATTTATCAGCAAGAAGTAATAAAACTGATTATGATAAAATTGAAATTGAATCGATTATTTCTGCAAAATCAAATGGAAAAATATCTCTACTGAATTTTGATTTAGATTTACAAGGTGTGTCAAGAATAATTTTAAGTGATTCGCAACAGGTATATGTTGTACCTACTGAACAACAATTAAAGCTTGAAAAAAATCGCGACTTCGAATTTTCTGGTCGTGTTCATGCTGGAAGAAGTGATTTTTATGGTAAGAAATTCAAGTTCAAATATGACGATTTTAAAATTGATTTAACAAATGTTGATTCCATACGATTGAAGGTTGTTTCGGAAACAGAATTTGATGAGAATGGAAATCCAAAGCTCATACCATTGAAGAGCACACTGCAAAATGTTTCTGGAACTCTTTCTATTGATTCCGCTACTAATAAATCTAGCAGAAAAAACTATCCAGGATATCCAACCTTTACCAGCGAAAAAGAATCGTATGTTTATTATGATCATCCATCTATTTATAATGGTGTTTATGCTCGTGATAAATTCTATTTTAAGATGGAGCCTTTTACGATCGATTCACTTGACAATTTTGCTGCTGGAGGATTACAATTTGCTGGAGAATTTGAATCTGCAGGAATATTTCCAACCATCAAAGAAGTTGCTCGTATTCGTCCTGATTACTCGTTTGGTTTTGAAAGAAATAGTCCAGCAGAAGGTTATTCAATGTATGGCGGAAAGGGAAAATTCACCAATCACATCGATTTAAGTTATCAAGGATTAATTGGAAACGGTACAATAGATTATTTAAGCTCTACTTCTGATTCGAGATCTATTAAATTTTTTCCCGATTCAACGAATGCTGATAGTGCAAATTTCGCATTGAGAAAAGAAACTGTTGCTGCTGTTGGATTTCCACAAGCAGAAGGACAATTGGTTTATATTAACTGGCGACCTAAAAAAGATAAGATGTACGTTTATAAATTAAAAGACAATCTTTCGATTTATGATAAGCAAGTTCACCTTGATGGAAATTTAGTTTTAGCTACGAAAGGATTAGGAGGAAATGGAAATGCATTATTTAGCGAGTCTGAATTGTATTCAGATAATTTTTATTTCAAACAAGAAGCGTATGGTGCTGATACATCAGATTTCAAATTAAAATCAGATGATGAGAAAGTGTTAGCAATACAAACTAAAAATGTAAAATCTAGAATTGATTTAGTGAAACGGTTTGGTGAATTTATTTCCAATGGAAAGGGTTCGTATGTTAGTTTTCCGTTGAATCAATACATCTGTTTTATTGCACAATTTAAATGGTTTATTGATAAACAAGAAGTTGAATTTGGTGAGGATTATAAAGACAATACCAAATTAAATATTGAAGGTTCTGATTTTGTTTCTGTTAATCCGATGCAGGATTCTCTTCGATGGAATGCAGGATTAGCACGATATAGCTTAATTGATTATTTGATAAAAGCTCGAAAAGTTAAGGAGATTCTTGTTGCAGATGCATCAGTACAACCTAAAGATACGGCCACTATTGTGATTGAACGAAATGCTAACATGCGACCATTAATTGATGCAAACATAGTTGCGAATACAACAACTAAATTTCACACTATCACCAATGCAACAGTAAAAATTTTAGGACGTAAAAATTATACTGCATCAGGTTCGTATGCTTATTTTGATCAAGCAAAGGTAAAGCATCTTATTACTCTTGATCGCATAGCGATTGATACTTCTTTACAAACATTCGCGAATGGTTCCATTCCCGACAGCAGTATTTTTATGCTGAATACAAATATTCAATACAAAGGAAAAGTAAATATTACTGCTGCAAATCCACTACTTAATTTCGACGGTTTCGCAAAAGTAAATCATAGTTGTGAGAATAAATTAAAGGCTAGTTGGTTCAGCTTTCGTTCTGATATTGATCCTAAAGGTGTGAATATTCCTATCGAAGAATTGCGCAATGAGAACATGGAAAAACTTTCTGTTGCTATTTCCATTGCTGCTGATAGTACAGGTTTTTATTCTTCCTTTTTATCTCCGAAACAAAGAACAGCTGACATCGATTTAATTAGTGCTAAAGGATTTTTATCTTATGATGAAAAAAATCGTCAATATAAAGTTGCTTCGAAAGAGAAATTGGTAAGTCCGGATGAGCCTGGAAATTTAATTGCTTTAAATGATGCCAATTGCACTGTTTACGGAGAAGGTAAAATAAATCTTGGAACAAATTTCGGACAGTTTACAACGACAATAGTTGGAAATGTTATCAATAACACGAATAACGATTCTACGGCATTTGATTTAATGATGGGACTTGATTTTATGTTCAATGATGATGCACTAAAATCGATGATTGAATTAATTCAAACCAATACTACTTTAACACCTACTGTTGATACAAGGACAACTTGGACGCGAGGAATGAAAGAGCTTATTGGAACAGAACGTGCCGATAAGTTAATTGCGGAATTCAATTTATACGGAGCGCCTAAAAAAATTCCTCAAGAGTTACATCAAACTATTTTTCTTACTGATTTAAAAATGATCTGGAACAAAGAAAGCCAATCGTATAAGTCGCAAGGACAAATTGGTGTAGGATTTATCAACAAAACAACGATTAGTAGGTTGATGAAAGGATCGATGGAAATTCAGCGCAAGAAAGGCGGCGATATTTTAAATCTTTATATCGAGTCGGATAATGCAACATGGTGGTATTTCAATTATTCACGTGGTATTATGCAAGCTATATCTTCAGATTCGCAATTTAATGATGCTATTCAGAAGATGAAGCCTGACAAACGTGTTGCAGATACAAAGGGTGATAAATCTCCTTACGAATTCATGATGAGCACAGATCGCAAAAAGGCCGAATTTGTTAAAAGATTTAGTGGTAACTAATAATTATCTTGATGAAACCCGCAAGAATTGATTAAGAGATAATTACACAAAAATTAATTATGAAGATAAATTACTCCTCATTCTTAATGATTTGATGAATTGCAATAATGGAATTACATATTTGAGGTTAAAATTGATTTTCGTTATTACTTTTGGCAACTCATGATCAATTTTCAAAATATCAGCTTATTGCTGTTAGCATATATTATTGGTTCGATACCATCAGCGGTATGGATCGGTAAATTGATGTTTGGTGTTGACGTAAGAGATTTCGGTAGTGGAAATGCAGGTGCTACGAATACTTTTAGAGTATTAGGTCCTAAAGCGGGAATTCCTGTATTTTTAATTGATACGTTAAAAGGATTTTTAGCAGTTAAATTGGTGCTAATTACTGGCAAATATTTACCAAATACACAGCAATATGTAAATTTTGAACTTACCTTAAGTATTGCAGCATTATTAGGACATATCTTTCCTGTTTTAGCAGGATTTAGAGGAGGAAAAGGTGTTGCTACTTTATTAGGAATTTTAGCTGCCGTACATCCACAAGCTGCTGCTGTTTGTAGTCTTGTATTTTTTACTTCATTATACCTAACTGGATATGTTTCTTTAAGTTCAATGCTTTCGGGGTTTGCGTTTCCTGTAGTGATCATGTTTATTTATCATGAGAATGTTCCCGGCATGAACATTTTTGCAATGTTTGTATGCATTTTGGTATTAATGACACATCAAAAAAACATTGAAAGACTTTTACGTGGCGAAGAAAGTAAAGTAAATTTTTTGAGAAAGCATAAGAAAAATTAGGCTAATTTTTCTTATAAATTAATTACTGAATGTGTACGTTATTGATTCAAAATTTTTGAAAGTGGATCTTTCTTTTTTATTGAATACAAATTTCAATTTTATTTAAACATTAGTGTAACTAACTAATTTTATTTTCGTAGAAACACGATTAACCTAATTTTAACGAAACATTTTATAATGTAAGAAATTACATTTTTTGTCATTTTTAAAAGACTTATTTGCTTAGATTTTGTAACAGCACTTTCATAAATCCGTATATAAGCCACGTTCAAAAACTTAAAGAACAATGAGAAATAAAATTTTGTCGATTTCAGTTGTAATGATTTTATTACTAATGAACTTATCTTTCATAGCGAAAGGAGAGTCAGTGAACCAAAGAGCTAAACAAGCGGAAAAACTCTTTCTTGCAAAGCAATATGATAAAGCAGCACCTTTGTTTGCGCAGTTGTTAAGTAGTAATCCTAAGAGTTATAAATACAATTACTATTATGGTATTTGTTTAACGATTATTGCCAAAGATAAATCGCAAGCACTTCCTTATTTAGATATTGCAATGCAAAACCCTAAAACACCTGAAGAAATATATTATTATATGGGTCGTGCGTTGCATTTGAATTATCGATTTGAAGAATCACTTCGTTCATTTACGGAATATAATAAAATTGTAGGAGCTAGAAATGCTGGTAGATGGTCGACACCTCAGTTAATGGAAATGTGTAATAACGCCAAGAAAATTCTTGACACAACGAAAAATGAATCGATCATGGAACGTACAGAAAGTATGGCAAATGATTTCTACAACAAATATACCTTCACTTCTGGAAATGGCAAATTATTAAGTATGCCTGATGAAATTATTCAAACATCAAAAAGCGAAAAAGATGATCGTCCAATGATATTTCTTAGTGCAAATGGCAGAGTGATGTATTATTCAGCAATGAATGCAGAGACTAGTAGTCGTGATATTTTTAGAGTGGAAAAGGATCTAGAAAATAATTGGACAGTACCAACTAATGTTGGAGTTTCTATCAATTCTTCACAAGATGAAATATTTCCTACGTGCAATACTGATGGACGAATATTGTATTTCAGTTCAAGAGGACATACCAGCACTGGTGGATTTGATATTTTTAAAGCGTATTATAATTCCGTTTCTAAAACATGGAGCAATCCAATAAATATCGGATCACCTTATAATTCGCCCGACGATGATTTTTGTTTTGTATCATCAGTTGAAGATAAATGGGCATATTTTACTAGCCAACGTGAAACTGGGCCTGGTATGTTTACCGTTTATAAAGTGCCTTATAAAAACACCGAAGATTTACCAATCGCACTTAATGGAAAATTTAATTGTATCGGGCAGCCAGATTTAAAAGAAATAAAACTCACTATCACAAGAGATGGCGATCAAAATGTTGTTGCAGATTTAATGACAAATAAAACTAATGGAGAATATTCTGTTGAATTACCTGGACCAGGAACTTATAAATTCACAGTTACTGCTGAAGGCTTTCAACAACATTCGTTAGATGTTAGTTTCCTTGAATTTAGTGATAACATAATGGTACAAGATATTTTCTTAAGCCGTAATGAAAGTGGTAAAGAAGATTTGGCAATTACCAATCGAAAATTAACTGATGCAGAAGCTATCGATGCTTCATTAACTGCTAATGTTGATGAAAATGGTAATGCATCATCTGGAATTACTTCTGCTGATTTAAAAAATGGTAATGCGAAAAATGATGTTAATGGAATGAGCATTGTGAATGATAAGGCGATCATTAATGGAATTTCTGAAGAAGTTCAATTTAAAGTTCAAATTGGTGCATTCAGCAAACATCAACGCGAAGTGATTCAAAAAAGATTAGAAAAGAAAGCCGACAAATCAATGTTGACTCATTATGATGATTTAACATGGCTTAGATTTTATATGGGAGGTGAATCAAAATATGCATCAGCAAAAAATTTAAAATATACGCTCGTTCAAGCAGGATTTTCCGACGCCTTTATAGTAGCATTTAAAGGAGAAAAACCAATTAAATTGACTGACGCCATTAACAAAACAGGTAGCAAGTAAGAATTCTTCTTCCCTAAATGCTGAAACGGTTCGTGAATAACGAACCGTTTCCTTTTTATAATTTATCCAGTTAAAAAATTAATACACTGAATACCAACTATAAGCTATATTTATTAGTTGATCAAAAAGGAAAGCCTTACCTTCGTGGCAAAGCTTAAGAGATGATATATTTAACCCATAAGCCTTTCGAACAGGAAGATTTACTTTTAGAAGTAGTAGAGAAAAAAGAAAATCACATTGTTTTATATAATGATGACGTAAATACTTTTGACTGGGTGATTGATTCACTTGTTGATATTTGCCGACATGACCACATACAAGCAGAGCAGTGCTCTTATATTGTACATCATGCGGGAAAATGTAGTGTTAAAAATGGTTTTTTTGAAGAATTACGTCCTATGTGTGAAGCGTTACAATTAAGAGGTTTAAGCGCAACTATCGAATAATTTATCCTTAATTTATGAAAAAACATTTGTTTTTGTTACCCTTGGTAGCACTGCTGTTCCTTGCACCATCTTGTAGTAAAGTTCCATTAACCAATCGAAAGCAAATAAGTTTGGTAAATGAAAGTGAATTGGTAGGATTAAGTCTTACGCAATACAAAGATTTTCTTTCAAAAAACCCTCCCGCTCTAGCTTCTGATCCTGATGCTCAGTTGGTAAAAAAAGTGGGACAAAAAATTCAGTCAGCGGTAATACAATATTTAAATCAAAACAATTTAGGTAGTCGTGTTGCAGGATATAAATGGGAGTTTAATCTTGTTAAAGATCCTACAGTGAATGCTTGGTGTATGCCTGGTGGAAAAGTAGTTGTTTATAGTGGATTACTTGCTGTAACGCAAAATGAAACCTCGTTAGCAATTGTTATGGGACATGAAATTGCGCATGCTGTAGCGCGACATGGTAATGAGAGGATGAGCCAAGAAATGATTGCACAAATGGGTGGTGTTGCATTGAACGTAGCATTGCAAACAAAATCAGCAGAAACACAAGCAATTTTTAACCAAGCTTATGGTGTTGGTGCAAATGTAGGTGTACTTTTACCTTATTCAAGAATTCACGAATCAGAAGCTGATAAATTAGGGCTTATCTTCGCAGCTATTGCTGGATATGATCCTCATGAAGCACCAAAATTCTGGCAACGAATGTCAAAGGTTGGTGGACAAAAACCTCCTGAGATTTTAAGTACACATCCAAGTGATCAAACAAGGATCAACGATTTGAATAAATTTATGCCTGAAGCATTAAAATATTACAAGCCATCAAAGAGTAATTAATTCTATCATCAGTTAAATTTATCCTCCTAAAAATAGCTAAATGTCGATTTTCTTTATTGCAGTTTTAATATTTTTTGGGATCGCATTAATTGTACTTGAAATACTAATAGTTCCAGGGTTAATAGTTGGAATTGTTGGTGGAATATTCATGTGCATGGGGCTAGTATGGACGTGGCAAGTATTTGGTCCGACAGTTACAGTTGCTGTTGGTGTTTTTGCAATTCTATTACTTGCTGTTGCATTGTACCTAGCTTTAAAGACTGGCTTTTGGAAACGATTTAGTTTGAAAGAAACAAACAAAGGGCGCGTTAATGAAATAGAATCAGGAGCTGTTTTACCTGGTGATACAGGCTATGCGATATCTAGCTTAAGACCTATGGGTAGTGTTAAAATTAATGGGATAAAATTTGAAGCTAGTTCAGAAGGTGAACTTATTCCGCCCAATTATCCAGTAGAAGTTATTCGCATTGAGCCAGGAAAACTCATCGTTAAGCCTAAAAAAGATTAAAAAGGTTTTTAAATAAAAAATAGTGCTTATTCATTTTTTGAAATTATCTTCACCAAACTAATACCAACCAACATGCAATTACCAGTTTTATTCCTGATCATCTTTGGGGCGATAATATTCATTTTTTTCTTCTTGTATTTCATACCAGTTAACCTATGGATAACAGCAGTATTTTCCAATGTAAAAATTAGTATCATGAATTTGGTATTGATGCGACTCAGAAAAGTACCACCATCCATCGTTGTCAACGCAATGATAACTGGAACGAAGGCAGGATTAATTCTTACTACCAACGAAGTAGAAACGCATTATCTAGCTGGTGGAAATGTTAACAATGTAATTAAAGCACTTATATCTGCTGATAAAGCAAATATTCCTTTGACCTTTAAAACAGCTACTGCAATTGATTTAGCTGGTAGAGATGTTCGTGATGCTGTTCAACTTTCTGTAAATCCTCGTGTAATAGATACACCACCTGTATCTGCAGTAGCAAAAAATGGAATTCAGCTTGTTGTTAGAGCGCGTGTGACTGTTAGAGCAAACATCAACCAATTAGTTGGAGGAGCTGGAGAAGAAACCATCTTAGCTCGTGTTGGAGAAGGAATTGTAACTACAATTGGATCAGCTCACGATCATAAATCGGTATTGGAAAATCCAGATCAGATTTCCAAAACAGTTTTGAATAAAGGGTTGGATGCAGGAACAGCTTTTGAGATTCTTTCTATTGATATTGCAGATATTGACGTTGGAGAGAATATCGGAGCAAAATTGCAAACTGAACAAGCTTCTGCTGATTTGAAAGTAGCACAAGCGAAGGCTGAAGAAAGAAGAGCTATGGCTGTTGCTTACGAGCAAGAAATGAAAGCAAAAGCGCAAGAAGCGAGGTCAAAGGTTATTGAGGCGGAGGCACAGATTCCATTGGCAATGGCAGAAGCTTTTAGATCTGGAAATATGGGTATTATGGATTATTACAAGATGCAAAATGTTCAGGCTGATACCAGTATGCGAGAATCAATTGCTAAACCTGGATCTGCACCTGGAGCTAACGAAAAGAAATAAAGTAAAATTTTGGTTTTAGATAAAAAATCCTACTTTTGCAGCCCGTAATAATGGTTTCGTAGCTCAACTGAATAGAGCACCTGACTACGGATCAGGAGGTTGGGGGTTTGAACCCCTCCGAGACCACTAAAAAAAGTGTAGAAAAATGTTTTTTTCTACACTTTTTTGCTTTTGATTAGAACTGCTTAAATGAACACTACGATTAATCGTATAAGCATAGTCAATCAAAAAATCAACATAATAGTTGATGAAACCAAAAAACAATGACTCATTTAAAAAACATCATATTATACAGCACCCCAAAGGGTAATGTAAATGTGGAGGTTGTTTTTAACAACGAAACCTTTTGGCTTACCCAAAAAGCCATGGCTCAATTATTTGCTGTTGAAGTACCAGCCATCAGTAAGCATTTGAGCAATATTTATGATACCTACGAGCTGCAAAAAGAGGCAACTATTTCCGTTTTGGAAACAGTTCAAAAAGAGGGCAACAGAAATGTGAAACGCAGTGTGGAGTATTATTGTCTCGATGCAGCATTAGCTGTAGGCTATCGTATCAATTCTACAGAGGCTACACAATTTCGTATTTGGGCTACAAATACGCTTAAAGAATTTATTACAAAAGGTTTTTTATTAGATGACGAACGCTTAAAACAAGGTAAAAATTTTGGGCAAGATTATTTTGATGAGCTACTTGAACGCATCAGAGAAATACGTGCGAGTGAACGAAGATTTTACCAAAAAATTACTGACATATATGCTTTAGCAGTTGATTATACTAAAGAAGCGATAATAACAAAAGACTTTTTTGCAACAGTACAAAATAAATTACATTGGGCAATTACGGGCAAAACAGCAGCCGAAATAATTTATTCCGAAGCGGAGGCAACAAAACTATTTATGGGTTTAAAAACATGGAAAGCGGCCCCGGACGGAAAAATTATGAAAAGCGAGGTGAGCATTGCTAAAAATTATTTAAACGAAGAACATATCGAAGAACTTAATCGAATTGTTTCGGCTTACCTAGACCTTGCCGAAAATAATGCTCAGCGCGGATTAATAATGTCTATGCAAGACTGGAGTAAATTTCTTAATGATTTTTTACAATTATCAAGTTATCCAATTTTAAATGACAAAGGTAAAATAACTACACTAGAAGCTAAATTAAAAGCTGAAATGGAATTTGATAAATACCGTGTTATACAAGATAAAAATTACGAATCGGATTTTGATAAAGAAATAAAAAAAATGAAAAGATAATGGAATACGAATTAACATCAGAAGGTAAATGTATTTTTTGTAATCAATTATATTCACAAAAAACACTTGCTAAGCATTTAGCCACTCATTTATTAAAAACAGAAAAAGAAGATTCCGCTAAAAAGCCCGAAACGTATTGTCATATTGAGGTTGAAGACGGTGTTATGTTTTTGCATTTATTAGTAAAGGGTTCTTTGTCATTAAAAAAAATAGATACATTTCTTAAAGACATATGGCTTGATTGTTGCGGACATATGAGTAACTTTGGACATAAAGATTTTAAAATAGCAATGAATCATAAAGTGGAAGAGGTATTTGCAACCAAGGTAAAAATATACCATAATTATGATTATGGCGATACAACACAAGTGTTTTTAAAAGGTATAAAAAATTATGAACTTAAACTTTCAGAAAACATCATTTTACTATCGCGTAACCAACCTTTAAAATTAATTTGTACTAAATGTGAAAAACACCCAGCGCAAGATATTTGTATTACATGTGATTGGGATTTTTACTGTCAAGAATGCTCGCTACAGCATGAAAAAGAGTGCTCTGATTTTGGTGATTACGCAAAAATGCCCGTTGTAAATTCACCACGCATGGGAGTTTGTGGTTATACAGGAGGTCATATTGACAAAGAAAGAGATGGCGTTCATCAATAAAAACACAAAACATTTCACCTCTTCTAATGTGCTGAAATGTATTGCTTTAAATTCGATAGCGTTTCAATATCCTTTAGCAACTGGTTCGAGATTTTGTCGGTGAAGTCCACATAAAGTAAAAAATCCCACTGAAATTCAGTGGGATTTTTTATGAGACCGACCTCTTCTGCCTTCCTTTGAAATAGGAAGACGATTGTTTTTGCATTCTGTTTAATCAAACTCTATCTCCTGTTCTTCACAAGATTTGTAAGTTTATTATTTTTCTTCAATTCATAATTTTAAATTTTAAATTTTTAACTCTTTTCAACCTACTTTTGCACCTCGAAATTCCATTAAATTTTATGACTACCGAACGCGTTAAACTATTAATAATTGGATCTGGTCCTGCTGGATATACTGCTGCCATTTATGCTGCTCGTGCTGATTTAAAACCCCTACTCTATCAAGGATTACAACCAGGTGGGCAGTTAACTATCACTACCGAAGTAGAAAATTATCCAGGATATCCTGAAGGAGTTCAAGGTCCGGAGATGATGATTGATTTTGAAAAACAAGCGAAGCGTTTTGGAACAGATATCCGTTTTGGCTATGCTACTTCCGTAGATTTCAGTTCTTCTCCTAAAAAGGTGATCATCGATGAAAATCATACAATCGAAGCAGATGCTGTTATCATCGCCACAGGCGCAAGTGCTAAATGGCTAGGGTTAGAGTCGGAGAAACGATTGAACGGCTTTGGAGTAAGCGCATGTGCTGTTTGTGATGGATTTTTCTTTCGCGGACAAGAAGTTGCTATCGTTGGTGGTGGTGATACCGCTGCGGAGGAAGCATCTTATCTCGCAAAGCTTTGTAAAAAAGTTTATCTGTTAGTGAGAAGAGAAGAAATGCGTGCGTCAAAAGCAATGATTCACCGTGTAGAAAACACAGCAAATATTGAAATTTTATACAACCATGAAACAGTAGAAATTTTAGGCGATAAAACTGTTGATGGAGTTAAAATTTTAAATCGTTTAACGAAAGAAGAAAAAGTACTAGAGGTTACTGGATTTTTTGTTGCGATAGGACATGAACCAAATACTAAATTTTTTGATGGTCAGCTTAAGCTGGATGAAAACGGATATATCATTGCAAAGCCTGGTAGTACTTATACTTCTGTAGATGGAGTTTTTGCTGCAGGTGATGTGCAAGATCATATCTATCGTCAGGCGGTTACTGCGGCGGGCTCAGGATGTATGGCTGCATTGGATGCGGAGAGATGGTTAGCATCGAAAGGTATTCATTGATTTGAAATTCCGATAGCTATCGGGAGGGTAACTAATCTCCATGCAGGAATTTATTTTTATCAACTTATTTTTGAAAAAGGAAAAAGAGCAGTTGGGAAAATTATTATTTCAAAATAACTTATTTCTTTTTATATCCAATTCTTTCTCTAGCATCCCATTTCCGCTGACTTGCTTTCTCATCTATCAGGTTTTCCATGGTATCATAAATTTGATTTAATTGAACATCATGTTCGCCTAAATGTTGTTTTATCTCCATTAATTGTTCTTTAAGATCATTTTGCATGACCAGAATTTTCCGTAGTTCAACGAAAGCCCGCATGATCGCAATGTTCATTGCAACTGCCTTATCACTGCTAAGTACTCCACTTAACATTGCGACCCCTTGTTCCGTAAAGGCAAAGGGCATATATCTGTTTCCACCGCGGTTTGAGGACGCAATTTGCGTCCTCAAAGAATTTCCAGTATTTTCCTGAGCTTCTATCTGAAAACGTATACTGTTGTACTCAACTTTTGAGAGCTGAAACATGAAATCTTTTGGGAATCTATTTTTATTTCTTCTAACGGCTTCTTTAATCCGTTTGGTGTCGGTTTCATACATTTTCGCAATGTCGAAGTCCAAGATAACGCGCTCTGATCTGATTTCGTAAATCCTATTCTGTATACTTTGTAATACCTGCATATTTTGTTTCATTAAAAATGATTAAGTGAAAAATGATGTGCGAATATAAAAAAATATAACATACAATTCTGCCATAAATGCTTAGTTAAGCGTATCCCATCATCTTATACATCAACATACCCACCCACTCGTGAATGAGGCTATCCCATGAGGCGAGGTTATCACCATCTGGTTGAATAATTTTATCGAGGGTATACATGCGAACACCTGAACGAACATCTACAGGGAAAACATCAGGATTTAAACCTGCCTTTAGAAAACACGCCAATGATCTTCGAATATGTGTTGCAGAGGTGATTAATAAATATCGAGAACCATAATTTCCTGCTTTCAAAATAGGAACAGTCATGATTGCATTTTCATAGGTATTACGCGAATTATTTTCAAGAATAATATCTTCTGGCTTTACACCACTCTTCAATAAAACTTTAGATATTAATCCTGATTCTTTCCAATCTTGAAAATTGACAAAGCCCGATCCTCCTGTTAAAAGTATTTTACGAATATGTCCGTCGTGATATAATTCGAGAGCTTGTAATAAACGATCAACACTACTGCTATAAACTACGCGTCCTGCATTGGTATCGTAATAGCGCATACTCCCTCCCATCACAATACCAACATCATAAGGAGTAGTAATTGTTTTCGCATTGTAAGCAGGAACTTCCCAAACACGTAAAACTTGATTCACAATCCAAGGATTAGTAAAAAATAAAAGTAGTATCAAAGAACTTCTCAAAAATTGCATTTTACGTTTTGCATTTTTCAATAGTAATCCTGCAACTAAACAAAATAGAATCCAAAATAATGGAGTTACGAAGAAGTCTAATATTTTTGAGAGGACGAAGAACATTTTTTGATTTGAAGATTTTGTAATTTGAAAATTTGAAAATGCCCCCACCCAATAATGGTAATAAGTAATCTAATGGATTTAGAATTTATAATTATCGTTTAATGGTATAAGAATTTAGATTTTACCTAAAGTTAGCATATATGAATTTACTTAGCAATTGAATGCGAATATACAAATTAGCACAAGTACCATGCATTTTGATTGAAAATTAGATGGGATTATCATAAAAGTCTTCGATAATCGATTTATCAAAGTACTTTTGCATGATGAATCTTCCGCAAACAAAAGATACAATTTGTGCATTAGCAACTGCTGCTGGAATGGGTGCTTTAGCAGTTATTCGAATTTCAGGAATTGACGCTTTTACTATTGGCAATAAGATTTTCAAAACTAAGTCAGGTAAGGAAAAAGATTTCAATAAAGAGAAAACGTATACGCTGCATTATGGAATGATCATCGATCACGATAAAATTATAGATGAAGTTTTAGTAAGTATTTTTAGAAACCCAAATTCATATACTGGAGAAGATACACTAGAGATTTCTTGTCATGGTTCAGTTTTTATTCAGCAAGAAATTTTGCAAGTATTACAAAAAAATGGGGCGCGATTAGCGGAACCTGGTGAGTATACATTGCGTGCATTTTTAAATGGCAAATTAGATTTAGCGCAAGCAGAAGCTGTGGCAGATTTAATCTCTTCGCAACATGCTGCCTCACATAAAACAGCAATACAACAACTACGAAGTGGTTATAGCAGTACTATCAAAGAATTAAGAACTCGATTAATAAATTTTGCATCATTACTTGAATTAGAATTAGATTTTGCAGAAGAAGACGTTGAATTCGCACATCGTGATCAACTGAAAGATTTGGTAATGGGATTACTTAAAGAAGTACGGCAATTACGTGAAAGTTTTGCAACTGGAAACGCTTTAAAGAACGGAGTTCCTGTTGTGATTGCTGGAAAACCCAATGTAGGAAAAAGTACTTTACTAAATGCTTTATTGAACGAAGAAAAAGCAATCGTGAGTGCAATTGCAGGGACAACTCGAGATGTTATCGAAGATCACTTAATTATTAAAGGTATTCGTTTTCGTTTTATGGATACCGCTGGTTTGCGAATCACCGATGATACAATTGAAAAAATTGGAGTTGCAAAAACTTATGAGCATCTTGATAAGGCATCCATCGTTTTATACATCTGCGATCCTGGACAAAGTAATGCAGTTGAATTAGCTGAAGAAATAAAAAGTATTCAATCTCGGGCAGGAAATGCAGATTTGATTTTTATTACTATCATTAATAAAATGGATCAATATGAAAGCAAAACATATTTTAACATTTATAATAAATTTCCAAACGTCCTATTTATTTCTGCAATAAACAGAACACACCTTCAAGAGTTAAGTGATAAATTAATTGCTGCATCAAATCTGCAAAGTGTTACTGGTGATGCACCTTTAGTCACCAATGCGCGTCATGCGGAAGCACTCTCACGTGCTGAGCAATCTCTCAACGCCATACTTGCTGGCATGCAACATCTTTCCACCGACTTACTTGCGTTAGAATTAAAAAATGCATTATATCATCTCGCAGAAATCACAGGTGAGGTATATACAGATGACTTGTTGGGAAATATTTTTAGTAAATTTTGTATTGGAAAGTAACTACAAAATTCATCTTAATATTTCAGCTTTGATAATAATTTTGATTTTACTTTTATCTAGAATGAAATCCACTCTTTTTCGATTCATAATTACCACTTGATTTCGCAACAAATTATTAAGACCTAAATATAAAAAAATATTAAAAATCTTTTGATTTGTTTAAAAAATTCCAACATCAAATATCCAGCCAAATGTTTGAAAACTCATTTATGTGTCTAAGATACTGAAAACTAATACATTAAAATGTTATTTCTTTTAAATTATTGGCTTTAAAAATAGGTATAATTGTATTAAGATCTCAATTGAAAATCTCATTGCAAAGAGGATTAGTTTGTTAATAATCTTATAAAAAATTTGAAGCCAATGAAATCCAAAACTACACTTCGATTAAATATAGCATAGAATCTTTAAGAAATCGGAAACTATATAAACTTTATTTGAAAGTTTTATAAAGTAATTTTAAATAACGATGCATACTTTAAATGTTTAGTTACTTTAAGAATTCAGTAATTACATTTTCGATTTTTTAAACGACTATAATAGTGATTTTATTCTTAACAAATTAACATTTAAGTTCTGATTTGTTAAGTTTTCTAAAACGAATATTTGAACTTCAATTTGAAGGATAAATAAAAGGGATCATTTCATTATTATGAATTTGACAAATTTGAAAATGCGACTTCCTAATTCCAATTATTCTTTAATTACATAGTTTTAAAATATGAACTATTAGATTTTAGACCTTAGTAAAAAGGTAAATAAATTTCATCATTGATCTAAACAATCAAAAGATAAACATTACCACTATGAATATTTTAAAAAAGATAAGCCATGAAAAGGATTCTAATTTTATTCCTTGCTTTTTATTCAACAGTAAATTGCAAAAGTCAAACGAGTGATGAGTGTTATAGTGAAGGCGTTACAAAATCACATACAAAGAATTATCGTGGTGCCTTTGATGAGTACAATAAATCCATTGCAATTGATCCACGATTTTCACAGGCGTATTATAATAGAGGAAAGTTGAAGTTCTCAAAGAAGGACTACCGTGGAGCAATCGTAGACTATACTAAGTCGATTGAAGTTGATAACAGTTTTAGCAAGGGATATTTAGCTAGGGGAATGGCGAAATTCTATTTAAAAGATTACAAAGGAACGTTAATTGATCTCAACAATTTTAATGCACTAAATCCATATAATTATGAATCATATTATTATTTGGGAAGAGTTGAATTTAATTTGCAAAATTTAGAGCTTGCTATAGAAGAATTTAACAAATGTATTGAACTTGAAACATCCTTTGAAAAAGCATATTTTTATAGAGGTTTGGTAAAATCAAAATTGAATGATTTCGCTGGAGCGATTGTTGATTTCAATAAAGCAAACGAGCTTAATCCCAATGATGCGATATTACATTTATTTTGTGGACTAGCTATGGCGAGTGTAAACGAACATCGTAGTGCTATTGCAGAATTCAAACGTACTGTAGAGTTAAATCCTAATTGTTCAACTGCCTACTATTTATGTGGACTCTCCAAAATTAAAATCCATGATCATCATGGAGCTATAGCAGAATTTACAGAAGCCATAGTCATTAATCCAAAATATACAGATGCAATAAGTTGGAAAGGACGAGAGGAAATAGAAACACAAGATTACAATGTAGCGATTACTGATTTTGATAAAGTGATAGAGATTGATTCAAAGAATGTAATAGCATATTTTTATAAAGGTTTAGCAAAAGAAAAACTAAAAGATTTTCATAGTGCAATTGTAAACTATAACAAAGCTGTATTACTAGATAAAAATTTTGCGGACGCTTATGAATTCAGAGGATGTACTAAATTTAAAATGAAAGATTATCAAGGAGCCATCGCTGATTTCAATAAGGTAATAGCCATTAATTCATCTTATTCAGACGCTTATTATTATAGAGGAAATGTGAAATTTGAGCTGAAGGATTATATTGGATCAATCGAAGATTACAACAGTGTTATTAGTCTTAACCCAAACAAAGCTCAAGCATATTTTAACCGTGGATTAGTAAAAATAGCATTGTCTCAAAAAGATAGTGGATGTTTAGATTTTAGCAAAGCAGGAGAATTAGGCAATGAATCAGCGTATGATTTTATAAAAGAAAACTGTAGATAGCGATAACTAATTTATTACATTTTTCCTAACTTTTCATATTTAGATAAAAACCATACAAGCCCTCGCGAATAAACGGGTTTTGTATGGTTTTTTATTATTTACTACCAAATTTATATATGAATAGGTCCGAAAATTTGAAATAAATTTTTCTGGTAGGTTTTTTAAATATTCACTGTTTAACCCTGTCTATGAAATTATTTTCAAAAGAAATATTGGTAAAAAGAATAGGTAAATTTGCTTAAATAGTATATATATTTGGCATTCTTCAACTAAAAGTAACATAGCAGAAATCTAACTTATTAAATTGCTTTTAGAAATTAAAACACATCAAATACATTAGTTAATATTGATTTAATCAAAATACAATTCATTTAGATATGTGTTATAACATTGCTTACATGGAAAAAAAGATGGAGAAATATGCGGCACGCTATAAAGAAGTTTGTCCACAAATTTCGATGCAACAATCACTTCCATTAGAATTACCTAATAATTATTTTGTTAGTGGTTTTTCGCATCCACAACTACCAATTATAAAACATGATGGATTGTTTCTTTATGAATGGGGATTAATACCATTATGGATTAAAGATATACACGCAGCGAAGGCTATTCGAACGAAAACATTGAATGCCGTAGGCGAAACAATTTTTGAAAAACCATCTTTTAGAAAAAGTATTATTTCTCAACGCTGCTTACTCGGAGTGTATGGTTTTTATGAATGGCGTGAATACAAAAAAAATTAAATATCCATATCTGATTCAAACTGCGAGTCAACCTATTTTTTCATTAGGTTGCATTTACGAAAGTTGGGTAGATTTAGAAACTGGTGAAATAAAAAACACATTTAGTATATTAACAACATCGGCAAATCCATTATTGGAGAAAATTCATAATCTAAAAAAGAGAATGCCGCTTATTATACCTACCACTGATGAAAGCAAATGGATTGATCCAAACTTGTCGAAAGAAAACGTAGCTGAAATGATCAAACCTTATGATGGTTCTGATATGAAGGCTTATACTATTTCGATGAATGCAAATAATGTTCGATTTGGCAGAAACACTCCTGAAATAATGAAAATGGTTAAGTATTCTGATTTACCTGATCTCACTTAAATAGAATTGATTTTCAAATGAATAAGGGAACCAAAAGTAATTATTCTTATCATTTTTTGTTAATGAGAATACATAATATAATTCAAATCGATCAATATATTACCTTTGTAAAAGTCTGATTGCAAAAGTTTTTGTGAAAAATTAATCTTGTTTATCAGCATCAATAAAATCAAATAAAAAGAATGATATTAATTGCCAAAACTTTTGCAGGTGTTGAAGATGTACTTTGCGGAGAATTAACAAATATTGGCGCAACCAATATTCGAAAAATCACACGTGCAGTCGAGTTTGAAGGTGACATGGAAGTGATGTATAAAGCCAATCTTCTTTGCAGAACAGCACTTCGCATTTTAAAGCCTATTACAACATTTACTGTATCGAGTGAAGAGATGCTTTACAATGAGATTAAAAAAATTGATTGGAGTCAACATTTTTCATTAGACCAAACTTTTGCTATTAATTCAACATTAAATTTATCGACATTAACACATTCACAATATGTATCTCAAAAGGCTAAAGATGCTATTGCGGATCAATTTAGAGAAGCATTTGGCAGTAGACCTAGTGTAGATATTGAAAATGCAGATTTCAGAATTCATTTACATATTTATGATGATAAATGTACACTCTCCTTTGATAGTTCAGGTGACTCATTACATAAAAGAGGTTATCGTGATTTAACAAACGAAGCACCGCTTAACGAAGCACTAGCAGCAGCATTAGTAATACTAAGTGGTTGGGATAAACAATTGCCTTTAGCAGATTTCATGTGTGGAAGTGGTACAATTTTAATTGAGGCTGCAATGATTGCAAGAAATATTGCTGCGAATAAATTAAAAAAACGTTTCGGATTTCAATCGTGGAAAGATTATGATGAAACATTATGGTTTAAGATTTTTGATGAAGCGGTAGCTGCTGAGTTACCATCAAGAGGAATAAATATTTACGGTTCTGATATTAGCGGCGTTGTATTAGAGAAAGCCCGACAAAATATTGAAAATGCAGGATTAGAAAGTGATATACAACTTAGTAAAAATCCATTTCAAACTTTTACGGTGCCTTCACCTGAAGGAGTATTAATTTGCAATCCTCCTTATGGGGTTCGTATAACGCCTGAAGATATTTTAGAGATGTATCAAACAATTGGTGATACGATGAAACAACAAATGAAAGGATGGAATTGCTGGATCTTCACAGGGAATTTAGAAGCTGCAAAACATATTGGCTTAAAAGCAACTAGAAAAATGCATCTTTTTAACGGTCCAATTGAATGTCGCTTTTTAAAATTTGAAATATATTCTGGAACCAAGAAATTGCATAAGTTGGTTAAACCAGAGACGGATGAAACAGAGAGTTAAGAGGTAACATTTACAAAATCATTAAAATAATTTTTGCAGTTTGGATTCTAAAAACAATAAAACAGTAGACGATAAAACGATATACGGATTAGCGGTTCAACAATCAGAGAAGGAGGCACTTTCGATTGAGCAAGTTACGTTCAATACTTTATTAGACCGAATGAAGAAAGCAGAATTAAAAATCGAAGCTGAAAAAGCTTCTTTAGATATTCTCCTTTCAGAGTGCGTAAGTAAGGTTTACCCTGTTCATCAAGAAGTAATTCGATTGGACTTTCAAGTTGTAAATGAGTTGTACAATTATTTCAAAGCAACAAGTTTTTCTGGTATAAGAAGAAGGGCTTTTATTGATTTCATGTCGGAGATGATTGATACTATTTTATTTAGTCCTCATGGATTAAATAATGAAGAGTCTGAAAAAATTATTTCAATTCATGAAGAGATAAATAAAACATCGTCGAAAAAATCAAAGAAAGCAGCAGCGATTGCAAAAGATTTAGAATTTGAGTTGTTAATTAGTGAATTAGAATTAGATCTTTTTGTGAAGGGATTTAAAGTTGATCTCAGTGATTTAACAATCGATATGAGTGAAGAAGAAATAAATTTACGTGTTGAAGAAAAAATTAAAAATTATTCGGAGAGCAATTCAAATCCATTTTCAACAAAAAAAGAAAGCAAGAAAACGAAGAGACAATTAGAGAAGGAAGCTAAAGAAAAAGAGATCGAAGAACTTAAAGGAAAGAGTATTTCTTCCATTTACAAATCATTAGCTAAAATTTTGCATCCAGATTTAGAACAGAATGAGGAGAAAAAATTACAGAAGGAAGAGTGGATGAAAAAACTTACTGTTGCGTACGAAAAGAAAGATTTAAAAACATTATTAGAAATAGAATTAGAATGGGCGAAAGGAGAAACAGATAGGATTCAATCACTCACTCGAGATAAATTAAATCTCTACAATGAAATGTTGCGATCACAAGTGCAAGAGATGGAATTACAGGCTGCAACAGTTTACAATGATAATAAATATGTATTACTAACTTACTTTGCTGGTGGCCCTTATAATCTCAAAAGATGGCGTCCCTCCTTTTCCATTAAACATCTTCAACAGAAAAAAAGAAATTCTGAAATCATTTTAGAGATTTTAGAGAAACAAGATTTAAACACAAAAAAGTTAGTGGATAGAGTGTTAAAAGATCACCAACAAGGAATGGAATACTAAATTAAGAATTAAAAATTACGAATTACGAATTGAAGAAAAATAATAATCCTGCAAGTCTTATGAAAAACAGGTGATAGAATTTGATTTATAAAGAATGTAAAAACAATCATCTTCATCCTTCGGAGGAAGACAAGAGATGGAGGCGGAACAATTGTCTAGAAGGAACCACTAAGCGGTGAATTACGTCTTGATAACGATCGGGATAAGAATTAGGAAAATGGGGAATAAAATATCTAAAGATATTTTATTCCCCATTTTAATTCTATTAGTTAATACGTTGTGAAATCGAAGGTGACTAAATTTCCAGAGAAATGAATTGGATCTTTACTCCATGTTTCGATAGAATTTCTGTGACGGATTACGATATAATAATCATTACCAATTACAGTAGGTGGATAAGGAATTAATACATTTCCATTCGTACCTAAAACAACATTATCAGAGCGATATGGAGCGGATAAATTTAGTTGGTCATATAATATTACAGTAATTGTATCACATTCATTTAGATTTGTACTGACGCCAACATTACTAAGAACAGGTTGCATTAATCCACTTCCAAGATAATAACCTTGAATAAAAACTGTGAGATTTAAAGTAATAGCTGTTGCACAATTTTCATCAACTTGACCATTGCAATTATCATCAATATTATTTCCACACATTTCAGGTGCACCAGGATGTATCGCAGCATTATAATCGACACAATCGCCACCACCAATTACAGTTTGCGTGTAACCAGTACCGGGAGATGAGCAGGCTAATTGAAAGTAATTTCCATAATAACCATCACCATCACCGTCATAATACCATGTGGTAGGGATATTCACATTTATAGTTATTGATTCACAAATTCCTGGTGTAGTACAAGCGCCTTCACCTCTTACATAATAAGTTGTAGTTGATGTAGGAGATACACTAATCGTTGGACCAGACCCAACTAAAGTTCCACCACAACTTCCTGTGTACCATTTCCAAGCTATAGCATTAAATAAATTTCCAGTTGTAATACTTAATGTTGTTGCAACTGCACCACAATTGGTAGTTGATGAAGCGCTAATAGTTGGTAAGGTTGCATCAGAACAAACAGAATTTATAATTAAAGTATAATCTTCAATCTCGCCATAGTAAGTACTACAAGCAGTGGGATCAGCATTGAAAATGTAATCACTAACTACTCGCATTCTATAATTACCAACAGCCTGTGTTACAGGAATACTAAACGTTCCATTAGCAGGAGTGCCATTAGCTTGCATAAAAACGTTTGCAGCAACTTGTTCATCAACATCAGTAAAATCACCATCATTATTATAATCTATATAAATGCTTACTTTTTGATCATTATAAGATCCGTAAATAGAATAATCGACGTTTGATCCTGCAAGTTGATAAGTATTATTCGCAGCAGTAAAATCAGAATATCCACCAATACCACAACCTGTTGGATTATTTATAGAACCAATAATTACTTTATTAATAAACATGGAAACGCAAGGTTGTGGAATTAATGGAATACAATAAATTTCATCAATAAAACCATTGCAATTATCATCAATAAGGTTTCCTAATATTTCTGGCGCACCAGGATAAATTAATGCATTGTTATCATTACAATCTCTATTATCTGAAACATAACCTACAGGCTGAGTAGCGCTATTAATTGATATTGCAGGATTACCAAATCCATCTGTATCAAAATCTTTATACCAAAGTGGATACGGAACAACTAATGTATAATCTTCTATTTCGCCATTAACAGTATGACAAGGATCGGCAGTATTGCCATAAGTATCACTTACAATTCTAATGCGATAAGAGCCTGGTAAAACACTATAAGGAATATAAATATTTCCAGAAGGATTATATGATTCAGATATATAAGTTGAAAATACATTTTCATTAATTGAATTAAATATCCCGTCATGATCATAGTCGATATACATATTTATTTGTTGAGAGGAAGTTCCGTGAACTCCTAACGAATAATTAAATGATTGACCAGGATATGTAACTGTCGAAAGCGAATTTGCATAATTTGAATAACCACCATTGCAACCTGATGTATTATTAATTGAACCTAATGTTACATTACTTATCCATTGTGTAGTGCAAGGGTTATCAATTATCGGCGCGCAAACTGTCAATGCAGTAACATTTAAGTTGTAATCTTCAGTTTCTCCATAATAAGAATCATCACATGCTGTTCCTGAATAATCATTTCCACTTCGAACACGTATTCTATAATTTCCAGGTAATAAGGATGAAGGAACATTAAAATAACCAGTTGCATTTGTGCCATTTAAATTCATGAAAACATCTGTCGCAACTTGTTCACCTGCGTCAAGGAAATCACCATCTGAATTTATATCTAAATAAATATCAACTGGTGAATAATTAGAAATGTAACCATTTCCTCCCATTGAAACCGAATAATTTATTTGTTCACCTGGAGCAGCAGTGGTAGATTTTGAAAACGAATAATTTGAATAACCACTTGTGCATACACTAGAATTATTTATTGCACCTAACGTTACATTTGTAATCCATTCATAAGCGCATGCATAAGTAATGACAGGTTGACAATAAATTACAGGAACAATTTGCAAATTATAGTCTTCAATTTCTCCTGAATTAGAAAAACATGGACTTGTTACTCCATAAAAATAATTATCACTAACTACTCGCACATGATAATTACCAACAGCTAATACAGCAGGTAAAGTAAACGATCCAACTGCATCGGTAAAATACGTTTGAGCATAAGCAAAATTTACAACTTGTTCACCACCATCAGTAAAATCACCATCATTATTATAATCGATATAAATACTTACACCTGCATCAGAACCATAGTAACCATTAACAGAGATAGAATAATTTAATACGCTTCCAGCTATTGCAGTTGTAGATTTTGAGCTTGAATAATCAGAAACACCATCGCAATTAGTTGGATTAGTCATATCACCAATTGTTACATAACTGATAAATGCATTGCCTTGACATTGGTTGGTAATATGAGGAGTACAATTTCCAACATTAATTGTATAATCTTCTACTTCGCCATAACTAGAATAACAAGGGTCGGAGATTGTATATCCTGAATAATCACTTATGACGCGCATAATGTGATTTCCAAAAGTTGCAGCAGCAGGAACGGTAAAATTTGCAGTTTGGTTTCCAGAAAAGAAAGAAGGAACAAAAACTTGATTGTTGACAACCAATTCTGAAGGATCATCTCCTAAAATATTATTACTATTCCAATCAATATATACGGAGCATTTAATAGTATTACTAGTAGGAATGATCGTAATTGTTTGTGAGGAACCAGGTGGTAAAGTAGTTGTTAAATTTGTGTAAGCTCCATAATGGTTTGCATTGCAAGAGGAAGTATTATTAATATCTCCTAATTGAACTCGTCCGATGCAATAGTAAGTTGAATTACCAAAATAAGTTGGATGACAAGGTAACACTTCATCAATTTGTCCATTGCAATTTTCATCAATTCCATTGGCAAGAATTTCTGTTGCGCCAGGGTTAATAGTTGGATCATTATCGTTGCAATCGTTAGAATAATAAACTCCATTTCGTTTTACATATCCTGCACCGGGGCTGTGGCATTGGAAAACTTCTGTAACATAAAAATGATCACCATCGGCATCTAATACCCAACTTTGATAAGCGTATTGAGCTTGAGGATCTGCATCATCACAATCATCACTACCAAGAATTCCAGTATTGGTATAGGAAGCGCCAAGACTATGACAAGATGCAACAGGAACATCAACATAATAATGATCACCATCAGCATCTATGTACCATTGAACATTTCCATCATGAACTATTATGTCATTATCATCGCAATCAATGCCTGCTAAGATTCCAGTGTTTGTGTAAGTTGCTCCAGGGCTATGACAAGCTATAACAGGTGGCCCAGCTGCGTAATGATCATTATCAAAATCAACATACCAATTTGTATTTCCATTATGAACGGTAGCATCTGCATCATCGCAATCTGTATTATTAGGAACTCCACAAGATGCAACAACAGATGATCCGTAAGAATCATTATCAAGATCTTCATAAAGTATATAGGAATTTATCCAGTTAGAAGTTGACCCATTTAATGCAAAATGTCTTAACGTTCCATTATTATTACTTCCAGAATTATCGATAAGATTTAAAACTCCAATATTATTTCCATTTGGAATACCTTGATTAAAATTATAATGAGCAATAAGATTTGTTTGTGGTAAAGTTACACCGCACATATCTGAAAGAATTTCTGCTTGAGAACGTGCAACATTCCAAATACATATTTCATCGATCGTACCATGAAAATTTGGGCCAATATTTAAATCGCCACCACTAGTTGTCATGTAAGCTTGAATAACATCATTTGATGTACCAACGTTAACACCATTTATATAGAAAGTAATTGTTCTAGTAGAATTTATATTTTGAACAACGATTGCAACATGAGTCCAAACGCCAACTGGAATTGAACCGAAATGAGCAGGATTTCCAGCGTCGTAACCTCCCGAATGATACACTAGCTGATTACTTGAATTGATAGTTAAACCATAAGATTGATTTCTGAATAAAATTTTCTGATTTAAGGAACCTACATCCAATTTAATCCAAGCAGATAATGTTAATTGTACTGTTTGTGTTGTATAATTATAAGTAGGGTTCAATGATAAATTAGGAAAATAGGGAACAACAATTGAATCGTTATTTCCATCGAAACCTAATGCATTATTTTCATCTAAAAGTCCGTTACAATTATCATCAATTGAGTTGCCAACAATTTCAACAACACTTGGATTAACTAATGCATTATTATCATTACAATCGTTACCACCAACAATTTCTAATGTGGTATATCCAGCACCTGGACTATTGCATTGATTGATTACACTTCCAGTAAAATAATGATCATTATCAGCATCTAAATACCAATCACGATTTATATTAATATTTAAATTAGTATGATTGTCTTCGCCTATTTTTAAAGGTGATGAAGAAACAATTCTAATGCGATACCCAGACCCTGAAATAGTTCCATTTGGGATAGTTACTGAAATAATTCCATTGGTAATACTTGCTGTTGAACCAATATTAATTGGATTTGCAAAACTTCCCGATGCATCACTTAATTCTGTGGTGAAAACATTACCTGAAATAAAAGTTCCCGTTTTATAATATGCAATATTAAAACTGCTACCATCACATAAATAAGTAGAAGTTATATTTTGAATGCCAATTGGTGTTTCTGATCGAGCAATTATTACAGGATGATTATCAACTTCAAATAAACTGACAAGTGTAGTTGGGAAATAATTAAAATAACTATGTTCGCCAAATAAGCTACTAAAAACAATTCCATCCATGACTGGATGAGTAGGTTTTATAACAGTGTTGACACCTGAAAAACTAGAATTTCCTTGGATTTCGATGCTATCAACTAACGTAAGAAAATCAATCTTCGTATTGGGACTTGCATTACCATAACTACAGCTTGTAGAAACACATAAACCTGTTCCGCCACCGTTGGCTACAAAATTCATTGCATTAACAGTTACAAGAGTTGTATTATCAGCTATAGGATCAGTAGCTATGTAACATCGTCTACCAGATATTGCTGGTGACCAAATTGCTTTAGTAGCATTTAATATTGCATAATCAACGTTTCCTCCAGATGATGAGCATCCATCGTCTGGAATTACAATAGCATCATAAGATGCAAATTGAGCGGTAGACATTGCAGACCACTGAGCAGATGTTACAACTGTCACCGTATGACCTTGTGCTATTTCAAGTGATTGTTCATTGGGAGTAGTAGCACGTAAACGTGGACCATAAATTAAAATATTTGCAGGAGTAGCATGAACTGCAGGATTATTATCATCATAATCATCACCACGATAAACGCCACTTGCTACATAACCTATCCCAGGACTATTACATTGATTGATTGCATTACCTGAATAATAATGATCACCATCTAGATCTAAGTACCAATCTTGATTTGTATTAATCAACAAATTACTACTTATACCTGATGCAATATCATTTGGAGAAGATGATGATGAAGTAACTCTAATTTTATATCCACTACCAGCAGTAATTCCATTTGGAATAGTAGCCTGAATAGAACAAGTTGAAATACTTGCAAGAGTTCCAAGAATAATTGGATTAGTAAAATCACCCAATGCATTGCTAAGCTCAACAGTAAAAATATTTCCCGAAGGAAATGTTATGTTGTGAATTAACACGTTTACATTAAATACATTTCCAGAACAATAATAATTTGAGTTAAGTTGTTGCATATAAAATCCTGGGAGAGAAACAATTTTTAAAGAACTTCCATCAGTGCAAACATCCGTTACAGTAAAATAGGGAGGAAAATATGTAAATGTTGCTTCCAAACAAGTACCTCCTTTAACTCGAATACTATCCACTTGAGAAAGAAAATCAATGACAACAGGATTGGGTGGACTAAAGAAAAAAAGTAATCCAGTTGCAAAATACAATCCAGTTCCACCTGATGTAGCAACTTCATTGATCGCAGAAGTTACTCTTGTTAAACCAACAGGACCACCATCCAGTAAGGGATCATAACTTATATAAGCTCTTTTTCCAGTAATTGCTGGAGACCACACAGATTTAGTGCTATTCAATATTAACACCGCGGGATCATTATTCCCTGTATTGTTAGATGCGAATCCATGTTCAGGAATAATAATAGCATCGTATGCAGCAAATTGTGCAGTTGTCATACTTTGCCATTGTACAGATGTTACAACTGTTACAGTATTTCCTAAAGATGCAGCGATTGCATTCTCATTGTAGGTTAAAAGTGGTCCATATACAAGTACATTACCAGCAAATAAATTAACCGAAAGAGCACCAGTAAATAATACAAAAAGAAGACAAATACGTAAGAGGTGGCTTGAGGTAACTATTTTATACATAAATTTCAAATTATTTTTTTAATAAAGAATATTAACTGGAATTAAGTAGAATTATAAAATTCAACAATCTTCATTCAACATACTAAAGTAAATGAATAATCATTTTATTTCTAAATTTAAATTACCTGTAAAAATCTAATTCTACTTTTATAAATGCAATCCCATTAAAGTGGTATTTTAAGATTATCCAAGAATGAGGCTCCTACCATAAGTTACTGATTAGACAAATGATAAGGTAACCAGTTTTAAATTGCTCATTAAATTAAAATTTTTGTTCTACAAAACCAGATGTCTAAAAGCACAAACACGTGTCTCGGTTCGGGGTGATAAATGAATTAATTGACCAAAGATGAATAAGAAACATTCTTTAACATGACTTAAAATGAAAAAAGAGGCTCTCTCGCAAAGACGCAGAGGCGCAAAGAAAAAATAAATTGGAGAAGCACAGGCTTTTTCACATATCAATCTGATTTTTATAAAACAAATGAATGAGCTACGGTAGAATAATTTCTTCTGAAAAACTCACATAAAACTGGTATTTTTTAAAATGCTGCCATTACAAATTAAATAACGGTTACTTTTATTGCATTAATTTATTATTAGAAAATATTAACGCTAAATGAGCCCGAAAGATTTTAATGTGATTTTTAATGTTGCCTTTTTATCACTCTTCATTTACCACGTATTCTACTTTTTAGTACAGTATTACGTATTTCGAAGAAATGAATTATTTTTCTATAGTATGTTTTTGTTAAGTGCCAGCTTGTACTATTATCTTTTTGTTATTCCTACAGTTATAAATATTTCTTTTATTCCTGAAATAAAAACACTTTTCTCCCCTTTTGAAATGTCATTTTCCTTTATCCAAACCTATTTTTACATAAAATTTATTATTACATATTTGGGGATAACGAAAAACAAAAAAAGAATTTTTACTTTTTTTAAAATTTATAAATACTATAACCTAATTTTCTTTTTTCTATTTTTATCGTTAGGCGTTTTCCATATTGAAAATAAAAATTTTCTGGCATTAGTTTCAGCATTTGAGATTCCACTATTAGGGTATTCACTATTTCTTTTACGAAAAATGTATAGTACATATTCCAACATTGTAATATTAGGAACGGCATTTACTATTGCGGGAACAATTATTTCATTATTGTTCATGAATTATGCAATGTATACCCACATTAAACTTTCATTTAATGAATATATGCCTGCTCAAGTTGGTTTAATTTTCGATTTGTTTATTTTAGGATATGGATTATCACTTAAAGCGGCGGAATCAGATAAGAAGCTCGTCAATTATTTACTCGAGAATCAACAATTTGTAGAGATAGAGCGATCACGACTTGCGCAAGATCTACATGATGGTCTTGGGGGAATGTTAAGTGGAATAAAATTAAATTTATCCTCTATAAATGGTAATCTTATACTTCCAGAAAAGGATGCGAATTTATTTTCCAAATCAATAAAGCAACTAGAAAATGTGATTGGAGAAATGCGAAGAATTGCACATAATATGATGCCTGAAGCTTTACATAAATTTGGTTTGAATGAAGCTATTCAGGATTATTATAATGGTCTTGATGAAGGAAGTGAGATGACTATGAAATTTATTTGGATTGGGCCACAAAAATTAATTGAGAAATCGACAGAAGTAAGCTTATTTCGAATCATTCAGGAATTAACTAATAACGCAGTGAAACACTCGGCAGCTAAAAATATTTTTACACAAATAAATAAACATGATCGCGGCATTACTTTGACAGTGGAAGATGACGGAAGTGGATTTAATTATGAGCAAAATAAAAATTATAAAGGTGCAGGATTAAAAAATGTTAAGTCGAGAGTAGATCATTTAAAAGGAACATTAGAGATTCAAACTTCAACAAACAACGGAACTTATATAAGTATCGAAATACCATGTTAATTTATGAATAATTTACCAATTAATATTATCGTTGTTGATGATCACCAAATGGTTCTCGAAGGAATGAGATCCATATTAGAAAGATTTTCAATTGTGAAATTAATTGCAACAGTTACTAGTGCGAATGAAGCTCTTTTAGTGTTAAGAGAAAGTATCGTGCATATTGCTTTTGTAGACATCAATATGCCGGAAATTAGCGGAATGGAATTATGTAGTAAGATAAAAAAGGAATTTCCCAACGTTCATGTAATTGCACTTAGTACATTTCAACAGAGAAGTTACGTTTCTGAAATGTTAAAAAATGGCGCATCGGGATATTTATTAAAGAGTGCTGATAAAGAAGAAATTGAAGAAGCGATATTATCGGTTAGCGTTGGAAAAATTTACCTGAGTCATTCCATAAATAATGCAATAAATGTGCAATCAAATACGTATGAACCTCCAACATTAACGAGAAGAGAAAAAGAAGTTCTACAATTTATTTCGGAAGGGTTAACGAATAACGATATTGCAAATAAAATTTTTATTAGTACTTATACTGTAGATACACATCGCAAAAATTTATTATCTAAATTCGAGGTAAATAATACTGCGTTACTTATAAAGAAAGCAGCATTATTTGGACTTTTGTAATTACTAAATTTATTTTTCGACACTAAATAAAGAGCCCTTTAGTAAGATAACTTCAGGGCTCTTTATATAATTTTATGGAGTAGTAAAATCAAAATTCACTTCGTTTCCTGTAAATAATATAGGATCCTTACTCCACGTTTCAATTGAGTTACGATGTCGAATAGCGATATAATAATAATTATCAATAACAGCTTTTGGATATGTAACCGTTGCATGTCCATCAGTATTTAGCAAAACAGTATTAGTTTTAAAGACAGAATTAATTGTCAATGGATCATGTAATTCTATTGTGATGGAATCGCAAGCTACATTGCTCACATTTAATCCTGTTGTATTCAAAACTGGTTGCATAAGATTATTACTCAAGTAAAGTCCTTGTATAAATAATTTGAGATTGAGTGATATTGTACATGGAATAACATTGATATCGGGTGCAGGAATTTCTTGATGACAAGTAGTTCCATCACTTATTGATACTGTAAATGTTTGCGATGAAGTTGGAAAAACAGTTTGCTGAGCACCAATTAAATTTCCTGGTTGCCAAGTGAAAGTATATGGAACATAAGGTACAAACCGATACGCATCATTATTGGCTGAAAAAAAACTGCTATTTCGTCCAGGAATAGGAACACCATTGCTTCCGTCAAGATTTTCAAGACCTTGTGTTGTTTTTGCTTCAGGATCAAATAAGGATACATCAGAAATTGTTGTTGTATGAATTTCTATATTATTACTTCCCTCAAATAAAATAGCTTGAACAATAAAGGGATAAGAAGTGCCTGCATAATGAGAAGTTGAATATTTCACAATAAGTTTTTGATTGGGGGAAGTTCCAGTGGTAAAATAGCTAATAGAACTTCCTATATTTTGTGGATTCAAATCATTCCAAGCAAGCGCAATAAAATTATCAGGATCATTTGTAGAAGGAATCATTTCTCCATAAACTGCCGAAGCTGGCATCCCATAACTAAACGTTATAAATCCATTTGAACAAATATAAAAGTTAGTATAATTTTGTCCGAAAAAATTGAAATTAAAACCGATTGGCTTACTCGTACTAATTTGATCATCGGCAAGAGTGACATTAGTACCAGTTCCTGCAATTGGTGCGAAGGGAATATTACTTACATTATATGATCTATTTGCACTACCTGTAGCAGTAGCATTTAAGTGAACAGTATCAGCGCTACAAATTGTATTGGGACTTGAAGATACTTGAACCATAAAAGTTGAATATACATTAATTGGATGTGTTGTTGAATCACTACCAAGAGGATTTGTAACAAGTAATTTCACAATGAAATTTCCAGGAATTGAAAAAGTATGTGATGGATTTGGCACAACAGAAATTGTTTGATCACCAAAATCCCAAAGCCAATCAAAAGCTTGAGTAGATTGATCCGTAAATTTAATGGTTGTTCCACAATTTACATTAATCAAATTTGAAGTAAAAGCTGCAATAGGAACTTGTGTTGGTGCAGAGCAATATGCGGGCATTAAAAATCCCTGCGTTTCATCACCGGTGGTTGTTGCACTACCTTGTGATGCATCAGCACCCATACCGCGGCGCGCAAATGCAGTCCAAATTAAACAGCGATGTGCGTTATTGTATAACATAGCATCAGCAGAAAGTATTGCATCTCGAGCGTCTATAAAGCCTGGTCCGCAAGGTTGAAGTTTCATTCCTTCTAACACTAATTTAATAGCAATATTATTTCCTGAAGTACTATTCGTTGGATTAGTACTAAAACCATATTGATCCATTAGTAACCACGACATATCCCAAATTACATCACACCAAATTTCACCAACATTATGCACTTCTGCACTCAACGCAAGACTGGCATACGTTTGCGGATTAATACTCATATTTGTTGAATAAGGATAGCGACGAATGCCATTTCCAAATTTAGTTTGTCCTGCAGCATACGTTGCCAAACCTCTTGAATCCGTTCCGTGATCACCGGGTTTAATAGTCATCATCAATCCAAGCCAATCACTCCAACCTTCTCCAGCTTGTTCACCATTTGTTAAGCAACTTGTTTGTGATGGTCCTCCGGTAAGTCGATTAGAAACACCATGACCATATTCGTGTGCAATAACACCATTATCAAATGAACCGTCAATTTGATTTACAACATTACAAGTTGTAATTGTACCAGAAACTATTCCAGCAAGAAGTGCATTTTTAAGAATTACTCCATCAGATTGAGAAACAGAAACAGTGGGAATTGTTTGGGTTGGTGAGCCAGACATTGATGGAGCATTACCAGTAGTATTATTGATGATGATAACTCCAACAGCTCCAGCAGCAAATGCCATTTGCGTCTTTACAATAAAACTACAAGTGCCTCTATCAATAACTGCAATTTTTCCAGAAATATTATTCGCAATGGTAGTGCAACCATCTGTAACAGTTCCAACATTATCATTCACTAAAATTAAGTTTGCAGTAACAGTAGTTGCTGGATTATATGTTGCAGTGCCAATATTCATTCCTCCAGTAAATGACGTAGAAGATAAATTCAAACTCGTACAAACAGCTGTGCTTCCATTCCACAAATACATTTGCATTCTTCCTGATGCTCCATCGGGAGGAGTAGAAAAATTTGCATTGTTTGAACCTGAACCATCGAAGCCTTCCGCTTTTACATAGTCATTACCTACTCCACCTTTTCCATAATTATTTTGCTGAAAATTTCCAGCTGCTTCAGTAAATCCAAATTGATATAAATAATCATGAATTGCATTATTATCATAGAAAAGATTTGTGAGCGATGCATCTTGATTTGTAATCGGTGTTACATTCGCTAGTAGCGGAAAACTAAAATGCAAATTAGTTCCACCATTTGGTGAGTAGCCTGGTAGATTATCATTATTTGCATCCTCATAAGCATACACATTATTCCCTCTTGTGATGGTGTATTCAGGACCAGCGATACCGTTTGCATCTTGCCAACCATAAGGAGATGCTGTTGCATTAGCGGGATCAATTAATAAAACACGAGAACCAAATGTTGGCGCTTCTATTGGATAAGGAAATACATTGTAATCAGGAATAATAGTTGGTGGCGATGGAACAACATTTAAACTTTCTAACGAAATTTCAGTACCTATTTTATTTGATTTAATTGTAGAAGAAAAATCGTTTTTAAAACATTCAACGGTATAATCATTTTGGTCAACAATTTTTCCTGTAATAGCGTTTACGCGAACATTCCACCAATGACTTTCACCTTTCATGTCGATGCTAACATCCCATGATAAAATTATTCTTTCATTTAATTTACGATATACTAATTGAACTTTAATGAGACTATTTGATATATCGGAATTTGAAAAATGGTAAAGATTATTTGATGCATCATTATACATTAATTTGGAAGGAAGAACCTCAGTTTTTCCAAGATGATTTAGTGCAAATTTTATTGCAGATTCAGGTGTAATATTTGGTTTATCAGAATTAACTTTCTTTGCCAATGAATCAATTAGTCCGGCTTTAAAATATTGGATTTTATTTTCTTTGATTGCGAAAACACTAATAGCATTGTAAACAATAATGTTGTGATATTTTTGTTGAATGTACAGATGTTCTATACCTGTAGATTCATCTTTATAATCATCAGAAATATTCCATTCTGCGATATCACTTTGGAGCCAATTATTTTTTTCTCTTTCGAGATTTAAGTAACTGCTGACTTGATTTTTATTTTGCTGAGCAATAGAAGGAGAAAATGATATCAATGCTAAAGTGATAACTAGAAAAATATTTTTAATAGTTGGCAATAGTTTCATAATGGTTAATTTTAAAGGTTAGTATTTTAGAAATTTATCGAATAAAAAAGGGGTGTTCTACTATCTTAAACGTATACTCATTTAAGAATTCTTAGCTAAGATAATGTAATATTTTTGAATTTGGAATATATTCTAAAAATTAAAAAGCCTTTTAAGAATTGAACTATTTGTATAATTGTTTAGATTTAAGTATTTTTATAAAAAATTATTACAATGAAAAAATCACGTTTTTTAATATTACTGTCTTTTATTTTTTTACTAAAATGCCAGTCATCTTTCGCATCACATCTTATGGGAGGGGAAATCACATGGACTTATGCTAAGGCAGGCGCAGATTCTGGTAAATTCAAGTTCCGAGTTAAACTATACCGTGATTGTAATGGAATTGTATGTGACCCGAATATAACTCTTACCACTAATGCTCCGAATTGGGGAGGCGGAATTCTGTGTAATACTATTTCAATTACTGATATTTCTCCAGTAGGATTGGGATGTCCTACGTGTGCCTCACCTTCCGGTATAGCCTCAGCAGTACAGGAAGTGATTTATGAATCTACCTATATTCTGATTTCGGGAGTTCCGCCTGCAAGTGGTTGGGCTTTTTGGTATGCCAGTTGTTGCAGAAATTTAACAATTATTAATCTGAATATTTCATTGAATAATTCTATGACTTTACGATCGATTATGTATCCATATAATAATCAAAATACATTTCCAGCTTTTGATGAATCACCCCAGTTTATTGATCATCCAACCCTCAATACAAATTCAGGTAGCATTATTCAATACAGCAATGGAGCAATTGATGCGGAGGTTGATTCATTGACATTTGAGTGGGCACATCCTGAGGGTGCTAACTACCCTAGTCCTGGATCAAATACACCTTTTAATCAAGGTTATGATTTTAATAATCCTTTGCCTGACACCTCTTTTAATCCTTTAAATATTGCTGCCTCAATAAATCCAAGAACTGGCATTATTACATTCAAAGAAATGGGTAATGGGACTTTTGCTACCTGTGTGAAAGTGACCTCTTTTAAATGTGGTCAGAAAACTGCTGAGATTTTCAGAGACTTACAAATTGTTATATCAAATTCAATTATATCCGGTACAACAGTAAATAACCCTCCGATTTTTTTTTTAGTTCAGCAATTTCCAACTTTTATAAATGACAGTCTAGATTTAGAAGCTGGTGATAGTGCCAGATTCAGTTTAAGCATTATTGATGTAGACCCTCATCAGAACGGTACTGCTCAAAGCATTTCCATATTTGCATTCAGTAATGAATTTGGAACAAATTATATGGACACGCTGACTGGATGTATTTCACCACCATGTGCAATCTTAGACAGAACATTTCCACGACTAAATATAGGAATTACAGGTGGAGCTAATTTCTATTGGAAAACAGCTTGTGCAAATGTAGCCTTGAATAATGGTTGCCTTCAGCATCAAAGATCTTATCTCTTTACTTTTAAAGCTATTGATGATTTTTGTCCAACACCTGGTATCAATGAAAAAACTGTTGAAATTTTCGTTCATGGACCAGTAATTTATTTATCAGGCAATGATCTTATTATTAGTTCAAATTATCTTTCAACATTTAATATTCAATGGTATAAAGATGGAATATTAATTCCTGGAGCCACGGACACCATCTACACACCCACTCAAGGCGGAATTTACAGTATTATTGCTACTACTCCAGGAGGATGTCCTGAGTTAAGTAATTCAGTTAACAGAACCTTTACAGGAATTGAATCGAAAGAAAAAACAGAATGGGAATTAATTTCAAATTACAACGCAGAAGGTAGTATTAATTTGATTGTAAATGCAGCAAATGATCTTCAAACTGATTTTACTATTTTTGATTCGAAAGGAAGTTTAATTCAAAGTAAAATTATTAAACTTGAAAATGGTGCTCAACATTTAATTTTAAATTGCGGAATACTTGCTGATGGAGTCTACCATGTAACAATGAATAATTCAAGCATTAAGCTGAGCTCGAAATTTCTTGTGAATAAACCATAACATCACTTATAATTTTAATAACGACGTTTAACAATCAAGTTAAACGTCGTTATTTTTTTGAAAAAGTTAAGCTAACAGATGCTAATTTTATTTTTCTGTTTGTCCTTTATAATTTGTGTCAAAATCTACCATCCATTCGATACCAAATTTATCTCTAAACATACCGAAATAGGAGCCCCAAGGACTATCGCCAATAGGTACTTCAATAGTTCCGCCTGCTGAAAGTCCGTTAAATAATTTGTCTGCTTCATCACGGGTTTCTGCACTAATAGCTATTTTAGATCTGTTTTCATTTTCATTTACTTGACCCATACTTTCTGGAACGTCGTTAGCCATTAAAATATTTTTGCCAATAGGCAAAGCAATGTGCATTATTTTATTTGCTTCCCCTTCCGCTATTGGATAATCTGGGCTTGATACATCTTTGAAGCGCATAATTTTTGCGAACTCTCCACCAAATACTGATTTATAAAAATTGAATGCATCTTCAGCATTTCCATTGAAGTTAATATGAGGATTGATAAGTGCCATGATTTTTAATATTTTCAAGTTTAAATTAAATTTTTGATATTTATTAAATGTAAGTAGCGCGATTCTTTATAACGTAATCTAACGATTTTACTATTTGTAGAGGCCTTTAGTTATCATTCCTTATCAATTTATAAAAGTACAAAAGTTACTTAACCTAGAAAAGTTTAAAAGAGGCGCAATAATTTTGTTAGCGTATCCATGCTATTGTTCACTTTTACTTTATAATTGTAATGGTCAACTTGACCCTTAAAATCTAAAACCTTTAATTACACGTAAATAGTTGCATGAAACCTAAAAACTTATGGCAATTAACATTAATTTTCTTTGCTCCACTATTCTCTTATGCACAAGCAATAGATAATACAGCAATTTTTAGGGCTACTACCGATAGCAATTATTTTCGATTCAGTTACGATAATGATTTTTTCACAGCCACTGACCAATATTATACGCAAGGACTAAATTTTGAAATTGTAAATTCTAGGTTTTATAAAAATCCAGTAAATAAAATACTCTTTCATTATAAAGATGGCAATAATAAATACGGTATCGCTCTTGAACATGATGGGTATACGCCTAGCAGCATTCGCCATGAAGAAATAATATTAAATGACCATCCATTTGTAGCCGCTATCATGTTAAAGTCTTTCATGAGCACTGTCAATACAAATAAGACAAATAGAATTACATCTTCATTGAGCTTAGGAATCTTTGGTCCGAGTGCGTTTGGAGAGGAGATGCAAAAATCAATTCACAAAGCATTAAACAATATTGAACCACTAGGCTGGCAACATCAAATTCATGATGATATAATTGTAAATTATGAATTAGGATTTGACAAATTAATTATTGAACAGAAATATTTTTCATTAAATAGTAATT
>JAYVOC010000215.1:0-3865 GCA_043758125.1 Bacteroidota bacterium | reverse complement strand
TGTTCCTTATGAATATCGTGTTGATTTAGATAACACTGCTCCTGCTTGCGTATCGCAATCAAATGCTGCTAATGCCATATTCACGTACATTGGAAATGTTATTGCAAGTCCAACTTTAGGATGTGTGAATGTTCAAACAAATGGACAAGTAGCATTAACATGGTCTATTCCAACACCTGCAACTTTTACTGATTTTAATGAATATGAAATTTGGAGAAATGATGGAACGGGTTGGGCATTGTATGACTCAGTAGGAAATAACGCAATTGTAAATTATACTGATGCTTTTGCGAATGCTGATTTAAAATCATATAGTTATTATGTAACAACACAATCAGGATGTACGGGACAAGTAAATTCAGCTAATACATCAGATTCGCTAAGTTCAATGTATTTAACTGTAAATAATGCAACGTTAGGTTCGGCGATTTTAAATTGGAATGAAATGCATACTTCTCCGTATGCTCCAATATCTGGATTGTATAGAATTTATCGCAGAACACCTCCAGCAGGTCTTTATACGCAAATTGGAACTTCAGCAACAAATACATATACAGATGCAATCACTATTTGCAGTGTTCCTTATGAATATCGTGTTGATGTTGATAATTCTGTTGTTTTATGTACTTCTTCCTCCAATGCTGCTGATTCAGTATTTACCTACATAGGAAATGTTATTGCAAATCCTAAGTTGTATTGCGCAAATGTTGAAGACAACGGTCAAGTAACATTATCATTCGGCCAACCTGCTGGTTCGGATTTCACCAATTATAATGAATACGAAGTTTGGAGAAATGACGGATCAGGTTGGTCATTGCTTGATTCAGTACAAAATTTATTAAGTGTTAACTACCTCGATAAATTTGCGAATGCTAATAACCAATCGTACAGTTATTACATGATAACGCAATCAGGATGTACTGGCCAGGTTGATAACGGAACTACGAGTGATACATTAAAAACAATTTACCTTACTGTTGCACCAACACTTGGTACGGCTAACTTAAATTGGAGTGCATTGCAAACACCGTTATCGATAGGCAACTCTGATTATTCGGTTTTTTCAACGTATAACAATACTGGTGCGTTATTGCAATATGGTAATACCTCTAATTTAAATTATACACAAAATATTATTAATTGTGATACAGCTATTACGTATCAAATAAAGGTTAATCATATTAGCGGTTGTTATTCAAATTCAAATAAAGCTGATAGTACCTTTACTTATTTAGGAAATGTAATCGATAATCCTGAATTACGATGTGTAAATGTGAATAGCAATGGATCAATTCAATTAACTTGGCAAAACCCTACACCTTCAAGTTGGGTAAACTTTAATCAGTATAATCTTTATAGCAATAATGGATCAGGATTTATTTTAAAAGATTCAATTGATCCTAATTCTGTAAATACCTATTCTGATTTAACGGCAAATGGAAATGCCGGCTCAGTAGGATATTATTTAATAACAAAATCAGGATGTACAGGACAAGTTGATACATCATCAATTAAAACAATATTAAATAGTATCTTCTTAAAAGTTACTGGTGCTGGAAATAATATCGCAACACTTAATTGGAATGCTCTACGTACTCCAAATTTAGGAACCGCAGCAACAGGTTATAAAGTTGAACGTGAAATGCCAGGTGGTTCAGGAAATTGGAGTGTAATAAATCCATCATTTGTAGGTACTACATTCAACCAAACATTAGATTCAATCTGTATCGATTCTGTTAATTATAGAGTAAGTATTGGTGATGCTCTAGGTTGCAACTCTAATTCAAATGTTGATGGAGAAATATTTGTTGACAATTCTATTCCTGATGCTCCAATATTACATTGTGCTTCTGTATTATTAAATGGTGATGTAAATTTAACATGGTCACTTCCTGCTGATACTGCGCATCAATTTAATAGTTATCAGATTTATGCTTCTACAAATATTAATGGGCCTTACAACGTTGTAGATAGCATCTTTAATTACGCTACAACGAACGCAACAATTTCTGGTTTAAATGCACAAACGAATCCAGTATACTTTAATATTAAAACAAGATCGGGTTGTGGCGTTCAATATTCACCCGCTTCGGATACTTTAAAAACGATTAAAGTAAAAGTGCTTAATAATAATGGTGTAGCAATTATTACTTGGAATCCATTAACACCTTATGTGGCTGGTTCAAATACAAGTTATGATATCTTTAAAGAATATCCATTAGGAAATTGGACATTGATCAATAACGTACCTGCTCCTACGTATCAATATTTGGATACCATTAATGTTTGTCAGGCTGTTATCAATTACAAAGTACAAACAACTGATATTACTGGATGTGTTTCTTCTTCATCTATTGATGGTGATTTATTCCGTGATCTAACAAAACCTTTTGCAGCATTATTGGATACTGTAAGTTTGAATCCAGCAGCTCCTTCAAATATTAGCATTAGTTGGTTACCTAGTACATCAGGAGATGCGCAAGGATATATCGTTTATTTGTTTAATGGTGCTTCGTGGGATTCAATTGGTGCGGTGAATGGAAAAAATAATTTGAATTTTGCTCATATAAATCCTGCTGCTGCAAATGCTCCTCAACTTTATAGTATTGCAACGTTCGATAGTTGTGGTAACGTAAGTAATATCGGTACTGCGCATAATACAATGTTCTTAACTGCTAAGTTGGATATTTGTAGAGCTGCAATTGATGTACGTTGGAATCCATACATTCACATGATTGGCGGCGTTGGAAATTACAATGTTTATATGAGTGAAAATGGTGGTGCATTTAGTTTATTAGCTACTGTTCCTTCAAACAATATATCCTATAGTCATACAACACTTACTAAAGGATCGACCTATTGTTATTATGTTCAAGCGCAAGGAAATTTTGCAACGAGAACTGCTACTTCAACAAGTGCCTGTGAATACGCAAATCTACTTACAGAACCTACCTTTAGTTATCTTAAAAAAGCCACTGTTTTAGATGTTCGCAAAGTTTTAGTGGAGTGCTTAGTAGATACTGCGAATGATCCAGATGTATCTCGTTACAAATTGCAGCGATCTACAGAAAAGTTAGGACCATTTACTACTGTTGGTGTTTCTGCCTTTACCGGACTACCAATTATTAGTTTCACTGATTATACCGCAAGAACAGAACAGTTTAGTTATTTCTATCGTGTACTTACTATTGACTCTTGTGGCAATGAAGTGCTGATAAGTAATTTAGGTCGAACAGTATTATTAAGTGGGCGCGGTGAATTTAATTTAACGAATCGTTTATTCTGGAATGATTACGAAGAATGGCCAGGAAGTGTTAAAAACTACTCTGTGTTTAGAAAAGTAGATGATATTTGGGAAACAATTCCTGTAAATAGTAACCTTGGATTTGGATTTACTGAATTCATCGATGATGTTTCTGGATTATATCAGAAGTCGGGAAAATTCTGCTACCGTATTGAAGCTTATGAAAATGCTGGAAATCCTTACGGATATACAGATACAAGTGTTTCCAATGAATTCTGCATCATACAAGAACCACATTTGTTTATGCCAAATGCATTTACACCAAATGGTAAAAACCCAGTGCTATTGCCACAACATGTTTTCATTGATATTAATAAATTCTTCTTTGTAGTTTATAATAGATGGGGACAAAAAGTTTTCGAATCTAGTGATCCGAAAATTGGTTGGGATGGTACTTACAATGGTGATTCTGCACCTGCCGGAACCTATGTATACAATGTTAGGATTTACGGAACGAATGGTCTAGAAGTTGAGAAAAATGGCTCTGTGACCTTACTTCGATAATTAATCTTTAAGTTTTCAAAAAAGCCCTGTAGTATCTACTACAGGGCTTTTTTAAAA
>JAYVOC010000214.1:0-6747 GCA_043758125.1 Bacteroidota bacterium | reverse complement strand
ACAACATTTTCGAGCGGTATATTAATGTCGCCTAACAATGGTGCAACATGGAATTCTGTAAATTCAGGATTGCCGAATGATAGTGTTTATTCAATTCTTGCAAAAGGAAATCTCTTGTTTGCAGGGATGTATGGTAATGGAATATATGTATCATCAAATTCTGGTGCAAGTTGGACAGCAATGAATAATGGCCTGCCATCCACAACTTATATACGTTCTCTAGCAACCGACGGAATAAATATTTATGCTGCGGCAGGAAATGCAATTTATATTTCTAATAATAATGGAATAAGCTGGACACAAGCAACAATAGCAGCGAACTCTATTAATCATATTTATAATGTCGGGAATGCAATGCTTGCTGGAGGATTTAGTCCATTAGGCGTTGATGGTGTTTATCGTTCTTTAGACAATGGTGCAACATGGACATTATTTAATAATGGATTACCAGCATGTTATTACGGTGTATCATCATTTTATGCAACAAACTCCTATGTGTATTGTGGAATTGAATCACAATGTGGTTCAATCTATAGAATTCCTCTCAATGAAGTTTCAACTTTAGTAAATGAAAATCATGAGAGCATGAAAAATTTATGCGAAATATATCCGAATCCTAGCAGGAATTCTATACAGGTGAAGTGGGGAAATCCCACTGTAAAAGAAGCAAGAGAAATAACAATATTAGATTTGGCAGGGAAGATAATTATACGACAAAATATTTTAGATACTTTTACAAAAATCAATATTGAATTATTATCAGCTGGAGTTTATTTTGTTAAAGTGATTGAAGGAAAAAATCAATACAACAAGAAATTAATTATTGAACACTTTTGAAAGGAAACCATTTCATAACAAGATAAGTTCATTTGATAACACAGAGTTAAAACCTTACTCGTACTTTTAGGTTATCGAAATTAATTATGGAAGACACTAACTCCGGTCGTTACAAAAACTTTTCAAATAATTTTTCGCAAAAATCCTAATCATCAGTCTTAAACTTATGATTGTAAATTATCGTTTGTTATTGTTTGAAAATGATTATTAACTAATACGAGAATAGGTTTCGTTAGGGTTAACAAAAGCGTTTATTGGAGAGTTTAAATGTTTGTAAGAAGGAGTTGTATAATTTAGGGGTGAGTATAAAACGTTGGCAAAGAGTTTTAACAACTTTCAAAGATTTAGAACTTTATATATCTTTGTCTTGATGTCAAATCATCTTATGAATGAATTACGCGATATCCTTTCAGGAAAGAGTCAAGTTAGGTTTGGAGCAACTATTCAAGCAGTCGCCAGTTACCTTAGCGAAGGCACGAAAGCAAATTCAAAAATTGAAGGCTCAAAGCAGATCCGAGAACAAGAAACAAAGAGATTAGAATACTTTATTTCTCAAAAGCGTCTTTGGATAGATGATATCGATTTCACTCAATACGTAAGTGAAAGCGCCAAACAAAGAGTGTTTTTAAAAGATTCTGATCATGTTCTTAAATTAAACGATGCTATTTATTACAACTCATGGAAAGAATATTTTTATAATCTGCTCTTTCACAACTTTTTCTTTACAGATACTGCTTACGTGCTAATTGGTTTTACAAACGAAAATAATATTCTCTTTGCAGTTGTATAGCATTCTAATGTCGAAATGACTAAGAGCAAAAGGTTGAATGACGTTAAGATATTTCTTAGTGCAGTTTTATTAATACAAGAAATAATGATTATTTAAATCGGGACTTAGGTATTATTCTAGAAGATTTACATGATGAGAACGTGTTAACACGGAATAATATTTTATACTTTATTGATACAGTATTTTACACAACTAAAGATTTTTAGACCGATAAATAAAATTTACCATTAACAGTTAAGCTCCGTTAGATACAAATTATCAATAATGAAGCCCATGTTGCACAGCTTACCCCGTTTTTTTTTCGAAGGAATCCGATTTTTATTTTACTATGTCATTTGCACGAAATCTAAAAAATTATCGATTGTATTGATAAATATTTTATGAAGGATTCGGGTAAACAAATAAAGGCTTTAAGGATTGATAAAAATAATTGTTTATTTTTATCAGTAAGAAACTCAAGTTTAGAAAATAACATAAAGTAATACATGAATATACTAAAACGAATTCTTCAAATTAAAACTATCTTAATATTATTGTTTTTGTTTATAACAACAGAAATTTATTCTCAACCTGGAGATTCAAGAGAAAAAATTTATATGCCCCACTCCTATCTATTTGTTATTGATACTGTAAAATTTAGTTTTTCAATTCCCGAAATTATAAATGTAACATCGTATATACCACAGTTGAAATCAAAGGATAATTTCTTTGTCTTTAATAAAATTAACAACGACTTAAAAAAATATTTTATCGCGACTTCAAAAGATAGTGCTGCATTTATAGAATATCTTTTAGATAATAATGATGTGAAATCAGTTGAAGAATATAAGCAACTTTTAAAAACTGACGCTGATGTTGACAAAGAAGATGAAAGTGAATATTTTTTGGTTACCTATCTTTCAGATAATCTTTTAAACATAACTATTTCTAGAGATGTAATGCCACATAACGGACAAATACAACATTTCTTTAATAGTGTTTTATATGATTTAAGAACAGGTGAAAAATTAAAAATAAGCGACTTCTTAAATATACAAAGCGAACAATTAACTAAATTTCTTAAAGAAGATGGTTATTTTATTGAAGAATATAGTGATGCAGAAAATTCAATTGCAATGAAACCAATTGACTCAACTGATGAATTTGTAAATGAAATTGTCAAATATATATTTCCGAATGATTCGAATGATGTTTTGTGCACGGATTACTATTTTACCAAAGAGGAAAATGAGATACATTTGAGATTTAAATATCAATGTTCAGGTCCGCAATTTTTAACGTATGGCATTTCAATTAACAAACTAATTCCGTACATCAAGTATTTTGATTTTAAAAATGCACTAAAATTATGGGGTATAGACATTACATCATTAGTTGGTACTGATTATAACTTGCTTGGGAATACAATTGAATTTAAAGATTATTCCATTAAAGAAACAGCTGGATATTTTATGAAAACAGGTCCAAAATATCCGAATAAAAAATTTGGAATTGTTACTTGGAGTAATGCTAAAAGTTGGTTTTATATGTTTCTTAAATACAATGTTAATTCATCAAAAACAATAATTACCGATGTTTGTGAAATCAATAAGGAATATTTAAAAGATAAATATTTCATTACTATGGATCAAGAAACAAGCAAAGAGTGCGATCCTGAAACAATAGCAATTTTAGAGAGTAAAGTAGGATTAAAAAAAATTAAAACTTGGCAAGTAAATAAGCAAACGGGTAAAATTGAGATCATCGAACATTGACTTTTAATATAAAATGAGTAATAAAAATAATTGATGGTTGAAAATTAATTGTTAATGCAAAAATATATTTTCTATATTTGATATGGGATGTGGTTTAATTAAAACTATGAAGTAACTTATCATGTTTGGGCAACCTATCAAACTTATACATAATTACAAAAAAATAACTTTTGACAAATTAAAAATTATAATTTATAGAAATGGAAAATCAGCGTAACTCACCAATAGAAATCAACAAAAAGGACTTCCGAGAAATTGGCTATCGTTTAATTGATAGCCTTTCAGATTTTTATGACAGCATCAATGAAGGTCTTGTTACAAAAGGAGAAACTCCAACGCAGATACAAACTATTTTAGGAAATTCATCTATGCCAGAAAATGGAATGTCTGTTTCTGAATTAGTTACTAAAACTACTGATTTATTACTCAACCATTCATTGCTCAATGGTCACCCAAAATTTTTTGGTTATATAACTTCTTCACCAACTCAAATTGGTGCATTAGCAGATTTATTAGCTGCTGCTGTTAATCCAAATGTGGGTGCCAATATTTTAAGTCCAATGGCTACTGCAATTGAAAAACAAACAGTAAAATGGTTAGCAGAATTCATAGGTGTTTCTCCCAACTATGGAGGTATTTTAGTGAGTGGAGGCAACATGGCAAACTTTACTGCATTTTTAGCTGCAAGAACCGCTAAAGCGTCAAAGAACATAAAAGAAGAAGGCTTACCAAACGCCTCGGAAGAAATGGTATTCTATTGCTCAAAAGCAACTCATACATGGATTGAGAAAGCTGCAATTTTATTTGGTCATGGCACTAAAGCAATTCGATGGATTCCTACATTGCCTGACAACACAATGAATACTGACATATTAATGCAAACAATCATTGACGATATTCAACAAGGAAAAAAACCGTTTTTAGTAATAGGAAATGCAGGGGACGTTAGCACAGGAGTTGTAGATAACCTTTTTGAAATAGCTACAATTTGCAAGGAGTATAATTTATGGTTTCATATTGATGGTGCTTATGGAATACCTGCAGCAGTAATCCCCCAATACAAAAATGTATTTGATGGAATTCAGGAAGCAGACTCCATTGCCCTCGACCCACACAAATGGCTTTACGCTCCTCTTGAAGCTGGTTGCACTTTAGTAAAAAATCCTCAACATCTTATTGATACTTACAGTGCACATCCAGTATATTATAATTTTGATAATAGCACGAACGAACCGACTCTTAATTATTATGAATATGGAATTCAAAATTCAAGAGGGTTTCGTGCATTAAAAGTTTGGATGGCTTTGCAACAAGTAGGAAAGAATGGTTATGTAAAAATGATTAATGAAGACATTGAACTAGCACAACTTTTATTTGAAGAAGCAAAAAATCATGAGGAACTTGAAGCAGTAACACAAAATTTAAGCATCACCACTTTACGCTACATTCCTATAGGTTATGTTCGGGAAGGAGGGATTGATGAAAAATATTTAAATACGCTGAATGAGAAATTATTGAATGAATTACAGCAACAAGGTGAAGTGTTTTTATCCAATTCGGTTGTGAATGAGAAATACTGTTTAAGAGCTTGCATCGTAAATTTTAGGACTTCTAAAAAAGACATTTTTGATGTTATTGAAATAATAGTTCGAGAAGGAAGAAAAGTTGCGAAAAATTTAGATTAGATGATAGCACCGAATGAGAAGTAACATGCATGCACAAAAGCGTTAACCGTTATACAAAATCTTCAAATAAATTACAGCAATAATTCGGCTTCATTAACTTTGATTGAAATTATGCAAAAATATATTTTCTATATTTGATATGGGACGTGAAATTATTTCACTAATTGTTCTGCTTAACGAGAATCTGATGTTGTACGTCATGTTAACACGATACTACAGAACTTAAATCAACATGCAAAAAAAATTCATTGATAGTTTCCCTTTCATTTCATACACAAAAAAAACGTATGAGATTAATGAAATGGAAGCTCGTTGCCAACACTTTTTTGAATGGATGAATACACGCAGAACAGTTCGCGATTTTTCAGATAAATTTATCCCAGAAAATATAATTGAAAACATTATTCTTACTGCTTCCACAGCACCTTCAGGGGCTCACAAACAGCCGTGGACGTTTTGTGTTGTGAAAAATCCTGAAGTGAAAAAACAAATTCGCATCGCAGCCGAACAAGAAGAAAAAGAAAGTTACGAAACACGGATGACAGAGGACTGGCTTAGCGATCTTCAGCCTATAGGAACTGATTGGCATAAATCATTTTTAGAAACCGCACCCTATCTAATTGTTGTTTTTAAACGAAGCTATGAATTGAAAAATAATAATAAAAAACATCACAATTATTATGTCACCGAAAGTTGTGGTATTGCCTGTGGATTTTTACTAACCGCAATTCATGATGCAGGTTTAGTTGCATTAACCCATACCCCAAGTCCCATGAATTTTTTATGCAAAATTTTAAACCGGCCTGTAAATGAAAAGCCTTTTTTACTAATCCCTGTTGGTTATCCTGCTGAGGAATGTTGGGTGCCAGATTTAAAAAGAAAAAGTATTTCCGAAATCTGCGTTTGGATTTAAAATGCCATCTGAACGATACTATTTTCACCAAAACAATTATGAGCATTACATTCCAAAAAATTCATACACCATTTGATTACGTTGTAATAAATTCAGTCGTTAAAATAAAAATGTAATTGTTTAGTTGTTTTAATAATCGTAAAATTAATTTTACATACGTATTATAAATAAAAAAAAGAATAGATTTGTAAAAAAAAACATGAGAGCAATCCGATACTATAGTTGCCTTGTTTTATTAATTCTATTTAGTCATCTTACACATGCACAAAAAATAAAAGCATATTTTAACAATCCGGTAAAAACAAGTGTTTCATCGGGAGTAAATGCAATTTATTTAAATCAAACCACTGATGATACCTTAATTGCCTATATTAATCGTGCGCATTATTCTATTGACATTGCTGTTTATAATTACATTCAATCAGGCAGTATGTCTAACATTGCAGCGGCAATCAACGCAGCCTATCTCAACGGAATAAACATTCGTTGGATTTACAACGGTAGTTCCTCCAACACTGGTTTGTCGTTAATCAATACAGGTATTCATAAATTGGCAAGCCCCACAACATTTAATTACAACATCATGCATAATAAATTTATGATTATTGATGCACATTCCACCAATCCAATTGACCCTATTGTTTGGACAGGTTCCTGCAATTGGGACGCAGAACAATTCAACTCCGATGTTAACAATGTAATTATTTTTCAAGATTCAAGTTTGGCATACGCATACACTAAAGAGTTCAATGAAATGTGGGGCGACAC
>JAYVOC010000213.1:0-4704 GCA_043758125.1 Bacteroidota bacterium | reverse complement strand
AAGCACAAGCCAATATTATACGACGACTTGCATTCTGGTTATTCAGAAGATGGAGAGGAAAGATCCTTTTTAGAAGAAATATTAGGAGCTGAAAATGATCCAGGTTTTGGATTAGTAGATAACGAGTTAATTCGTGAATCTCTTTTGCAAGCTTTAGAAGAATTACCTCAAGAACAACGAGAAGTATTTATTCGACATGAAATTGATCAAGAAAGTTTTAAAGAAATAAGTGAAGATCTACAGGTTTCAATAAATACGTTACTGTCGAGAAAACATTACGCCATTAAATTCCTTCGTCGAAAATTAGCAGGTCTGTATAGTGAAATGTTTTAGAATAATTATTATTAAAATTAATATATAAAATCGAATTAGTATGAAAGCAAAGTGGATTGCGAAATGTGTTATTGGCTTCATTATGATGGTTGCTTTAGCCGCATTTGTGTTGATGTTATTGTGGAATGCAATTATTCCTGATATTTTCCATCTCTCAACGATCACAATTTGGCAATCATTAGGCTTACTTCTAATCGCTAAACTACTTTTTAAAGGCGGAAATGGTATGATGATGGGCGATCGATTCAAACAACATTGGAAAAATAAAATGGATAATATGAATCCTGAAGAACGCGAACGTTTCAGAGCTCAATGGGAACAAAGGTGTAGTAAGTGGGGACAAAAATGCAAAGAAGAATAATTGAGTTCAAATAAAAAAAGAGGGAGGGAAAAATTAAAATTTTTCCCTCCCTCTTTTTTTTATGTTTTATTTACTATTTTCATCTGGAGTAAGTCCTTTCCTTTTTCGTTCTTGCATTCGAGTTTTCATCTCTGCTTTTCTTTTTTCCTGCATTTCATCATATTGTTTTTGTTGATCGGGGGTAAAGATGGAGCCAAGAGTAACTTCTAATGATTCGTGATTTTTACGCATCTCATCACGACCACTAGAACGGTTTTGTTCAAACTCTAAGAATGCTGATTTAACCTGCGAAGCTTGTTGATCGTTTAGCTTCAGTTTATCTTTTAATAACTGTGATCTTTTATCGGCTCGCTGTTCTGGAGTCAATTTAGAGCCATTTTCCATTTGATTCCCTTCAGATTTCGCCTCTTGTGCATGAATATTACCTGCAAGTAAAAGACAAAAACTAATAACAAGAATAGATAATTTTTGATTGATTTTCATAGTTTGTGATTTGTATGTTTGGAGTCAAGAATTTCTGAATGGTTTAATAGCATTAATGATTTTCACTATTTTTTTTGAATGTGAACTTTATTTCTTCTAATCATTTCCATAAGGCTAGTTTTAACTATATCTCCCATATTTCTACATTTCAAGAAGATCTCACTTTTGTAATAATCGGCTAATTCACATTTAAGTTGAGTAATTTTCTCTAAAGTAGAAATTGAATCTTTACTCATCGTATCTACTAATTCCTTGAGCATATATTTCGCTGCATTTATTCGCTTAACTATTAAAGTTCGTTCTTCAACTTGATACTGATGCATTGTTGCAGGAGTAATACATTTAATGCAGATATCTACAAATGCTTTGTTTTCTTTGAAAAATTGAGGTAGGTATAAACTTCTTCTTCCTTCAAAACTTTGCTGATCGAAGTCAATTGCTCGAATACGATAATGTACTTCTTCAAAATCCGGAGTAATATCAATTACATAGTTGTAGGAGCGCATATCTCCAAGTAATCGCACAAAGCATCGCTCATTAAACTTTACAAATTCTTTCGCCAATCGTATTTCACTTAATCCTTTTTCTTCTAAATTATTTTTGATAAACATATCACCAGGAATCCCTGCAATATGTTCTTCAATTAATGTATTTCCATTAACAAAATAACTAATTCTATTAGGAGATAAAATATGCTCTAATTCTAATCCATAAATTCGAGATGCATCCGCCTGCTTCAAATAAAAATAATCATAATTATCATTATAATTATTTACAATTCGAATCCGAAATGGTTTCGAATTTCCGAAAGTGCAATAGTCTACACGTTCAACAGAAAGGTGCTCCATTACTGAAATGTCACCACCAGTTTTTAATTGAGCATACATACCAGTAAGAGCACTATTCAGTTGATCGATTTCTGATGGTGCATAATAAACTGTCTCCCATAATGTGTCTTTTCCTTTACGATCAAAAAGTGGAAATGCATTTTGAAATCTTAATAAATCACTGTATTGTATTTCCGCATTTACCTCTCGGCCATAGTGCTTAAGGTATTTCCTCAATGCATCGCATATTGGATAAATCGGTTTCTTCTTAGAAATTTCCTGCTCCGACATTTATTTAATCTTACTAATTATTTAATTTTTCTGATTACTAATAACCCGTCACGAACAGGAAGTAATACTTTCGAAACACGATTATCATCTTTTATTTTCTCATTAAACGCATGTATATGCATGGTATCATTGTCCCAATCTTTTCTATCCTCAATTACATGGCCACTCCACAGTACATTATCTGCAATAATGTATCCTCCAAGGTTAATTTTTTCAAATACTAAATCATAATAGTTACTATAATTTTGTTTATCAGCATCAATAAATACAAGATCGAATTTTAAATTTAATTTAGGAATTATTTCAAGTGCATCTCCACAAATTGCTTCTATTTGATTTTGGAATTTTGATTTATCAATGAATCGTTGTACCATTTCAGTCAACTCATCATTTATATCAATAGTAATAAGTTTGCCATTATAATCTAATCCTTCTGCAAGACATAATGCAGAATATCCTGTAAAAGTGCCAATTTCTAAAATTATTTTTGGTTGAATCATATTGCTTAACATCGACAAGCACCTTCCCTGTAAATGCCCAGAAAGCATTCGAGAATACAAAACTTTGCTATATGTTTCACGATTTAATTCTTTCAATAATGGCGATTCCTCATCCGAATGTTCTTCTGCATAAATTAATAATTTATCATCAATGAAATCCATACCTTGATTTTGTATTTTGTGTAAATTTATAGTCCAAGTCTATTTAATCCTGATTTTGCTTTTTGATCAATACTGTTTTGATATTCGTGATTGCGTAACGTAAGAACTTTTTTATAATATTCAACAGCTTTCAACTTGTTGTGTTGATCTTCATATATTTTTCCAATAAGCAAAGCCGAATTAGCTGCGAAATAATAAGTGTAATTGATACCGTTTTTTAAAGTTTGTTCATATAAATAAAGTGCTTTGTCAAAATTATTTTGCTTATCAAAAATTCTTGCTAAACGATAACTGAATTCTAATTGATCTTTTTGTGAAGGGAAATTTGTAATGGTTTTACCTGCTAATTCTTGCAATGACTTAATATAATATCCACCATCAAAAAGCAAACGGCTTCGAAGTAAAATGATATTAGGTAGCTCTGTTCCTTTCGAATCGTTTAACGCTTGCTTATCTTCATCAACAATTGATTTCCCTCTATTAGATAAATTACAATTCGACATGTTTAATAAATAGCCTTCTTTATCTCCTTGTAATAATTTTATCCAAGCTACACGTTGCCATGCAGAGTTAATATAACTTTTGCCATTAAATGTTTCAATGTATTTTTTAAAATTATTTATAGCCGATAAATTCAATTCGTTTAACAATGCTGTACCTTCCATAAAATCTAGGTAGGATAAATTACTTGATTCACTATTTTTTTTTCTATCAGCTAGAATTGATATTACACTATCATTTTCTCCATTTGATGCATGAAAAACCGATTTAGCAAATTGTAATAGCGGTTTTTCATTTAGCTCATTTAAATTACTTAACCTATTTCGAATCTTTAAGTCGTTACGATCCTTGCCAAGATTCATTTCTAAAAAAGTAAGCATTACTATTGTTTCATCTCTTAAATAGGTAAGCTCTGGTTGTTGGTTTGTTGATGTGAGTAATAAATTTAGCTCTCCTAATCCTTGTGCTATTGTGCCACTTAATCCGAGTAGACTCGTTACCCAAGAATAATTTTTTGGTATCGCTCCAACTAAAGAATGAATTAATCCAAGGCCGCGTAAATTTGGCTTAAACTCAGGAAATTCTTTTTGATTTTCCGATAGTAAAATATAGGCTTTTCTTACATCATAAATACAACCAATATATTCTTCAAACTTTACGCGTGCTAATGCTTTTTGCAAATACATTTCCGCAATGCAAAGTTTTTTATAAGGTGATTTTATTTCGTTTTCTTCTAAAATTTTAATGCGAATCTCATTGTTGGTTTTTAGTTTTTCTAGATCACTATTTTGCTCATTTATAAATGATTCTAAAAAATTAATTTGACTTTCAATATAAATCGGAATTAAATTATTGGGATTGACTAACTTTTCATCTGCTAATAACAATCTACTTTGCTTAAAATTTAATTTTGATGCATAATTATACGCAGAAAGGCAATTTTCTGTCCATTGGTAATCTGCTTTGACAGTCAGATTAAAAAGAATAAAGAAGAGGAGTAATAATCGGCGCATAGTGACGTCGTTATTCAAAGAAACAAAAAAATGTAGCAATTCGATTGATTTTGGGCATTATAATTTTAAAACGATTAATTTTTGTCAAAAACATAAATAATTTTCAAAGAATTGCTCGTATTAAAATGTTTATTGGATGATCCTTTTTACATTCGCATAAATTAAAATCTAATGTTGAATTTAGTCTTTGCCGATGATCAATATCGTGATCAGCTACTTCCTTATACTTTTAC
>JAYVOC010000212.1:0-8330 GCA_043758125.1 Bacteroidota bacterium | reverse complement strand
AAAAGGAATAATGAATCTGGGGAATGTTTGAACGTTATAAATATTCCCAATAATAAATATTGAAAATGCAAAAACATATGCTCCTACCGATGAAAGAATATTATTTCTTGACCATTTCAATAAAGCTAAATAGCAGAAAATAAAATTTAAAATAAATAAAGTTAACAGCCAAAGTTGAAAGGATGTTTCTCTATCCCATTTTAAGATTCTAAAAATTGAATATATAGGAGCCGTTCCCAGAAGGTTATCGGAAAAGGCAATAACATTTTTATATGGATACATAAATGGAGCATCCCAGTATTTATTGGCTTTACCAATAAAGTAAAGATAATTATGTTCCAATACATAATTGTTAAATCGTGCGTCCCCTAAGTCACCTGGTACTTTTGAAAAATCCGTTCCATAAATTTTTAGTATCCCAAAATAAAGTCCAACAATTAAAAGAACAATTGGAATAAATATTGGAATTATCTTTTTCATTTCGAAATTTTCATATTAAATCATTAGCCTTTATATTCATTGGCACAAATGCCTTAAATAATTCAGGCGACTCCTCACTCTAAACCTTCAAAAAATTATTTAGACATTACTTTCATCAACTACATACAATGGTCTTTTTCTAACATTCGCACTCATCCTACTCATGTACTCGCCAATGATTCCAATACTAATTAATTGAACACCTCCAATGAATAATACAGCAAGAATTAGGGATGTCCAACCAGGTACATAATCTTTAGAAATAAAACGCGCATATAATGCATAAAGACTAAGTAAAAAAGTAATTCCTGAAACGAAAAAACCAGTCATGGTTGCAAATTTCAAAGGCAGATTTGAAAACGAAGTGATTCCATCAAATGCTAGTCGGATCATTTTTTTGTAGGTATAACCTGTTTCGCCAGCAAATCGTTCATCACGATCATAAAGTACATACGTTTGCTTAAAGCCAACCCAAGCTATTTGACCGCGTAAATATTTTTGCTGTTCTGGCATATCCTTTAGCACATCTACAATTTTACGATCCATGATTCGGAAATCTCCCGTATCAAGAGGGATTTTTATAGAAGTAATTTTAGCAAGAATACGGTAAAAAAGTTTTGCAGTAACCTTCTTGAAAAAACTCTCCCCCGCTCGAGTCTTTCGTCTAGCATAAACAACTTGAAAACCTTCTTGCATTTTATGATACATCTCAGAAATGATTTCTGGAGGATCTTGTAAGTCCGCATCAATAATGACAACAGCATTTCCTTTTGATGCATCTATTCCAGCTGTAACAGCTATTTGATGTCCAAAATTTCTACTAAAATTTATAAAACGAACAACGCTATCCTTTTCTGCTAGTTCCCTAATTAATATCATTGAATTGTCCCAGCTTCCATCATTAATGAAAATAAATTCATGAGATACAGATAAGTCAGATATCACCTTTTTAAGGCGATCATACAAAATGGAAATGTTTATTTCTTCGTTATAAATTGGAATGATAACCGTTAGTTCCAAGCTCATTATTTAATCAATGAATTATTAAACAGAATATTAATTGTTACCCCGAAGATAGGTGGTTAACTAGTATTATCCTTTAATATTCGTAATAATATTTATAGAAATTAAAAGTATCATGAAAAGTATAATGGAGAAATATACGTTTCATTGCATCCCGTTTTACCTCAATTTATAACACGCCATCACCTTTGCTCCAAAAACATTTAAACTATAAATTTCGTAGGTGTAAGGATATTCATTTTTCATCCAACGATAGTTGCCAATAAAGTAATCAGCATTTTTTATGTCGTCTTCAAAAATAATTCTATTACGCTCAACAATTGGAAGCAATACGGCATTTAATTTACCCGGATAAGTATCCACCTTCACGTGGATTTCGGCATTGTGATCATATTTTATTAAATATTCAAGTGCTTTACGATAGGATAAACCCCAATAATCCAAATCCATTTTAAATCGCGCGTCACCTGTACTATTATATTTCAATTTATTAAAATATAAATTTTCGTAAGGATGCAATTGAGCCATTGAAATAAAAGAAGGAAGATAAAATAAGGTTATCAATGTATAAATCAATTTCTTTTTAAGAAAGGAAATATTAAGCGTTAATTTATAGATTGTGAAACATACTAAAGCTACAATTGGTGTATGCAAAAAAAAGAGATGACGCCAGCCATCATAAACAACGGACTTTAAAAGAATAATTGCAACAATTGGAACAAACAAATAAATCGCAAATACTGCATTTGTTCTTATAAGATTATTGCAATCAGCTCTAGTCTTTATCAGTTCATATAGCACAATAAAACAGCCAATAAGACAAAGTACTAACGTAATTATTGGCGTTGTAATACCAATCCACACTGGCATATAATGCCATGGAATATTATTTTCAGAAATGAATTCACCAAAATAAAGAATGTCTTTGTTCCAGTGGAAATGACTAATTTGAATCCATGCGTTTGCAAATTCAATTATAGGACTATGCCATAAAATTGGCCAAAATAAAATAGTTATTAAATAAGTAACAATTAAAAATATACAAGAAACTATTACTAGATTGATCCAACTTTTTGAATTAATTTTTAAAAATTGTTGAATAAAATATACCGCAATTGTAATCACTGGCATCATTACTCCGGATATTCTTGTTGCAACCAAAAATCCGCAAACAAATGCATGGAGAAACAGTGTTTTAAAATTTTGTTTTTGCAGAAAAACATATGCTGTATACATTGAAATAGTAAAAACAGAAAGAAATCCTATATCTTTTGAATTATAAAATGCATCAGCAAAAATCCTTGGTGTGAAAACATAAATTATTAATCCAGAAAATGCAATCCACCAATCATCATAAATCAATCGTATTAATCTATAAAACATAAAAGCAGAAAACACAAACAATAAAAATGTCATGTAATGGCGAAATAGATAAATCGTTCTTAACTCCTTTAGACCTAAAACTTTTTCTAAACCATATAATGGTAATTCAATTGCTGTTCCATGATAACGCTCATCAGATTTTTGATAAGTACTTACATCATTTTTAAAAATATAATTAAATGCTATTACACCATTTTGATCTCGTGAGTAGGTTTCATCCCACGACATTCCATAATCATCAACAATCACAAATCCCAAAATAAGAAGTGCTGCAAAAAAAATAATAGTAATAAAATGCTTTTTCTTATTCTCCTTCATGAAATTTCTAAACTCTTAATCGTATATTTTAAAACGCCTTAATCCAACTTCATTTCAGGAATCTCGCCTTCAACGATTAATTTTCCAGCTGTAGCTTTACGAATTTCATCAACAGAAATTCCTGGTGCACGTTCTAATAAAACAAATCCCTTTCCTGGAACAACTTCTATGACTGCAAGCTCTGTAACAATTTTTCTCACACAACGAACACCTGTTAATGGTAATGAGCAAGAAGGTAATAGTTTTGATTCACCCGCTTTATTTACATGTTGCATCGCTACGATAATATTTTTTGCAGCAGCCACAAGATCCATTGCACCGCCCATTCCTTTCACCATTTTACCTGGGATTTTCCAATTAGCGATATCGCCATCTTCGCTCACCTCCATTGCACCTAAAATTGTTAGATCAACTTTTCCTGCGCGTATCATTCCAAAGCTCATAGCGGAATCAAAATAGGCTGTTCCTGCAACCTCAGTTATCGTTTGCTTTCCAGCATTAATCAAATCAGGATCCTCATCACCTTCAATTGGAAAAGGCCCCATTCCAAGCATTCCGTTTTCCGATTGCAACGTTACATTCATTCCTTCAGGAATATAATTCGCAACTAACGTTGGAATTCCAATACCAAGATTAACATAATATCCATCTTTTAATTCTTGAGCGATGCGTTTCGCTATTCCGTTTTTATCTAACATTTTTTTTGATTTGAAAATTTGAAAATCAGCTAATTTGAAAATGTTTGAAATGGTCAAACAGAGGTTTTTGATATTGGAAGAAGGTGTATGATTCGTTGTTTAACATGCAGCAATTATTGATATGGTATCACTTTTACATTCGAGGAATAAAATTACTTAATTAGAAAACAAATGAAAAAAATTATTCCGAAACTTTAGAAGTTGAAATGATTTTTGATAGAATTCGTATGATCTGTTGTGTTTCATCTAGCAATTTAACATTTGTTGGATAATTTGGTGACTCATTAATTAAACTTAACCAATATTCCGATTCGTCAGCTTCTTTGGCTGCGATTTTCATTTTGTGAATAACGTCCCTTTTACTTTCACCATTTTGTGCTTCCTTAACGTTGGCCTCTATACTTGTACCAGATTTAAATAGTTGATCTGCCATTCTAAATTTTCTTAATTCTTGGAGACATTCTGTAAACTCAATTATCTCGAGAGCATAATTTAAAGTTTTTTCAACTATATAATCTTCGTCTTATCATTTCTCATTTGTTGCATTTTAAAAAGGTTATTATTATAGATTTATTAAAAATTTAATGTGCTTCTCTCTTCATTTTCAAATCTTCAAATTTTCAAATTAAGTTCGTTTCCGAAGGGTTCTTTGTTCAATTCGCTTTTCATAATTTGATCCTTTAAAGATGCGGTGAATATAAATTCCAGGAACATGAATTTGATCTGGTTCTAATTCTCCAGCTTGTACTAATTCTTCAACTTCAGCGATCGAAATTTTTCCTGACATCGCCATCATCGGATTAAAATTACGAGATGTTTTGCGAAATATTAAATTACCTTGTGTATCACCTTTCCATGCTTTTACGATAGAGAAATCAGCACTGAAAGCGTGCTCTAATAAATATTCAACTCCATCAAATGATCTTGTTTCCTTTCCGATTGCAACCTCTGTTCCAACTCCTGCGCGAACAAAAACAGCAGGCATTCCGTAAGCAGATGCTAAACATCGTGTAGCTAATGTTCCTTGAGGAATAAGTTCCACTTCTAATTCACCACTCAATAATTGTCGTTCGAATTCTGCATTCTCTCCAACATACGAAGAGATCATCTTTTTTACCTGACGTGTTTGTAACATCAATCCAATTCCAAAATCATCAACACCTGCATTGTTTGATATACATGTTAAGTTTTTTGTTCCTTTCTTCACTAATGCTGCAATACAATTTTCAGGAATTCCACAAAGCCCAAAACCTCCTAACATAATCACAGCACCATCATGAATATCACGAATTGCATCCTCTGCATTACTTACAACTTTATTCATCTTCTTTAGTTAATTTAAAAATAGGAGGGTGCAGAAATTTGAAGGTTTGTTTAGAATATCAATGGAAGAAATTCTCATTTTCAAATCTTCAAATTGTCGCATTTTCAAATTATTTTATTGTATTCCAAAATCATCATTCTTCCCTGAACTTCCTCCCGGACTTTTATATTTCGAGCAATCCAATTCTACATTCAATGGTTTTGATGGTCGCTCGAATTCTCCATGCGAATAATTTAAGTTTGGATCTGCTAAAACTTTTTTCATGTAATATCCCCAAATAGGTAATGCAGTATTTGCTCCTTGTCCGAGTGTTGTTGTACGAAAATGGATTGATCGATCTTCGCATCCAACCCAACAGCCACTCACTAATTCAGGAGTGATTCCCATGAACCAACCATCACTATTATTTTGCGTTGTTCCAGTCTTTCCTGCAATTGGATTCACTAATGCAAATTTACTTCCGCGTAAGCGTGATCCTGTTCCAAACTGTACAACACCTTGCATTAAATTCAACATTAAGTATGCAGTCTCTTCACTAATAGCTTCCACTTTTCGCGGAACAAAATCTTGTAATACTACACCATTTTTATCTTCTATTCGTAAAATATATGTTGGCTCAGTCCATACTCCTTTATTTGCAAAAGTTCCATACGCACCAACCATTTCGTATACTGAAACATCGGCTGTACCTAAGGCTAATGAAGGCACTGCATCAATAGGACTTGTGATGCCCATTTTTCTTGCAACTTGCACCACTGCTTCCGGACCAAATTGTTTCATCAAATAAGCAGAAACACAATTCACAGAATTCGCTAATGCTTCCTTCAACGATAACATGCCACCATATTTCCCATCTGAATTGGAGGGAGTCCATGCTTTACCATTACCATCAATAATTGTTACTGGAACATTCGGCACTTCATAGCATGGTGAATATCCTTCTTGCATTGCTAATGTATAAAGAAACGGTTTGAATGTTGATCCAACTTGTCGCTTACCATCTTTCACTTGATCATACTGAAAATATTTATAATCATTACCACCAACCCATGCACGAATAAATCCTGTTTGTGGTTCCATCGACATAAATCCAGTACGCAAAAACATTTTATAATACTTGATAGAATCTAATGGACTCATCACCGTGTCGCGTTCTCCTTTCCATGTAAAAACTGTCATCGGAATTTTTTTATCAAAAACTTTTTTGATTTGTGCTTCTGTTGAACCGCTATCTTTCATTGCTTGATAACGATCAGATTTTTTCATTGCATCAGTGATAATTTCTGGATGATCGAGCCATGCAATTTTTCCTTTCCAGTGATCATAAAAAGTATTTTGTAATTCTTTCAGTTGCTCACGAACTGCCCACTCTGCATCATCTTGCATGCGAGAATCAATCGTTGTATAGATGTGCAAACCATCTCTGTATAGATTGTATGATGTACCATCCGCCTTCTTATGTTCTTTGCACCATTTCAACAAATCCTGACGAAGTACTTCTCGAAAATAAGTTGCAAGTCCTTCAGTATGTCCTTCTTGTTGAAACTTTAATTTTATTGGCAATTTACTTATAGAATCTGACTGTGCTTCTGTAATAAATTTATATTTCTCTAATTGATTAATAACAGTATTGCGTCGTATCAATGCTGTTTTAGGATTACGTACTGGATTGTATTTTGATGGCGCTTGCAACAATCCAACTAACATAGATGCTTCTTGAATAGTTACATCTTTCGGATCTTTTTTGAAATAAGTTGTGCATGCTGATTTAATTCCGAATGCATTATTTCCAAACTCAACTGTATTCAAATACATCGCAAGAATTTCTGGCTTCGTATAATTTCTTTCCAACTTCACCGCAATAATCCACTCTTTAATTTTTCTTGCAACGATTTTAAACTTATTCATTTCCTCGCGAGGAAAAAGATTTTTCGCAAGTTGTTGCGTTAAAGTACTTCCACCGCCAGCATCTTGATGTAAAACAATTGTCTTTACAAACACACGCATTAAACCACGAATATCAACACCAGAATGTTCTTCGAAACGAACATCTTCAGTTGCCTTTAATGCATTGATAAGATTTGGTGAAAGATCTTTATAATGAATGTTAACACGATTTTGAATATAATATTTTCCAAGCGTTTTCTGATCGGCGGAATATACTTCGCTTGCGAGATTACTATTCGGATTTTCTAATTCTTCAAATGTTGGAAGTTCACCAAACAACCCGAAGGATGTTGCTGTAACAAGTAGAAATAAAAATAATATTGGGCCAATAACAAGAAGCCATAATACGAAAACGTATTTACGGAAGGCGGGAGGAATTTGAAACCACTTTTTCATAGGTCGAGAACGGCAAAGTTACTCGAAAATGTATAAAAATAGTAGACCAATAACTGATAATGATCGATCGCATTGAAATCGATCCGGTCACTTAAGGACAATTTTTCCACATAAGTTCGTCTTAAAATCTAATATGGATTAGAAAGCAATCTTATTAAATTTATAATTATTTAAAATCATGATAGTCAATGGTATGGAAGCTTTTTATTATCAGGATACATTTCATAAGTGCAAACAATTTTCGATAGTAGAAAATTTAAATTTTAGATTATTCTGATTTATTCATAAACAATAATCTAAAAATATTATCCAAAAGAATATATCAGTTCGTGGGTTTCAATCGCTCTTATAGAAAGTGAATTTGATGATTTAGCAATATTCAGAAATTGAAGAACACTGTCAGTAGTGTTTAATCGTGCATCAAAAAAAAGTACATGAAAGTAGTATTGTACTTTTAAAAAATTAGAATGAATCTTTGGATACTTCTTTTTAGAAATCGTATTGCACTCGCTGTGCGTTAAAATAATACATCTAACGAATCAAAAGAAAGATTTTAAAGAGCGGTACAATACTATTCTTGGTAGTATAAAGAAGATTGTGTAAACAGAGATTTAGGTTAAGGGAACTAGTGTCTAGCGTGGAGTGGAGCGTAGCGAAACGGAGCGCTAGACACTAGAGATTTTTCATAACTTTAAACAAATATTCATATGCACAAGAACAAACCGGGTGAGCAATTCCCCAAAGGCTTTTTTAAGCAATTT
>JAYVOC010000211.1:0-5895 GCA_043758125.1 Bacteroidota bacterium | reverse complement strand
GTTCGGCTGTTCGCCGATTAAAGTGGCACGCGAGCTGGGTTCAGAACGTCGTGAGACAGTTCGGTCCCTATCTGTTGTGGGCGTTAGAAATTTGAGAGGGCCTGACTCTAGTACGAGAGGACCGAGTCGGACGAACCTCTTGTGTACCTGTTGTGTCGCCAGATGCAGCGCAGGGTAGCTATGTTCGGTTAAGATAAGCGCTGAAAGCATCTAAGCACGAAACTTGCCTCAAGATGAGATTTCTTTATAAGGGTCGTCAGAGACTATGACGTTGATAGGCTATAGATGTAAAGTCAGTAATGACAAAGTCGAGTAGTACTAATTGCCCGTAGACTTTCTAATACCTCAATAAATTTATATGTTAGTGTATTTTCTTCCAATCCCTGTCGTTCCGTTTACGGAATAAAATATTATGGTGATTATAGCGTTGGTGCCCACCTCTTCCCATTCCGAACAGAGAAGTTAAGCCCAATTGCGCAAATGGTACTGGTATAATAACTGGAAGAGTATGTCGTCGCCGTATCTTTGAAAATGCCCCGCTTGTCGGGGCATTTTCTTTTTAAAGCAACTAATTATTAATTTTTCAAATATTTTCAATTCCTTTGCAAGAGCCTTTAATACTTGGATTCCTTACTCATGAATAATTGGAAATTAAATTCTTCGCTTCTTTTTCTTTGGATGTTTTCCTTAAATTCCTTACAAGCTCAAATTATTGATTCAACTATTTCTTCACCTAATATTTTACCCAAAGTAATTCTGAATAATCTTTCGTTACCAAAATCAATTATTCCTTTCCAACCTGAAGATTATTTAGTTTCTTTTTTAAATTCCCAATTTCCCTATTATGACCTTTTCCTATCAAGGGCATTTGTAAATGATTCTTTGTCGTTGTCCAGTGAATACAGAAGTGGATTCAATAGCTTTTCAAACTACATGAATCTTAATTCCAATAATTTGCAGCTTGATACAGGAAAAAGTATTTCTAGATTAAGTCTGCTTTTAGGAACTAAACGAGAACAATTATTATTTCTTGATCATAAACAAAGGATCGGTAAAAATTTAATAGCTACTCTATCTTATAATAGTATTGTATCAGAAGGTTTTTTATATCATCAATTTGGGAAAACTAAAGCCTTTGAAACTTCGATCAACTATAATTATAAGATGTATTCTCTTCTTGTCAATTATAATTTCCATAAAGTGGAAGCAGAAGAAAATGGTGGTATTGCAGATGGGCAAAGTTCAAATGGGCTTTCAAAATCAGATTTTGGCCTATTGAAGTTGAACTTAGTCGATGGCATTACAAAATTTAAAAGTCATTTTGGTGGTTTACGACAATCTTTAAAACTATTTGATAATAATCCTAAGCAAGTCGTTGATTCTATTAATTCGTCCGCTTTATTTATTGGTTTTAATTCTTCTTATAAAGTATTCGGTCATTCATATGAAGGTACAAATGATTCTTCATTCTATTCTCATTTTTATATAAATGCTGATTCAACAAGGGATTCTTCCTCTTACATTGAATTTGAAAACAGTCTTTTTTTAAATCATGTATTTCTTTCTTCATCTCATTTGTTTTCAACTTCCTTTTTTGTAGGGCTTTTAAGAAATGATATTAAAGAGAAAAATTTAAACCAAGAATCTAATTTATTTTATTTAACACCTTTTGTAACGGCAAAGATTAACTGGTACTCTTTCCATATTGAGTCTGATTTCCAATTCGTGAAAATTGGATCTTATAAAAAAAATGATTATTCATATAAAATCAATTTAAGTAAATCTTTTAATACGAATATTGTTAATTCAATTGAAGGTGGGTTTCACATTTCATCAATAAGACCTGAAACTGTTTCTCAACATTACTATTCAAATCATTTTGCTTGGACAAATAGTTTTCTTAATTAAAAGATTTCATCATTAAAGTTTAATGTTGAAAAGTTAAATCATCATATATTTTTTTATGGTAGTTTTTCAAAGTATGAAAACAAAGTTTATTACAATCTTGAAGCTTTACCGGAACAATATAACAGAAACGTTAATTTAGTTAGATCAGGAATAATATTGAGTACCCGAATTAATAAATTTAATTTTTATACAAATTTATTGTACGAAAGGTCTGACAAGTCAATAGTTAGAGTGCCCGAGATTACTATATATGGTAGAATAGCATATAAGGACTATTTTTTCAAGAAAGCACTTCTTGCGGAATTTGGACTTTCTGGAGTATACAGAGCTGCTTATAAAGCAAATGCATACATGCCTGCAGATGGACAATATTATTTACAAGATGAAAAAACAGTAGGAGGTATACCTACATTACATCTCTTTGCCAACTTAGATATAGGTACAGCCGTAATCTTTCTTAAAATCGAAAATATAAGTCATAATTTATTCTCTGGTGAAAACGAATTAATTCCTAATTATCCAGTGCCGCCAAGAACTTTTAAATTAGGAATTCGATGGAATCTTAGGAATTAATTATTGTTTGAATACTCTTTCAACAAGATCAACAAGCCTTGCGCTGTACCCAGATTCATTATCATACCAGCCAACTATTTTTACCATTTTACCTTCACCTAAAACAGAAGTTAATTGCGCATCAAAAATGCAACTGTTATTATTGCCAATTATATCTACTGAAACTATTGGTTCCTCAGTATATTGAAGAATTCCCATTAATTGATTTTCAGCGGCATGTTTGAAGATGGAATTAATTTCTTCTACTGTAGTTGTTTTCCGAACAATGCATGTGATATCGGTTAGTGAACCATCAATTACTGGAACACGAATTCCTGCACCTCCAATTTTCCCAATAAGATTTGGGAATACTTCGGTAATTGCTTTTGCTGCTCCTGTAGTTGTTGGGATAATAGAATGAGCCGCGGCCCTAGCTCTCCTTAAGTCTTTATGTGGTGCATCGTGTAAATTTTGATCTCCAGTATAGGCATGAATGGTCGTTACATAGGCCGATTCTATTCCAAAATTATTGTCTAAAAGCATTATCATTGGCGCAGCATTATTAGTGGTGCATGAAGCATTGGAAATTATCGTTTCGTCGCCAGTTAATATATGTTCATTTACTCCCAATACCACTGTTTTCATATCGCCAGTAGCAGGTGCAGAAATAATAACTTTTTTTGCTCCTGCCTCAATATGTTTTTTTGCTTGTTCTTCCTTTGTAAATCTTCCAGTACATTCTAAAACAACATCAACTCGAAGTGAATTCCAAGGTAATTTTTCTGGATCCGTTTCTGCGGATACAGGAATTTCAACCCCATTAATAATGATCGAATGTTCGGTAGTGTAAATTTCACCATCAAATCTTCCATGAACCGAATCATATTTTAATAGATGGGCTAAAGTAGAGGGTGATGTTAAATCATTGATTCCGACAACATGTATCATTTCATGACCTTTTAATTTTCGAAAAAAAGTACGACCAATTCTTCCAAATCCATTAATAGCTACTCTAATCATAATTTGTGTATTTAACAAAGTTTAAAAACCAACAGATTTATATTTCTGTTAAAGCAAATATAAAATGTTATAGGTGCTTTTCAGCATGATAAGAAGATCTTACTAAAGGACCACTTTCAACGTATCTAATTCCTTTCGATAGCCCTATTTCTTTAAAATATGCAAATTTTTCAGGTGAAATAAAATGTTGAACTTCTAGATGTGATTTTGTTGGCTGAAGATATTGTCCAAGTGTTAAAATGGAGACTCCAGAATTCACAAGGTCATCCATTGTTTCCAACAATTCTTCATCTGTTTCTCCTAAACCAAGCATTACTCCCGATTTGGTTTTTATTCCTGATGCGCTGATTCGCTTTAAGACCTCTAGAGATCTATCATATTTAGCTTGAATCCTAACTTGCTTTGTGAGTCTTCTTACAGTTTCTAGGTTGTGTGAAATAATTTCAGGTGCAATATCAATTAATCGTTGAAGGTTTTCCCAGTTACCTTGAAAATCCGGAATTAAAGTTTCTAATGTTGTACCTGGACAAATTTCTCTAATTGCTTGGATAGTTTCAACCCATATAATGGAGCCACCATCTTTAAGGTCATCACGATCAACAGAGGTTAAAACACAATGTTTGATCCCCATCAATTTAACTGAATTTGCAACACGAACAGGCTCATTAAAATCTACAGCACTTGGACGGCCTGTTGCAACCGCACAGAAGCCACATGATCGTGTGCAAATATTCCCTAATATCATAAAAGTAGCAGTTCCTGCTCCCCAGCATTCCCCCATATTAGGACAATTACCACTTTCGCAAATGGTATGTAGTTTGTTGTCCGTTACTAGCTGCCGTACTTTTCTATATTCTTCCCCTGTAGGTAATTTAACTTTTAACCAATCAGGTTTTTTTGCTCTTTCAGGAAGTATTTTATCTATAATTTTTGCGTCGTTCATTGCCATTTTTTTTCTTACTTACCATTTATTGCCAAACATTAAAGTAATATAAAAGGTAAGAAAAAATTGTTTGTTTTTTGTAAAAGCCATTATTGGAATTTCTTTAGGAAATACATCAATTATAGCACCTATTTCTAGCGCCTTTACATTTTCAAATATTGGCGCGTATTCGAAATTGAATCCAATTTTAGCATACCCTCCAGGATGAAATCGAAGTTGATTTATTCCGTATAAAAAGGAGGCACGACCATAAATTGAATCAATAAAATGAACTTCAGGATCATATTTTTCAACTACAATATCATACTGATTTGTTAAGGGAGTAGGTTTTAATATCTCAAGATAAATTGGCTTTGTTATTCCTAAGGATAGTCCGCCACTATAAACAAAACGTATTTCAACTCCATTTCGTTCTGCTTTATAATACAAAGTACGTTCATACCCCGTCCCTATTCTAAGAATATTAAAAGTATTCAATTTTCCAAAAACATAGGATTTTGCGTTGTCATAATATGGATTTACGGTTCGAACTTCCTTCGGATGTTTCATTCCGATAAAGTCGCCTTCATAAATTCGTTTCTTATTTACCGTTAGGTTATAGCTTCGTCTAAATTGAATACCGATAGTTCCAGAAGTATGCGTATTTAACCCATAAGTAACCTCGTTTTTCATTAAAACAGGCTTTTCTTCAACATATTCATTTGGGTTCGTTTGAGCCCTCATAATTGTGGTATGCAAGACTATAAGTCCAGAAATTAAAAATAGTAGCCTACTGAATTTCATTGTCACAAATATACAATTAAACGATTGGATCATACGCATATTGATAGGAAGAACTAATTTTGGCTTTATGCCAACAATCAAAACTACATATACAGGAGATTTAAGAACAATTGCCAAACATTTGCAGTCTGGATGTGAAATTATAACTGACGCTCCATTGGATAATCATGGTAAAGGTGAAAGTTTTTCGCCGACCGATCTCCTAGCCGCCTCTCTTGGTAGTTGCATGTTAACAATTATGGGAATTGCAGCAAAAAGCCATGGTATATCGATTATTGATACTAAAGTGGAGATAACTAAAATTATGGCAACTGACCCAAGAAGAGTAGCTGAAATACAAATAATTTTTTTCATGCCTAAAATTATTTTTTCGGAAAAGCACCAACAAATACTTGTAAAGTCAGCTCATACATGTCCTGTTGCATTAAGTTTGCATCCCAACCTTAAACAAACTATTATATTTAATTTTCACCAATAATTCTGAAGATGATAAATGAACATATTGAATTCATGAAAGTGGCTATTGATATTGCAACATCCGGACTTGCCAATGGCATTGGTGGTCCTTTCGGTGCTATAGTTGTGAAGGATGGAGTTGTAATCGGAAAAGGTTGCAATTCTGTATTGTCGTTAAATGATCCAACTGCACACGCAGAAGTAATGGCAATTAGAGATGCATGTAGAAATAT
>JAYVOC010000210.1:0-4657 GCA_043758125.1 Bacteroidota bacterium | reverse complement strand
AATGGACGAGCACCAAAATTTGCATCGTAACCCTTTTCAGTTAAGAACTCTTTAGCCTCATCTGTTAGTTTCACTTTAAATCCTAATTCTGCAACGCGTTTGTAAAGACTCTCCAATTCAATATCAATAATTTTAAAGATATCTTCTTTAGATAAACTATTGAATACAACAACATCATCAATACGATTTAAAAATTCAGGAGCAAAAGCTTTCTTTAATGAATTTTCAATTACTCCTCGTGCATGATCATCAGCTTGTCCAACTCTAGTATTGGTGGCAAAACCAACTCCTTGTCCAAAATCTTTCAACTGACGAGAACCAATATTTGATGTCATGATGATAATCGTATTCTTGAAATCTACTTTACGACCAAGACTATCTGTTAACTGGCCATCATCCAATACTTGAAGGAGAAGATTAAATACATCAGGATGTGCTTTCTCAATTTCATCAAGTAAAACGATAGAGTAGGGCTTACGACGAACTTTTTCTGTCAACTGACCACCTTCTTCATATCCAACATATCCCGGAGGCGCACCAATCAATCTTGATACTGCAAATTTTTCCATGTACTCACTCATGTCGATACGAATCAACGCATCTTCATTATCAAATAAATATTGGCTTAATACTTTTGCTAATTCTGTTTTTCCAACTCCAGTTGGTCCAAGGAAAATAAATGTTCCAATTGGTTTGTTGGGATCTTTTAATCCTGCACGATTTCGTTGAATTGCTTTTACAACTTTCTTAACAGCTTCATCTTGTCCAATTACTTTACCTCGTAATTCTTCAGGCATTTTTATCAAACGAGTCGATTCTGCTTGAGCGATTCTTGTTACTGGAATTCCACTCATCATCGCCACAACTTGAGATACATCTTCAAGATCTACAGTGTAACGTTGTGTTTTTGTTTCATCTTCCCAAGCTTTTTTAGCAGATTCTAACTGCTCAATTAATTGCTTTTCAGAATCACGTAAACGAGCTGCCTCTTCATATTTCTGACTACGAACTACACGATTTTTTTCTGATTTAATATCTTGAACTTTATTTTCAAGATCAAGTATATTTTGTGGAACATGTATGTTTGAAATATGAACTCTTGATCCCGCTTCATCCAATGCATCAATTGCTTTGTCTGGAAGAAATCTGTCGGTAATATATCTAGCGGTAAGTTTTACACAAGCATTAATTGCTGCATCAGTATAAGTTACGTGATGATGTTCTTCGTATTTCTCTTTTATGTTTTGTAAAATCTGAATCGTTTCATCGATCGAAGTAGGATCAACAATTACTTTTTGAAAACGACGATCTAATGCTCCATCTTTTTCAATATATTGACGATATTCATCTAATGTTGTTGCACCGATACATTGGATTTCTCCTCGTGCTAATGCAGGCTTAAACATGTTAGAAGCATCTAAAGATCCTGAAGCTCCACCTGCACCAATAATTGTATGTATTTCATCAATAAAAAGTATTACATCAGGTGATTTTTCTAACTCATTCATTACGGCTTTCATACGCTCTTCAAACTGACCGCGATATTTAGTGCCAGCAACTAATGAAGCAAGATCAAGTGTTACAATTCGTTTATTGAAAAGAACACGAGAAACTTTACGTTGTATAATTCTTAAAGCTAATCCCTCAGCAATTGCTGATTTACCAACTCCTGGTTCACCAATTAGGATGGGATTGTTTTTCTTTCTACGCGATAAAATTTGAGAAACGCGCTCAATTTCTTTTTCTCGTCCAACAATAGGATCAAGTTTTCCTTCTTCGGCTGCTTTAGTTAAATCTCTTCCGAAATTATCTAAAACTGGAGTCTTGGATTTGCTATCACCAGTTTTCTTTGGTGCGCCAAATGAAGGACCTTCGTCATCTTTTGAATATGGATCATCATCATTCGGTGAATGAGGTGCTTCTGACTTAAAGTTTGACTTAAACATTTCTAATTCTTCTCTCATAATATCATAAGTTACTCCGAATTGATTTAAGATTTGTGTTGCAATATTGTCTTCATCTTTTAAAATTGCGAGTAAAAGATGCTCGGTACCGATAATTTCACTTTTGAAAATCTTAGCTTCGAGATAGGTAATTTTAAGTGCTTTCTCTGCTTGTTTTGTCAAGGGAACGTTATTAAGATTTCCGACACTTCCAGAACTTCCTTTAACTGCATTTTCTACCGATTTGCGTAATTCTACTAGGTTAATGTTTAAAGATTTAAGGAACTTTATTGCCATCCCTTCTCCCTCACGAATTAATCCTAATAATAAATGTTCGGTACCGATATAATCATGTCCCAATCGTAAAGCTTCTTCACGACTATACGTGATTACGTCTTTGACTCTTGGTGAGAATTTAGCTTCCATAAGCTGTAATTGTTTTGTTAGTTGAACGTTGGAGAATAAAAAAGGTTTGCGGTGTAATGTGTGTTTTTACTTTTTTAAGATTTTCGAAGACTGATTCGTTTTAAATGAACTTTTATTTTTTCAACTGTTTAGATCCTTTGTAAAATTTATTCATGACTAAATTTTAAATATTTAATTCAATTTATATATCAAAATTATGCATTCGTTTTACCCAATTTTTATAACTCGAATTTACTTTTGAACTATATCTGTCTAATAATTTTTTCTGTTATAAAGAACGAATGTAAGGTCTCTTTTCAGAAGTACAAGGCATTTTTTTAGAGTTTACATTATCAATACCATTGTTAATAAATTCGATTGTTGAAGCACTAAAAATATGCCAGTATTTTACTAACTTCGTAAAGTAGTCAACAGGAGTTATCAATATCTCCATTATTAATAGAGTTAATTGATTTTTAGTCAATTGCTCTTGATTTAATTAACTGACAAAATAACAAAAGCGAAATTCAATATTCATGGCAGAAGGCGAAAAGATTTTACGTATTAACATTGAGGACGAAATGAAAACTGCATACATCGATTATTCGATGTCTGTTATCGTTTCACGTGCATTACCAGATGTAAGAGATGGATTTAAACCTGTTCATCGTAGAGTGCTTTATGGCATGCTGGATCTAGGAGTAATGAGTAATAAAGCGCACAAAAAGTCCGCTAGAATTGTTGGGGAAGTTTTGGGTAAATATCACCCACATGGTGATAGTTCCGTTTATGATGCAATGGTTCGAATGGCTCAACATTGGTCGTTACGTTATACCATGGTGGATGGACAAGGAAACTTTGGTTCGGTAGATGGTGATAGCCCAGCAGCAATGCGATATACAGAGGCGCGCTTACGTAAAATCGCTGAGGAAATGTTAGCGGATATTGAAAAAGAAACAGTTGATTTTCGTCTCAATTTTGATGATACCTTAACAGAACCAACGGTTTTACCAGCAAAAATCCCTAACTTATTAGTTAATGGTGCTTCAGGAATTGCTGTAGGTATGGCTACTAATATGGCCCCTCACAACTTAACAGAAGCGCTGAATGCTGTAATAGCTTATATCGATAACAGAGATATCACTATAGAAGAATTAAGCAAATATGTTAAGGCTCCTGACTTTCCAACAGGAGGGATAATATATGGATATAGTGGAGTAAAAGAAGCCTACGAAACAGGACGTGGTCGCGTTGTTTTAAGAGCAAAAGCTCAAATTGAAGCAATGGACAATAATCGCGAGCGAATCATCGTAACCGAGATTCCTTATCAGGTGAATAAGGCGGATATGATAAAGAAAACTGCTGATCTCATCAACGATAAAAAAATTGAGGGTATCAGTGATATTCGCGATGAATCTGATAGAGATGGTATGCGTATCGTTTATGAAATCAAACGCGATGCAATGGCAAGTGTAGTTTTGAATAATCTATACAAATATACCGATCTTCAAAATTCATTCAGTATCAACAACATTGCTCTTGTTGGTGGGCGTCCGATGATGTTAAATCTAAAGGATCTCATTCATTATTTTGTTGAACATCGTCATGAAGTTTTAATTAGAAAAACGAAGTACGATCTTAGAGAAGCAGAAAAACGTGCCCATATTTTAGAAGGTTTATTGATTGCACTTGATCACCTAGATGAAGTAATTCGATTGATCAGAAGTTCTAATACACCTGATATAGCGAAAGCTGGTTTGATGGAAGCTTTTCAATTATCAGATCTTCAATCTAAAGCTATTTTAGAAATGCGTTTGCAGCGTTTAACTGGACTTGAGAGAGATAAAATACGCGATGAGTACGTTGAACTGAAAAAGATGATCGATTTTTATATGTCGGTTCTTGGTGATGAGGTTTTGCGTATGCAAATTTTGAAAGATGAAATGAATGAAATGCTTCAGAAATATGGTGATAACCGTAGGACTGAAATTGTATATATGGCTGATGATATCTCTATGGAAGATATCATTGCTGATGAACCTGTTGTGATCACCATTTCTCACATGGGTTATATCAAACGGACAGCATTAAACGAATACAGGACGCAAAGTCGTGGAGGAAAAGGCTCCATGGGAACTGCTACTAGAGATGAAGATTTTGTAGAACATTTATTTGTTGGCACTAACCATAATTACCTTTTACTCTTCACTGAAAAAGGGAAAGTTTTTTGGCTTCGTGTTTTCGAAATTCCAGAAGGAGGAAAGACAACCAAAGGAAGAGCTTTACAAAATTTAATCAATATTTCGGCG
>JAYVOC010000209.1:0-5652 GCA_043758125.1 Bacteroidota bacterium | reverse complement strand
AGTTGTTTCAAACTGGGAAATTATTCAGTGGGTGCAAAAACAAGGAGTAACAAATACGCATCCAATGAATATTGGTGGTCATTGGTTCTTTGATTTCGGAAAAATAAAATGCGTGAATGCAGTGCATAGCAGTTCCTTACCTGATGGAACGTTTGGTGGTAACCCAATGGGATTTCTTTTAGAAACCGTTAAATGTAATGTTTACTATGCTGGTGATACGGCATTAACAATGGACATGAAACTAATCGGTGATTATAAAAAAATCGATATTGCCTTTCTTCCAATTGGAAATAATTTCACAATGGGAATTGATAACGCTATAATAGCCTCGGATTTTATTCGCTGTGATCAAATAATTGGGATGCATTATGATACTTTTGAATACATTAAAATTGATCATGCTGAAGCAGTTCAGAAATTCTCAAGTGCTGGTAAAAATTTGATACTTATTCCTATTGGTGATAGTATTTCATTATAATTTAATTAGTTAAAGATGACACTTAAAGTGTTAATATAAGATGGCAAAAGTAATAGCAATTGCAAATCAGAAAGGTGGAGTTGGTAAAACAACCTCTGCTATTAACCTAGCAGCAAGCTTGGCGGTTTTGGAATATAAAACACTTTTAGTAGATGCGGATCCGCAGGCAAATGCAACTTCTGGGGTAGGATTTGATCCTCGAACAGTAAAAACGTCTATCTACGAATGTATCATTAACGATGTATCACCAAAGGATATCATCTTAGAAACTAAAACACCAAACCTCTTCCTTTTACCTTCTCACATCGACCTCGTTGGTGCTGAAATAGAAATGATTCAGCTTGTAAACCGCGAACAAATGATGAAGTTGGTTTTCGAAAAGATTAGTGCCGATTTTGATTTCATTATCATTGATTGCTCTCCATCATTAGGTTTAATTACTATCAACGCATTAACGGCAGCAAATTCTGTTATCATCCCTGTTCAATGTGAATATTTCGCTTTGGAAGGTCTTGGTAAGTTATTGAATACTATAAAAATTGTTCAAACTCGCTTAAACCCAGATTTAGCTATTGAAGGAATTCTCTTAACAATGTACGACATGCGTTTGCGACTTTCTAACCAAGTTGTAGAAGAAGTGAAAACGCATTTCCAAGATATTGTATTCGATACTATTATTCAGCGTAATACAAAGTTAGGGGAAGCGCCTAGTTTCGGTGAGAGTATCATTATGCATGATGCTACTAGTAAGGGAGCGATAAATTACCTTAATCTAGCACGCGAAATTCTTCAAAATAATAACATGACAGGAATGTCGGCAGAGGAAAAAGTGCTTACTGAAAAAGTAATGGACAAACTGAAAATTTCAGAAAATTAAAACCTCCACTTTCATTAATTATGAAATTCACACTAGTATTGCTAATACATTCAAAGCTTCTTCAATAACAGCTCATATACCATGTCAACAAAAAAATCAGGTTTAGGAAGAGGTCTTGCAGCACTTTTAGATACAACACCAATCGATCACGAGCAAAATAGTAATCCCATCAAGGATGCCACTTCTGCTGCTAATTCGGTAATGGACAATATCATTCATACTGGAATGGTTGCTCTTATTTCATTAAATCAAATTGAAGCAAATCCTTTTCAACCTCGTACAGAGTTCGATGAAATAGCTTTAAGAGAGTTATCTGAATCAATTAGCATTCAAGGAATTATACAACCAATAACTGTCCGTAAAATGGGTCACGATCGCTACCAAATTATTAGTGGTGAGCGTCGCTTTAAAGCTTCCCGTTTGGCAGGATTAGAGACGATCCCTGCTTATATTCGTACAGCGAATGATCAATCAATGTTGGAAATGGCACTTGTTGAGAACATCCAACGAGAAAACTTAAATGCCTTAGAAATTGCAATTAGTTACCAACGACTACTTGAAGAATGCAAGTTAACACAAGAACAATTAGGTGATAGAGTCGGGAAGGATCGGAGTACAGTAACTAATTACTTGCGTTTACTGAAACTTCCTCCGCAAATCCAGTTTGCAATTCGGGATGGAAGAATCACCATGGGACACGCCCGTGCAATATTAGGTGTTGATGATATTGCAATGCAATTACGTCTTTTTAATGATATCCTTCAAAATGATCTCTCTGTACGAAAAACGGAAGATCTAGTTAGATCAGTTGCACCTAAAAAAAATGCAGCTAAATCTGATAAAAAAACTTCCATCAACGCTGACATCCGCAACCTCACAGACCGCATCGCTTATCGCTACGAAACAAAAGCAGAGATCAAACATAAAGACAATGGTACAGGACAAATCATCTTTAATTATTTCTCTACCGATGACCTCAATCGTTTGATTGAACTTTTAGATTTCGATTAACACTTCAATTTTAAGTAGGATTTAGCATTATTTTCATTGTTATCATTTCTGAAACTAATAGCTATCGGATCTACATTCAGAAATCTTATCTTTGCAGCAATCTCTTCGAGTAAAAACGTGACAAAATCGCAACTAAAAACACATTTTCTACTAAAAAGCATTGTTATGTTTTTTCTTGGATTATCTTTTCAAGTTAGTAATGCTCAATCGCCAATTGATACTTTACCTCGTGTTCATTCCGTAAAACGAGCAACCAATTTATCCGCTATTCTCCCAGGTGCTGGTCAGGTTTACAATCATAAAATTTGGAAAGTGCCGATCATTTACGCAGCGTTTGGTGGAATGGCATATCTAATCAAATTCAATAACGATAATTATAAGAAATTTAATGGTGCACTTATTACTAGATTGGATGGCGATTCAACAACTGTCGATAATTATGTGAATCGTTATACAGATGCCAATCTTCTAACCTTATCAAACTACTACCATCGTAATAGAGATTTATCAATTATTGTTACGAGTTTAATTTATGTTTTGAATATTATTGATGCGCACGTGGATGCTCATTTATTTACTTTCGATGTGGATGATAATTTAAGTTTACAAGTAACTCCTACTTTTATTGCAAATCCTTTTACTCCAAATGCCGCGGCAGTAACTGGTCTCAATTTGAATTTTCGATTTTAATTGATACCCTTAAACACAATCATTAATTTATGAAAATAGCTTTAATAGGTACTGGGAAAATGGGTTCGGCAATTGCAGAGTTGGCAATAAAGCACGGACATGAAATCATTTTTAAGATAAATGAAAACTCATTAAATCTCCTTCTTCCTGAGCATCTATCAAAAGCAGATATCGCTATCGAATTTACTAGTCCTGAAGCCGCATTAAATAACCTTAGAAGTTGTTTGAAAGCAGGTGTTCCTGTGATTTGCGGAACAACAGGATGGCTTGAACAATACGATGAGTTGGCTGCTGAGTTTGTTGAAGGAAAAGGTTCACTTTTATATGCAAGTAATTTCAGTATAGGTGTAAATTTATTATTCGAGTTGAACCGGTTACTTGCTGGATGGATGAGTAAAATGCCCTCTTATAAACCATTTATAACCGAAATACATCATATTCACAAAATGGATTCACCAAGTGGTACGGCAATAAGTTTGGCAAATGATATCATTACTTTTGATCCTCACTATAAAAATTGGGGATTAGTTGATAACAACAATCCTGATAATGAAACGTTAGTGCCCATTGAGGCGCTAAGAGCTGAAGAAGTTGTTGGTCGGCATGCAGTAAGTTGGCGATCACCAATTGATAAAATCACTTTAAACCACGAAGCATATTCGCGTGAAGGTTATGCCACTGGAGTACTTCAAGCAGCAGAATGGATACAAGGAAAAAAAGGTGTATTCACGATGAAGGATTTACTTTTCCCATCTTAAAGAGTAACAATTACCTAATTTCGAAACCAAATAATAATTATGAACTGGAAATTCTGGCAAAGCAGTGGTAGAAAAAGCAAGTCGCGCGAATGGTTTGACGCTATCATTTTTGCAGTAATAGCAGCAACAATCATCCGTACTTTTTTTATAGAAGCTTTCACCATACCTACTCCATCAATGGAGAAAACATTAATGGTAGGTGATTTTCTTTTCGTAAGTAAAATAAGTTATGGTGCTCGTATTCCGATGACACCACTTTCTGTTCCTTTTGTTCATCAAGAATTACCGATAACTGGTGGCAAAGCTTATTCAGAAGCTATTAAATTTCCTTATTACCGTCTTCCAGGATTTAGCTCTGTAAAAAACAATGATATTGTCGTTTTCAATTATCCTATGGAAGATGACAGACCTATTGATAAGCAAACGCATTATATTAAACGCTGCATTGGAATTCCTGGTGATACATTAAAAGTTGTTGATCGTGTTGTTTTCATAAATGGCAAACAAAATATGCAGCCTAAAAAGAGTCAATATGTTTATGATATCAAAACAAATGGTGTTGGCTTAAGTGATAAAGTACTTCGAAAAAATGACATCAATGATGGTGGAGAAACTTTTAATCAAGGGGAATATCGCTATTGTTTAACTGCAAGTTCTGCAAAGGCTTTAAAGGAATTGCCAAATGTTACTTCATTAGAGGTTCTTAGTCAGCCTAAAGGTCAATATGCCGATTACATCTATCCTTATGATCCAAAACTTGGTTGGAATATGGATAATTACGGACCAATTTATATCCCTAAAAAAGGCGTTACCATCACTATTAATCAAGACAATATTAGCATTTATCGTCGCGTGATTAGTAAATACGAAGGCAACAAATTAGAAGAACGCCCTGACGGTAAAATTTTCATTAACGGTAAAGAAGCCAATTCTTATACATTTAAAATGGATTATTATTTCATGATGGGTGATAATCGCCATAATTCTGCTGATTCCCGTTTTTGGGGTTTTGTTCCTGAAGATCATGTAGTAGGAAAAGCTGTTTTTATTTGGATGTCGTGGGATACTAATGGTACTTTCTTAGGAAAAATTCGTTGGAGTAGATTGTTCAATCTCATTCATTGGAATAACGACTAAAACAAATTCATGGCTGAAAGTTTAATCCAAAGCAATGATGATATTGCAATGTTTTGTAGTGCCTTTCTTCCTTCTGTGGAATATGTGATGTTTCTTAATAATCACACTAATATTGTATTAGATCATTCAGAAAATTGGCAGAAACAAACAGCTCGTAACCGTTGTTTTATTTTATCTCCAAATGGAATTCAGTCATTGATAATTCCAATTAAGCACAAGCAAGGAAAACCTATCAAAATAAAAGACCTCCGCATTAGTTACGATGTGCCATGGATTCGGGTTCATAAAGGATCGTTACAAGCAGCCTACAATACATCAGCTAACTTTGAATATCTGAAAGATGATTTATGGGCATTTTACGATCGTAAATTTGAATTTTTAATTGATCTAAACCAAACGCTATTAGAGTGGCTGTTGAAGAAACTCAAAATCAAAACAACTATTCAAGTGATAGAATCGCACGAAACGAATATGAAAATTGATTTCACTAAAATTTCTAACGCCTCCTCTATCCTACCAACACTTTTAACAGCTGAACAATTTAAACCTTATCCTCAAGTATTTGGCTATAAGCATCCATTTCAAACTAATCTTTCCTCGTTCGATTTACTTTGTAACGGAGCTAATATTAATTCAATTTTTTAGCTATCAGAGAGGACAAATTTTCTCCAATCTCAATTTTGCTTAGATTTGCTCCTCTC
>JAYVOC010000208.1:0-3801 GCA_043758125.1 Bacteroidota bacterium | reverse complement strand
TACGATTCATTCCTTACGAAATGGATTTTATCAAGGATGGGATTTGCATCCTGCCCAGTTGCCAATGCGTTATGCTGCAACCTATACTTTCTTTTTAGAGAGTTATGAAGATGCTGCATTACGTTTAAAAAACTTCGTTGAGAAAACTGCACAAGCTACTTTAACGGGTGATGTGTTTGATGATGCAGCAACAGGACAAGGTCTGCTTAATTATTTTCTCAAAGCAATGAACTGTGGAGCTATCACCGAAAAGGAAGCACTCGTTACCGGATTAACAATTGATGAGATTAGAAGCAGATCGTTTTATAAAATATTAGTTGGAAGAAGAAAGTAATGTGCCAATATGCCAATCTGCTAATATGCCAATGTTTGCCCAGAAGTTTATTAACTAATGGGTGCCAATGACAATTTTATAAATGAAGGAAGTGAAATAGAATGCAGAATTATCCCCAAGCGACAACTAAGTGGCGAATTAAGTAAAAAAATATTAGAGTATATAACCAATGATAAAAAAAATAGTTTTTGTACTTGTATTAATTTTTATTTCAGTACATATTAATGCTAATGCACAAAGTTGTATTGGTGCTTCTTCGTTAGTTCATTCTCCAGGAAATTTAGATGGAATGAAAATTACCAATGACGATCAAATAATTTCTGTTGGAACTTATAACGCTGCATTTACTTATCAAGGAAATACAATTCAGGTAGATGGGGTTTTAAGTGTGTATGTAATGTTTATGGACACTTCTTACAATCTTATTCGATTAACAAGGGTGCTTGGTTTTTTGAATAGTGGTTCCGGTGTTTTCCCTCCTAAAATTTATCATCTTGCAGTAGATAAAAATAAAAACATAATTGTTGGTGGAAACTTTTCAGATTCATTAAGAACAAATTCTAATATTTACATTGGAGATGGTGCCGGTGATGGCTTTGTAGCGAAATTTGATTCATTAGGAAATGAAATATTTGTTAAAACTTTTCAAGCATCAGGAACAGGAGTTCATTTTGAAGATTATGTTCGTGATGTAGCTGTTGATTCCTCAGGTAATGTATATGCAACAGGATGCTTCGAAGACAGTTATCTTGTAGTGGATAATGATACAGTAAGAAATAGTAATATAGGAGGTTGGTATAAAGATGTATTTACTGTTTCATTAAATCCTTTAGGTCAATTAAACTGGTTGAAAAGTTTTGGTGCACGTAACATTGATGACGGTGCTTTAAATATTGCTGCTGACATTAATGGAAATGTTGTTGTTTCAGGTGGTACTGATAGTGGTGCAGTTATTCGTTTCGGAATGGATACTGTAATTTATAATACTGGAAAATTTGCAAATCACGGCTATGTTGCAAGCTATGATATAGCAGGAAATGAATTATGGTTTAGTAGACTTTCTTCCATATATTCGTATGGTGAATCTGTTCCTTACGGAATAGATTTTGATAACTTTGGAAATGCATATTTAACTGGATATTTTAATGGAACAAAATGTTTATTCGGAAATGATACAATCCGTGGAACAGGAAGTACAAATGCATTTCTCGCAAAATATAATCGTGCAGGAATTAAACAGTGGGTTCGTACAGGAAAAACCGATGCAGCTTATCCATATCCTCAATGCGTTTCAGTGCGCGGTAATAAAGTAATAATTTCTGGTCAGGCTTATACTAATCAAGGTCTGTTTGGACCATACGCTTTAGGTAACTCTGCGGATATGTACATTGCGAGTTATGATACTTCTGGAAATATACAATGGGCAAGAAGCGCTGATGAAGGAACCGGAGGGGTTCTCTCATGGAATACAGCTGTTGATAGCAGAGGACGAGCATACATTGCAGGAATTGCTTCTGGCACTATAACACTTTATCCATCGGTATTTACTACTGCATCAACTGATTGGTATATTGCACGAATGGATACATTATCACCAAGTGTATTTTCTGCAAGTGTTGATGTTTTAACAAATGATACCATTACTTGTGGAGATCCAGTAAGTCTGAAAGCTATTCTTTCTAATTCTCCTTCTGGAAGTTCTTATGTAGCATGGACTTCAAACAATGCATCATACATTAATGGATTTAACTTAATAACTAATGATTTTCCTTCTGCAAATTCAATTTATATTCTAAGTGCCCTACGTAATGGTTGTTCTGTTTTAGATACCGTTGAAATTACAGTTTTACCATTCACAATTAATGCGGGAACAGATACAATTGTTTGCAGTGGTGATTCTGTTCACCTGAATGGAAATGTAATAACACAGGCACGGTATAAATGGCTGCCTTCGATAGGATTAAGTAATGATACAATCGTTAATCCCATTGCAGTAGTTAATAACACTACAAACTATATTTATCAGATTACAAAAAGAAACTGTAGTCAATATGATACAGTAACAGTGAATGTAATACAACCGTCAATTGCTGCCTATAGCATTAACCAATCGGGGATGACAGTTAATCTCACAAATACATCTCAATCATACAATACATTTTATTGGGATTTTAATGATGGAAATTTTGATAGCATTACTGTGAATCCTCTACATCAATATTCAATTCCTGGAACATATACTATTTGTCTTTATGTTTTTAATAATTGTGGAAAAGATTCCATTTGCAAAATAGTTACAGTAACAAATGTTGGTCTTGAAGAAAATGGTTACTGTGAACCATCGTTTATTTTAAAAGATAATAGCTTACAACTTAATTGCAATGGCTGTGTAAATAAATTTGATTGCACAATTTATGCAGTTGATGGAAGATTAGTTTTCTCAAAACAAAATATTAATTGTGCTGAAAGTATAAATATTGATAATCTTTTACACAATCAGATTTATTTCGCAATTCTAAAGTCAGAGAAAAAAATATTTCGCTTGAAAATTTTAGTAAAAGGGAAGTAAAAATTAAAATTTTATTTCAAATCCCAAACCAAATCGTCCTCTCAAAAGGGTGGAATTTAATTTTTAACTACAAAATATACAAAAGGGAAATTTTATTATTCGTAAACTTATAAAAAATTAATTCCTAATTCCTAACTCATTTCCCATAAAGTCCCATCAACACTTTCTCGGGAGTAAAAGGCGCATTTAATGGTAATTTTATTTTCGGATTAAAACTTTTTACTGCATTTCGAATTGCAAAATAAGTTCCTATTCCATACATCAATGGAGGTTCACCAACAGCCTTTGAGTTTAATATAGCATTTTCACTTCCTTGTGTTTCTAAAGCATGTATTGAAATCTCTTTCGGAACAGAATAAATATCAGGAACTTTATACGTTGATAAAGCATTCGTTAAAAGTTTTCCATCTTTATTATAGATGATTTCCTCTAATGTCATCCAACCGATTCCTTGTACAAGTCCACCCTCAATTTGTCCGCGATCAATAATCGTATTCATACTTTTTCCAAAGTCGTGAACAATTTTTACAGAATCAGTTTCATACGTTCCACGAATGCAATCAACAGTGACGATATGTATTGATGTGCCATAAACATGATACGCAAATGGATTTCCTTTTTCTTTTGTAGCATCAAAATGTAACCCTGGCGTTGCATAATGCGCGCTTTCCGAAAGGCTTTCGCGATTGAGGTAACAAGACATAACAAGCTTAGGCCATGTAAGATTTGTTTGTGTTCCATTGATCCAAACAAATTCATCTTTGATTTCGATTTCACTTTCATTTCCTGATAATTCTATTGCTGCACGTTTCTTTAATCGCGATAAAATTGCATTGCAAGCTAATTCAGTCGCCTTACCATTTAAATCTGCTGTAGCACTTGCGGCAGATGGAGAAGT
>JAYVOC010000207.1:0-12345 GCA_043758125.1 Bacteroidota bacterium | reverse complement strand
ACAACAATTTGAGCAGGTTGAGTGATAATAACAGCAGCGCTATACTGACCACAGCTATTTCCATCAAGTGCATATACATAATAAGTACCTGCAGGAACGCCGATTAGATCGCCATCCGTTACAAGGATATTTGAAGTATTGATATCGTTACCATCTAACCATGCATAGTTTGTTGGGAAGATTGCACTACCTGTGAAATTAACAGAAGCAGATCCATTAGACAAACCAAAACATGTTACGTTAGTTGTAGTTACGTTGAATGTAATTAATGGAGCAGCAACTACAGTAGCAGTTGTTGTGTTAATACATCCACTTACGTTATCAGTAACTTGAACACTATATGTACCTGGAGCAAGAGGAGAGATAGTAGCAGTAGTTGCACCACCTGGGGTCCATACGATACCAAAGTTTCCAGAACCACCAGTAATGATGACAGTAGCAGATCCATTATTTAAACCAGGACATGATTCTGCTGTAGCAGACGTACTGGTAGTGAAGGCAACATTACCTCCTACTGTAGCTGTCTTCTCTGCTGATGGGCACGATGGAATCGTTGTATTTGAACCATTTGAATTACCAGACACGGTAACATAATACGTGTTAGTACCTAATCCAGTATATGTATTTACATTAGATACTGAATTTGATACCGTATGGATTAACGTATGTGCATTGTTGTAATAATTAAACGTAAACGGTCCAATACCAGTAGCTGTTGCTGTGATAGATCCGTCTGCGCCAGCACATGATGCTGCAACTGTCGTTACTGATAAATCAACAGTAACAATAGTAACGTTAACGATATTAGACAATACAGAACATCCATTATCTAAAGTATGAACTCTAGCCTGTACTGGACTTCCAAGAACAGATTGAGTAATAGGAAGACTTGGAGACTGGTTGATAATAGCTGAAGTCCAATCAACTTGATAACTGGATGGTGAATAAGCACCATTTACTGCATCAGAAACCGAGAATATAAGTTCTGGATCACTTGAACATACATTTTGATCACCAGTATAATTAAGTGCAGGAATTGGTTTAGGAATTGAATTAATTACTACAGAACCAGAAGCTGTACAACCATTAGTACTAGTTGCCACAACAGTATAAGTTACGCCAGTAGTAGGGGTTACCGCTGGAGACGCTAAATTAGTTTGACCAGATAATGTTGGGTCAGCAGGAGAAGCAGTCCATAATAATGTAGGTAAAGTACTAGAAGCATTTACACTTACATTATCAATTGCGTTAAAGAATCCCCAGTTAGAATCGTAAACGAAACGAACCTGTAATGCAGAATTCGCATAAGCTGCAATATTCACGTTATGATGCAATGGAGCAGCGTAGGAACCATCATTTGCTGCAGGAGCAGTGTAAATAGTCACCCAAGCACTACCATTCCAAACATCAGTATGAACGTTATCAGATCCAGCAGAATAATACTGATAAGCTTCATCCCATTGAAGCGAAACTGTACCTGATGAGTAAGCCGTAGTATTCATTACTGGAGAAACGATAACAGTATGAGTACTACTTCCAGAACCACCAGCATCAGAATTAGCTTCAAAGAAGGAAGTTCCATCCAATGTAGCACCTGCACTGTAAGTAGAACCTGCTAAACGTGTAAAGATTAAGCTTGAAGCAGAACTTGTTTGAGTTGCAACGAAGCCATCATCACCAGTATTAAAAGTTGCATTCAACAATGTTGTTGCACTTGTTCCGAATGCATTTGCATTTAATGTGACTAAGGCACCAGAATTACAGATAATCGATATATCGCTAGTTGGAGAAACTACAGGACGTACATTAACAGTTATTACTTGAGAGGCAATAGCCTGGCATGTAGCATAAGGTCCGGCAGTATTATCAGTTCCAATTAGATAATAAGTAGCTGTAACAGTTGGAACAAAAGTATAAGATGCTCCTGTAGCTATAACTGTAGTTCCGTTCAATGACCATGAATAAGAATAATTGGTATTAGGACTTGATGCGGTCAGAGTTACAGACGTTCCAGTACATACTGTTGTAGCAGCAGTTGAAATATTTACAACTGGAGCAGGATTAACTGTTGCGACTACTGGTTGGCGACCAGCAGGATCAAGACAAGTACCGATATAAGCCTGAACCCAGAATGTAGTGTTAGCGGATACGATTGGAGCATACGTACTAGTGTTAGTAGCAAGTGCAGTACCACCGGCAGAACCAGCGAACCAATCGAAACTTCCTGTACCAACTACACTAAGGTTAACAGTTCCTACGCCACAACGTGTAGCACCAACTACAGAAGTAATTGAAGGATTGTTAACAATAACTTGAGTCGCAATTGAAGTGTCAGCTGAAGTACCACAGTTTACATAAGCACGATAGTAAATCGATGATGTAAGTGTTGCTGATGTATAAGTAGCAGTATTAGCTCCAACAATATTGGAATATGATCCTGGCAAACCAGAAGAAGAAGACTGCCATTGGTAAGAAGCACCACCTGTAGGATTTGTCACTGATAATGTTGAAGTACCACTCACACAGATAGTAGTAGTTGTAGCACTGATTATCGGTGTTGCAGGTGTTGAAATTACATTAAGAACAACTGGACTTGTAGATGTACAACCAGAAACCGCATCAGTTGCTGTAACAGTGTAGTTATAAGTTCCTGCTGCTCCAGCAGTAATTGTCGCTATGTTTCCTGATAATGCACCAGGATTCCATTGCCATGCATAGGTACCAGCACCAGAAGTTGCAGAATAAGTAATTCTTACATTATCAATCGACCAACCAGGATATAAAACACTTGCGTCGGAAGTTGCTCTGAAACGTACTCTAAAGTTTGTTTGAGAAGCGAATGCTGATAGATTGATTGTTTCATGTTGCCATAAACTTGTTGCCGGACCAGCAGGATAAACAGAAGTTGATGAATTGAATACTGAAGACCAAGCAGCATAACTATTTGCCTGGAATCCGATAACACCTGCAGTCACCATATTTGGAGCTAATGTACCAGTTCCAAGATAAGTTGAAGGAGCGAATCCGATCCACGTTGTACCACCATCTATTGAATATTCAACTCTGCCATAATCGAAACTATTTTCAGTAGCACAGATTTGATAGAATTCAAGTTTAGGACTTGTATAACCTACAAGGCTAACTCCAGAATTCATTGACAAATTACCAGCAGCAGAATTTGCGTAGGTCATTTTAGCAGAATTAAGACCTTCTTGATAGTAAACGTTGCTTTGAGCCCATGTTACACCAGTACCAGAAGTAGCAAATGAACCAGGGAAGATTTCAAATCCTTCGTGGAACAATGAACCAGCAGGAACACCAGTTAAACCAGTGAGCGTAACAGTTGAACCCGTACAAGCAGGATTTGGACTAGCAGTTGCAGAAGTAATCACAGGATTTGGGTTGACTACAATTGATTTAGTAGCAGTGGTAACACAACCAGCGGTTGCATCAGTAGCTGTTACAGTATAAACATAAGTTCCAGCAATTGTAGGAGTAATTGTTACAGGGCTTCCAGAAGTTGGAGTTGTAATTCCATTTCCAAGAACTGGAGTACCATTCCAAGCATATACATACGTATTAACAGAACCAGTTTGGTTAGCGGTTAAAGTAACAGATGAGTTCAAACAAATTGAACTGCTATTTGCTGTTACATTAATTGCATCTGGCTGTGTAACGGTAGCTGTTACCGCAGATCGTGGACTTTCACACGTACCAGTAACTTCTGTAACGTAGAAAGTAGTAGTTGTTGAAATTGAATATGATGATAATGTTGAAGCATGTTGTCCTACCAAAGCTGTACCACCTGAAGCAGTTAAGTACCAGTTAAAGACAGAACCTGTTCCAGTTACAGAAGCTGTAGGAGTTCCATTACCACACTGTGCGCTATTTGAAGCAGTAGGTGTGGCAGCAGCAGGTAACACATTAAGCACTGAAGATGCAGTAACTGTACAACCATTAGGAGCTGTTGCAGTTACAGTAAACGTGGTTGTTGTATTAACAGTAGCAATCGGATTAGAGATAGTAGCATTAGACAAGCCAGTAGCTGGTAACCATGAGTATGTCGTATTTGCAAAAGGAACAGTTGAAGCAACCTGAGATGCGCTATTTACAATAACAGCGTTATTTCCATTTCCAGAAAGATCGGTTACCGTTCCTGATGCAGCTGCATCGAAGTTATAATACGCTTTAAGATTAGCGAAGTTTGGATGAGACGCTGTAACCGTTTGCGACATCCAATTTATTATTGTTGAAGGGCTAAGAGCTGCATTCCAGATACGTACTTCATCAATTTGACCATTAAAGAAACGACCAGAGAAGTCGGATCCAATGCGGAGAGAATCAGTACTTGCAGAAACTGTTGTAACATTAGAAGCTTTTAGAACACCGTTAACATAAATTTTAACAGAGTCATTTGCTGTTGATGCATTGTAGCTAAATACAGCAGCAACGTGAGCCCAAGTTCCAGCAGTTACTACACCGGTAGTTGGAGTTGAAAGAACTTCTGTATTTCCACCAGCACCAATTCCTGTATAAGGAGAAACTGAACCTTGGCGTAAGAAGTAACCAGCACCACCTGTTGAACTTTGATATTTACTGATGATACCACCATCAAATATTGCTGTATTTGTTTTAGTCCAGGCTTCAAGCGTGAAGTTGCTTAATCCAGCAGTTGTAAAGTTCAAAGAAGGAGTAGAAGCAATAGCCATATATTGACTTACTCCGTTAAATGCGAATGTTGATCCACCACCGTTAGTTTGTGTAGCTGTTAACTGTACAGGAACACCGGGACAAACCGAAGCAGTTAGAGGTGCTACTGTAATAGTTGGGCTTTGATTAACAGTAATAGAAACAGTAGAAATAGTAGCACAAGAAGTAGAAGCATCTGTTGCAACTACAGTATAAGTGTATGTTCCAGTTGCAGTTGGAGTAACAGAAGTAGTAGCGCCGCTTAATGTAGTTGCGATACCGCTACCTGATACTGGAGAAGCTGTCCAAGTGAACGTATAAGTGTTCGTTGAACCTGTTTGAGTTGCGATCAGATTGAAGGAAGTATTAGAACAAGCATTTGAAGTAGATGCGCTTGCTGATACTGCATCCGGCTGATTTACCGTTACTGTAACTGGAGTGCGAACTGATTCACATGTTCCATTAGTTTCAGAAACATAGAACGTAGTAGTAGTATTAACAGAGTATCCTGACAGTGTATTTCCAGTTTGTCCTGACAGTGCTGTTCCGCCTGTTGAAGCGAGATACCAGCGAAGGTTACCTGATGTACCAGTAACACTAGCTGTAGGAACTCCATATCCACATTGTGTTGAATTTGTTGCTGTTGGAGATGGCGGAAGTGGATTAACTGTAATAGAAGTTGAGGCTGTTGCTGAGCATCCAGAAGCAGGATTTGTTACAATTACACTATAATTATTAGCCCCAGTTAATGTTGGACTTACAGTTATAGAAGGTGTTGTTTGAGAACCCGGTGCCCAAGCATAAGTTTTGGCAGGATCTTGAGCAACCACACCAAGAAGATTCACCGCATAATCTTCAGTTTCAGTAAAAGTATAAGCAGCGCATGGAAGCGGTGAAGCAACGCTTTCTGCAATAACAACTCGCATCTTGGTTAAGCCCGGAGTTACATTTGCAGGAATTGTAATCGTTCCTGTTCTCGTATTTGGCTGTATTGTAGTTGTTGTAGTAGTGTAAGCTGTTTCACCTGCATCAAGGAAGTCGCCATCACGGTTATAATCAATAAAGATTGACAATCCACTTGAAAAATAAGTGGCCCCATCACACTCATTTGATATCACGCTGAATGGTACGACTTGACCATTCGACACTGTTGGTGCAGAGATGGTAGAAGAATAATCAGTATAATTTGTAGTACAGGTTTCTGTTTCATTGTTAACCATTGAACCGAAGGATACTGCAAATATTTGTTCATCAGCAAAATTGGTTGAAGTACCCGATGTACAATATCCTGTTGGCAGAACTTGAGATCCTGAAGTTATTCCTGATGAATAAACTTTAATTGTTGAAGGACTACCTGAACATACAGTAGTAGGAGAAGCTTTTATGCTATCAATTACTGGATATGTACCTACAATTACGTGAGCAATCCCTGCTGCACTGCAAGTTCCATCCGTTGCTGTAAATGTATAATCATAAGTTCCAGCAGATGTAGGGGCGAATGTGAAAGTTGTAGTGCCGGAGAATGCTCCTGACTGAACTGCCGTACCACTACCTCCTAAAGGTGATGGTGTCATAGTATAACTTGTATATCCATAAGGATTAACATCAGTTGCAGTAAGTGTAATTGATGCGCCAAGACAAGCTGGTGTTGTTGAAGTGAAAGTAACAGCACCGCCATTATTAACATTTTGTATAACTGCTACTCTTGGACCTTCACAAGTATTACTAAATTCTGATACATAGAAAGTTGTTGTTACTGAAATCGAATATGCTGTTAAATGATTTAACGTTTCCCCTGCTAAAGCAGTACCGCCAGTAGAGGTAAGATACCAACGGAATGTTCCGCCAGATCCTGTAACCGAAGCAGTTGGAACTCCTGGTCCGCACTGAGTGCTATTGCTAGCAGTAGGTGCCGCCGGAAGAGGAATAACAGTTATTGTTTTAGTAGCAAAATTGGTGCATGTATTACCAGTAGCATTAACAGATACCGTATAAGTTGTAGTTGTTAAAGGATTTACAGTAATTGTTGGTGTTGTTGCACCACCTGGAGACCAAGAATATGTTTTATTAGGATCTTGAGTTACGCGACCAATAAGGTTTACAGCATAATCTTCGATTTCACCATAACCTGGGCTAGCAGTTGGAATAAGTGTAGCACCAGAACCACCTTCATAAGCTATTACGCGGACTCTTGTTAAGCCACCAATAGCTGAAGAAGGAACGGTGAAAGAAGCAGTTACTGTATGAGGACTGGTTACTGTGGCTGCATCAATATATACAGCTTCACCAGCATCATTAAAGTCACCATCACGGTTATAATCAATCCAAACACCGATACCATTCGCGAAGAAAGGTGCTCCGTCACACTCATTTACATTTACAGTAAAGGAGTATGTAGAACCAGCTGTTAGTGTTGAAAGAGTACCTGTTGTTGTAAAGTTTGAATAACTACCAAGTACAGAACCTGCTCCTGGAGCTGCTGTTGTACATCCGTTTGTATTTGCATACGCTGCTGGAGTTGAAGAGCCATTAAGTGTGAAGCTATAAATTTCTTCATCAGTAGTTGGGTTCGAAACTGTACCATGCGTGTAAGGGCTTGGATCAACTTGAGGACCTGAACTAAGCCCAGTTGAATAAACCGATATTGTAGCAGGGCTTCCAGAACATATTGTTGAAAGATTACTTACGATACTATCGATTACCGGAGGAGTTGAAACAATTACTACAACTGAATTTGTTGCAGCGCACTGAGAAACGCCATCGAATGCATTAACAGTATAAGTAAATGAACCACCAGCTGTTGCTTGAATAGTTTGAGAAGCACCAGTTAATGCAGCAGTAATTCCGCTACCTGTAGCGCCAATGCTCCATGTGTAAACGTAATTAGGGTCATTTGAACTAGTAACTCCTAAGTTAAAGTTAACGAAAGGACAAACAGTTGAAACTGATGAGGTAGCAGTAATTGCGACTGGAGATGATACTGTTACAGTAACAGCAGCTCTTGGGCTTTCACAAGTACCATTAAATTCAGAAACGTAATAGGTTGATGTAGTAGAAACCACAGTAGATGTTAAATGATCTAACGTTTCACCTGCTATTGCAGTACCACCTGAAGCTAAAGTATACCATTTGAATGAGTTACCTACAGTACCAGATCCAGTTACATGAGCAGTAGGAACTTGATTACCACATTGTGCACTGTTCGTTGCAACCGGAGTTGCAGGTAATGCAATTAGGGTAACTGGACTTGAAGTAGCTTGTTTCGTACAACCATTTGCATCCGTTGCAGTTACTGTATAAGATACAGATCCTGAACCGCTTGTAGCGAATGTTAAAGGATTTCCTGACCCAACAACAGTAGTTCCATCTGACCAAGAGTAAGATGAGAAGTTTGTTGAGAGACCACCTACAGAAGATGCCCCTGTTATCGTTAAATCATAATCTTGAGTTTCACCGAAACCACTTGATGAAGCACCGCAAGCTTGCGCAGCAGTTACAGGTGAATCGTTACCTCCAACAATACGAATATGCGTTAAGCCATTATAAGCAGTTGCTGGTATGGTAAAGTTTACACTTATTGTTCCACTAGAACCTGCGTTAGCAGAAGCGCCTAGGAATTCAGTTGAGGCAAACGTACCATCATGGTTATAATCGATCCAAGCGCCAAAGTATTGACTACCATCTGTTCCGAAAGTAAGCGTCACATTGTATGGCGTTCCTTGCGCTAACGTTGTAGTTTGAGTACCACCACCATTGAAGTAAGTAAAGTGAGAAGTACTACCACAAAGTGTTCCTGTAGTATTATCCAATGTATTTAAAACTACTCTTGAGATGTTATCACCTGAACAACCACTGGCGTGTGTTGAAGCACAATAAGTTGCATCAGCAGGTACCGTAGGAACTGGGCCTGCAGCAGAAGCTGTAAGAGAAGCTCCAGAACACAATGTGGAAAGATTTGTGCTAGCAATAAGAACAACACTACCAAGGTAATTATCCTGATACGAAGCACCAGCATAAGCTGCTGAATTTGCTCCATTAGTAGCGTTTACTGTATATGTAACTACTGCATTTGTTGGAGTAGCAGCTGGAATTGAACCAGAGTAGTTTATTCCTGCGCCTAAAACCATAGTAACTGGAGTTTGAGCAACGCCATTGAATGCGAAGTTCAAAGTAACAGAAGTAGGTGAACCACTTACATCTGCAGTAATGTTATGGGCTGAAGCAATACAAGAAACTGTAGGAGTAATTGTTGGATTAATAATAACGATACCGTTTGGAGTGAAACCGTCTTCATGAGCTCCAATATCAGGAGTTGAAACATTTCTTACCGTTGCAAAATAATCAGTAGAGATTGATCCTGCAGGGCGAGCGTTAGACTCAGCAAATGTTGGTGTAACTAAATTTAACTTCAAGAAGTTTGCGTTAGCTCCAACAACACTTTGGAATGTTTCAGCTTCTGTAAATGAATTTGCTTCACGAGTAGCAACCCTTGTTTGGAAGGCTGCTAAAGTTTGATCGCTATTTGTTCCATCGAAATAGATGAGTTTGTTAACACCTGGTGTGCCTGCATACCAAATATTTCTATCAGATGTTGTTGCATAACCAGTTAAAGCAACAGCACTACGACGTAATGCAACTGAAGAGTTTGTAGCTGCTAAACCACCTGGAGACATTAAGTTATTTACGATATTATTTCTGATGTCAACATTTGTTGTAGTTACAGTTAAGTTGATTCCAGAAGAACTGAAAGTTGTACCGCTACCACTACCTGCAAGGCGAATAGTGTTGAAGTACAAGTTTGCATTTGTACCACCAGATACTTCAAGTCCAACAACTGCGTTAAGACTTGTTAATACTGGTGTTACTGGAGAAGAATAATCGAAACCAATAATGTTATTGTAAACATTAGAAGTTGTAGCACCAGCAACAACAATACCTTTTGCACCTGAGAAAACAGTTCCATTTTGACCAGGGAAGAAATCATAAATCTTATTATTGAAGATATTTGAAGTTCCACCTGTTGCAGAAATGATACCGATACAAGTAGCACTTGTTGTGAATGATGTATTTACGTTGGATATTTTGTTACCACTAATGGTTCGGATATCAGATGCGGAAGTAGTTGCAAGGATACCACGAACAAGAGAAGCTCCTGTAGAGTTACCACCCATGGTGATACCTGTTACAGTATTATTGGTAATTGCTGAATTTGTGGTAGTTGTTCCTGAACTTTGAAGTGCCAGTACGTTACCAACTACAGTACCATTTACAGCTGTAATAGCAAGGTTTGTTACTGTATTGCCATTCATTGTAAAGTTAGTTGCACCAGCAGTAATACCTACTAAGGTACAAGCAGCAGAACCTCCTGCAATAGTATTTTGATTTACTGTATTTGAATTCTGAGTCATCAACAATGTTGGCGCTGTATGAGCAGAATTGACACAGAACATGTTTCCTGTTGACGTTTTTGTGTTATTGGAAACAGTATTGTTACTGAAGTTTAAACTTGAAAGAGGAGTTAATAAAGCAGTATTGGTTGGACTACCTGTTGCATTAATTCCAAGGAACTGACCAGTACCAGCAAGTGAATTTGAATTCACTTGGTTGTTGGTTACAACAACAGTAATGTTATTGCTACTGTTAGATTGAGTGATTCCTGTAAATGCTCCAGTGGTATTTGAAGGGAATGTACAACCATTAACCGTATTATTGGTGATCGTGATTTGTGAAGACGCACCACCAGCAGAACAAGTTAAACCGGTTGTTGCTCCTGTTGTAAGTGTAGTAGATGATAATACCAATGTATTGCCAGTGATAGCAACAATATTTGGGTTAGCATCAATACCTCCACTAAATCCATTAGTAATACCAATCATTGCTGAAGTAGTTGAGCTGGTGGCTAATGTTACAGAATTGTTTCTGATTTTACCCCATACACCTGACGTCATGCTAATACCAGTTACTGTAAGTGTTGAACCAGTACCACCGCTGATAGAGTTATTATCTACGGTCATACCTCTTTGATTTGTTTCATTGATTACAACTACTGCTGTAGAAGAACCACCGAAGTTGTTAATTGTATTTGCAGTTTGACCGATGACACCAATTGCGTTTAAAGTATCATTCAACGATATTGAACCTGTTGAACTTGCGTTACCATTTAAAGAGAATGCACCATAAACGTTAGTGATTGTATTTCCTGTGAAGGTATTTCGACCATTACGAGATAAATCAGCTGCTGTTGCATCACCTACAGTTCCTGAGTAAACAAGAGCAGTAGTTGAAGTTGCATCATGATTACCAGAATAGATACCAATTGAAGCAGTATATATTTTTTGTAGTGTAACAACACAATTTTTAATTGTATTTGAGTTAGCACCGTCGTTTCCATTACACTTTAAAAGAGCATAACCCCACTCAGCACGTGTAGTAGCAGTTAAATTAGTGGCAGGATCAGTTACGTTGATACCATCAATAGTAACATAATCAGCACCTACCAATTTAACAATTGCATCAACAGTACCTGTACCAACACCAGCAGTAATTATTGGGTTAGCACCTGCACCTGATTTTTGAATTGTTATTGTTTGAGAAGCATTTGATTTTAATCCTAAAGCTAAAGCACACATGTTAATGCTAATACCACCAGCAGGAGCTGTTTCAGTATAACCAAAAGGAACATTGATAGTTACTGGGCCAGAAACTCCATTAGTATTTAAATAAGATGCCGCAGCAGCAATTGTTAAGAAATTGCAACTAGTTGACCCTACAGTATATGTTCCACTTAATGGACCAGTTTGGTTAGTTATAGCCAAAGGAGCCGAAGTGAAAGAACAACCGTTAGAGTTAGTTACTGTTACCGTATAGTTACCGTTTGCGTTAGCAAGAGTGGTATAAGTAGCAGCAGTAGCAGCAGGAACGATTGCTACACCATTTAATGCCCAAGAGTAAGTTGATATTGTACCAGAACCAGCAGTAGCGTTAGCCGTTAAAACTGAAGTACGTCCTGGGAATAAACTAGTACAAGATGCAGTTGGAGCAGCAGTAGGACCGGCATTTGCAGCAACACTAGCAGAAGCAGTAGCAGTACAGCCATTCGCGTTAGTATTTGTAACAGTATATGTTCCACCAGTTAAAACAGTGATTGCATTTGTAGTTTCAGCAGTAGACCAAACGTTTCCGCCAGACACTGTTGAAGTTAACGTTGCAGAACCGCCTGGACAGAAAGCAGCAGAAGCAGGAGTTATTGCCACTGCGTTAGCTGGGAAGATAGTAGCTGTTGCTGGAGCAGAAGCAAGAGAAACACATCCGTTACCATCTGTATAAACTACAGTATAAGAATAGGAACCAGCACCTGAAGCAGTGATAGAAGCAGTTGTTGCACCACCTGGAGACCAAACATTACCAGCGCCAGCATAAGAGCTAGAGAAAGTGACAGTACCTGGAGCACAAATAGTGTTCGCTGTTTGTGAGATAGTAGGTGTAACCGGAGTAGAATTTACATTGATTACTGCAGAAGCAGAAGCAGAACATCCATTTGCATTTGTATTAACAACTGAATAAGTAGCTGAAGAAGTTACTGTGATTGCATTCGTAGTTGCTGTAGTTGACCAAACGTTTCCACCTACCACTGATGAAGTTAATACACCTGATCCG
>JAYVOC010000206.1:0-12130 GCA_043758125.1 Bacteroidota bacterium | reverse complement strand
TTTTTATCAGCATCATATTATTTTTCTAATTGCTGAATTGTCTTCCTTTTTCAACGGACTGAAGTCTGTTGTTACAGTATGTACCGATGCTACGCATCTTCTCTCATGTATCACTTTTATTGTCTTCCAAATTTTGTATTGTCTTCTTTGCTGACTCCAACCTAATTTTTTTATTCTTCTCTGTCATTTTTTCTTTAATCCATTTTTCCATGCTATGATGTAATGGAATAAGCAGCGATGCAATTGCAACCAATGCCATCAACATCAGCAAAGGAGAATGATGCGTAACTCTTTCTAAAAACGGATGAATAAGAAGGTTGATAAATTCAAATACAATTAGTAATCCTAATATGCCAAAAAATGAAATCCATTTTTCAGTAACTATGATGCTACGACTTAGCAGAAAAAATAAAATAATAAATGATACAATACCGAGTGCAATCAATGCAAATTGAATGTTTTGTTGGCGTTGCTGTTCTTCTTCTGATTTTTTGACCGAATCTTCAATAACACGTAACTGCTCTTTAAATGCTAATGCCTGAATGGTATTAAGATTATTCTGATTAAAAATTAATTCTCTTATTTCCGATTCCACTTTGGAATAATAATAAGCACTGTCTATTTTATTTACTCTTTCAAACATGTCTCTCTTATATCCGGCTGCTAATAATTTGAAATTTAGATTTTGTGTTTCACATGCTACGTCCCAAAATTTTTCAGTTAGCAATTTTGCTTCAACAATCCTACTCCGCCCAATAAGGAAAGTAATGTACCTTTTGTAAAACACTTCCTTTCTAACTGTTATTGAGTCGGCCGCGCTTTTTGCTTTATTAAAATAAACATCCGCCAATTCATTTTCATTCATTTTGGAATATATAACAGACATTAAAGTCAATGTTTGAAGTTTATAAAGACGGAGTTTTAGCCGTTCGCTAGTTTGGAGTGCAGCCTGTGCATAATATAAAGCAGAGTCCAATTTCATTTTTTCCAAATAATACGTTCCCATATTTCTTTGAAACTGCACTAACATATAATCGTGTTTTATAGAAGATTTATCAGGCAGATTTTCTCCACCTTTCTTTGTGAAATGAAAATACTCGTCATAATTTTTAAGGTAATAATATACACTGGATATGTCAAAATATAAAGAACTTATTCGTCGTTTGTCATTATATTTTTCAGCTAGTGGCAAGGCTTTAAAATAATATTCAAGCGCAGTAGTGTTGTCTCCCTTTTTTAGTGAAAAAAAATATCCAATCCAGTCATAACTGGTTGCAAGCAATGAATCATTTTTTAATTGTTGCGCTATCTGAAGTAAGTCAATACATACTGCGGAATCAATATTACTGCTGGCATAAGAATCCACGGTTTCTAAATATTTTATTGTAGCGGTGTAACGCTCTAAAGGTTTTTTATAATTGGCTAATGCAGCTTTTGAACTATCAAAATTAGTGCTTTGCGCAAAAGTATTATGAATACAGATTAGAAAAAAAATGAGTGATGAGATTTTTTTCATAGTTATTTTATTCTTCTGTTTCTATAGATTACAAATACAATTACTATTAAAATTGGAATAATATAAATGAGTGACATTGGATTTGATTTCTGATGTGGTTTTATTCTAAATGATATTCTCTTCGTAATACTTTTAATAACTCAGTATTCAGTTCAATATATTTTTGAATATGAACTTGACGAGTTGATCGCATTCCATTTCTGCCATAAAATCCAAGGGTGTTAACTATGGTCGCTCTATCGATTTTATCTAGTTGTTTAATTTGATAGGGGAAAAATTCATTGTTAGTTTCGTAGTCAATAGTTGCTTGAAAAATTATTTTATCATAATGATGCGTTATCAATTCTTCAAAATCGTAATCGTAATATTTAATTATGATTGGATTTAGATATTGCATCCTAACGTCAGACTCCAATTTTTGTCTGTCATTAATATTGTGGATAGCAACTGATACATCACCTACTAATTTTTGCAATTCATTATTTTTAAAATATCTTAGTGACCCGGAATTTTTTAATTGCTCCAGTACCACATTTCGTGGTTCAAAAATGGAAGGTGAACGAAAAAGAACTCCATAAAGAAAATTAATTTCAAAAGTTTTGGAAACAGTAGTTAGGCTACTATCCTTGAAATATTTCATACAATAATTGAGAGCATTTTCCTGCTTTGTTCTGTTATATACCTTTATTGCTGCTGTTGCTGAATCACTTTTAAGTTCTTCATAAAAACTTTTGGCAAGCTCTTCTGCGCGGTGTGTTTCCACTTTTTCTTCCCTATAATTCTCCACAAGAAATCCACAAAACACTGCAAGAAACAACATAAAAAATTCAAAGAAATAATGCCATAAATTTTTTCTCCCGTTAGCTATCGGGACATTGTGTAAGTGATGTGCGTGGGTCTCCATATTTTATTTATTCAAAATGATATTTCGATTGTAGTAACTGAATCAATCTTTCTGCATTTGCTCTTTTTTCACTTGCAAAATTATAATTGATTGTAAGAATTGCACTATAGTAATGTAGCTGACCAATAAATTCGTTAATTGTAGTCTCATCATTTGTAAGCAAAGCGGGATTGCCTTTTGGCACATGAAATTCATAAGGATGTTTTTGAAGCATTTCTTGTAGAATAACGCCATCAAAAATGGTTGTAACAGCATTACAATAATAGGCCATTCTAGTTAATTGAATTTGTTCTTGTTGCTTTAGATCTTCCTGCTTTGAGTAGTAAGCGGAAACCGAATCAGCAACACCGGCATCATTAATCAAACGAAGCGATCCCGAACTTTTCATCTGCTCATAAGAACGGTCTGCAAGCTCAAAACGACCACCGCCAAGCGCAGTAATTACTCTTGCAAAGTAATACATCGTTTGTCCATAATTATTTCTGTCAGGGCGTCTGAGCAAATGCATTAACGAATCAATACGTGGCTGATTTATACTGTCTTCAGAAATCAGGAGAGCAATTCGCGCAGTATCGGATTTTAAATCTACAATCATGGCGTGCATGTATTGTTTTTCCTTTTCACGTTCTACAACGTGCTCTCGATAATTTTCAGCAAGAAATCCGCAGAAGACAGCAATGAATAACATAAGAAATTCAAAAAAGTAATGTCCAAAATTTTTCCCTGGTGCTTTATGTAAGTGGTTTGCGTGAGTTTCCATACAAATAATTTAGAATTTATTTTTCAAGTTCTTTATCTAACATCTCAACTAATGATGAATTACTTTTTAGAAAGTCTTTCAATCTATATGAAATAACAATTGCTTGTATTGAAAATAATTTATTATATTCGATAATAAAATTTCGCTGTTCTTGAGATAAAGAAAAAGGCTGCATCTCGGGTGTATAACCATAACCTCTCTCATTTTTATCTCTGTTCCAGAAATCGTGCATGTCTTCAATCTTACCAATTTCACCTAACTGATTATTTAAAGTAGAAATTAGCCTGTCGTTGTAATTAATTAGTGAATTAATTTTAGATTGATAATTTGCCATGCTATCTTTTAGTTCCCTGTTTTCAACATATCGCATGCTACCTGAACTAATCAGTTGCTCATAAGTAGGAGTGTTGATAATTATAACTTGATTTCGCTGCCCTGCTAAAAGTAATCGACTTAAAACAGTTAATTCCTCATTCTCTTTTTTCTGATAAAATATTGTTACGATGCTATCATAAACTGGAAGTAATTTTGTAAACGAACTATCAAGCTTTAGAAATAGTTTTTTTTGTTGTAAAAGATCATCTCTGTAAGCTTGCAAATTTTGGTGAACTATTCTTGTTTCAATTAAATGTTCTCTAATATTTTCTGCAATAAAACCCATTGTTACCGCTAGAAAAATCATGATAAATTCTAAGAAATATTCTTTTCACTTTTTAGATTTTTGATTTAAGTCGGGGTGGTGATGTACTTCCATAGTATAGTTTAAGATTTATTAGAAGTGATATTCTTTTTGTAAATATTCAATTAATTCAGCACCTGCACTTTTTAATTCTTTATCTGTTCCAAGAATACCGTTTTTTGTTCCGTGCATATAAACTGAAAACACTGACAGCTCTTGTAATAATTCTACATCCATTGTCCGCAATGGTGGGTTATCAGTTGTTCTTTTAATTTCTTCTCCATTCACTTCCATTTTAAAAAAAACGGCTGGGTTAAAAATTTTTGCAGCTATTTTTTTGTATTCTGTAAATTCAGTTTCATTAACAGATTCAAGTAAATTTATTAAGGGAAATTTTGCATAATAGGTCATGATTTTATTGGAAGTACTAAGATTTCTGATGAGCCTAAAATTACCCGAGTTTTTTAATTGTTCAAAAGTTCTGTTGTTGTTAGATAATGGATGTAACCGTGGTGAGAGTCTCGCCCAATAATATAAGTTGCCGGTGTTAGCTGGGATCAGCGTGGGATTATTTAAAAGAACAATCATACTGTCCATCATCGAGGCACCTTTTTGCACGTGTAAAATATGTTGTTCCAAAACTTGTTGATCACTTTTCAAATCCGCAATCAGTGATTGTATGTATTGTTTTTCTCTTTCTTTCTCAACAATGTGCTCCCGATAATTTTCCACTAGAAATCCACAAAACACTGCAAGAAACAACATAAAAAATTCAAAGAAGTAATGCCAGAAATTTTTTCTCCCGATAGCTATCGGGACATTGTGTAAGTGATGTGCGTGGGTTTCCATATTAATATTGTAATTTTTATTTTTTTTGTGAATCAGCAATTTTATTCTAATCTATTCCTTAGGCTCCCACAATTGAATTTTGTTTCCCTCAACATCTAAAATATGAACAAATTTGCCGTAGTCATAGGTCTCAATTTTATCTACGATAGTCACATTTTCTTTTTTTAATTCTTCCACCAAGGCTTCTAAATTCTCAACTCTATAGTTTATCATAAAGTCTTTTGTTGAAGGCTCAAAATATTTTGTATTTTCCGAAAACGGATTCCATTGCGTTAATCCTTTTTTAGTGCTATCATCGTTTTCTCGCCATTCAAAGCTTGTTCCATATTCGCTGGTATCAAACCCGAGGTGTGTTTTATACCATTCGTTAATTGCTTTTGGATCTTTACATTTGAAAAAAATGCCGCCAATTCCTGTTACTTTTTTCATTTTAAGTGTATTTTTATGGTGTGAAGTTACGATAGTATTTAATGTAAAACCTAGCCCGAATGATGTTACAAGAGCAATTAGGAGGAGTAGAGTCTTTTTCATTCTTCAGAAATTATAATTTTAAGTTTTGTAATTATTTTCAAGAATATTTCTTCAAGTTTTACAAGCTAATCTCGCGATCTTTCGGAAGCATTTTTTATACACTTCCTATCATGATGTTTATATGATATTTAAATACTCTTCTAATGCTGATTGTTATTTTTATTGGATTGTCTTATATAGATTCTATACAAATGGTTGTAAATCTAATTGAGCTAAAAGATCGTAAAAATCAGCTTCTATGTTTTCAGTCGCACAATGATGGCAGATAACAAGGGATAAATGAAGTTTTAAAAGAACGGATTAGAAGCACAACTCTCCGATAACCCACAATGTTTGTTAGGAGTACAACTGTTCATTTACCTCTCAAAACCCTTCTTTTAAAAATTTGCATTGGACCTTTTTGTTACCTGCAGTTATACTCTCGCCACTATGTCGTGTCCTCCGATGTCAGCACAAAACTTTATATGCGGAATTAATCATTAGTCACTTTTATTGCCTGCCCTTTTCAATAAATTAATGCCCATAAAATAAGGCATAAGAAATGGAATTGCAGGAATTGATGCAAAGTTACTCACTGTTTCTAAAGGTTTAATAAAGGATAGCACCATGATTAAAAACCCTAAAAAATTTATTACAATATAAATGCGACAGGCAGATTTGCTTAACCATCCAGCAGCTCTCAATGATGCAGCAAAGGCAGCTGTTGCTAAGTATGTAAGTGCAACTTCTACCAAAGATATTAACCCGAATATTTTCCTTGTAGGTAAGAACCATTCGGGCATCTTTTCTGAACCTGATGCCACTACTATCTTAAATAATTCAACTAAATAAGTACCCCAGTAAATCATATTAATAATAAAAAGTGGAATTGCTATCATTATAGCAGTGTAACCAAGCAGCGAATAAAAACCTCCCTTGGTATCTTTTAATTTTTCTCTTAATACAGAAAATCCAAAAGCTATAAACAGTCCTGCAATAACCAGCATTAAATATCTTACCTGTTGTTCAGTAGCCGTTGCAACCCATCCTGCATGTGTTGCAGGAGGAGGTCCTAAACCAAAAAACATAGAAATAATAATCCATGGAACAATCAGAAAAAATGCACCAGCGGCAAGGTGTTTCCTTTCAGCATTATTGTTTTTAATAACATGTCCACCAAGAAACCATGCAGCAGTAACCATGAGGCAAACATTTATAATCCAGACGGGCAAATATATTTTATAGCTGATATAGCCGACACCAAATCCGGATATGATACCCAAAAGAGGAACGAGTGAAAGGTAAACCTGGCTTACATTTCTTTTTAAATTATTTGTTTGAATGATTTTTTTCATAGCGATAACTAATTTTAAATTCTCAAATTTATGGTAATAATTGTCTGATTAAATTCCGAAAGTTTCAAGTTAGCACTGTCCTCATAAAATGGCATACTACGAGACAGAGATTTACGAAGTTTTTTATTGTGGGAATTTCCGCGGGCTCTTACAATTAAACAAGAATGCCCCCAATAAAAAATTTTCGTAAATCTTCGATGTTAGCTGCTGCATTTATTCTAGTGCTTTCAATTTCTTTTGTGTCTCCTCTACATTGGGATTTATTGCAATTGATTTTTTGTATGCTACGATTGCTTTTTCTTTGTATCCCTTTGCTGCATAGCCATCGCCCAAGCTATCAAAAGCATTAAAGGAAGTTGGATAATTTTTGGTATTTAAATCGAAACACTTAATTGCTTCATCTAATTTGTTCGGTGCGTTTAAAAAATTGTAACCCATTTCATTGATAAGTTGTTCTGGTGGCATTTCCTGAAATCCATTTTGTTCCGAGCGTTTTTGGTAGAACTTTACTATCAAGTCAACAGTTGTGTCGGACTTAGCAGGTTTCCAATTTTCAAAAATAAAATTTAATCCATCTTGTGTTGCCTTAACTACTTCTGAATTGTGTGTTTCTTCCGGATAAGCAATATATTTATATCTTAAGCCTGTTATTTTTTTTTGTTGAAGTAATGATTGGAGTTTAATAATGCCTTTATGATATTCATTGCCTTCATCGCCATCACTAAAAAAGATGGTCTTACTTTTAAAATTCTTGTTATTAAACATTAAGTCAGCGTTAGTGAAAATAGATTCCTTGCCATACCAAAGAGAAGGGCTAACTGCAATATATGAATTAAACATTTCAGGATGATTTAACAGACAGTAAGAAGACATTAAACCACCTAATGAATGACCAAAAAATATTTTGTTGGGCGAAGTTTTGTAATTCTTCTCCACAAATGGCATCACTTCATCCTTTACAAATTTCAAAAAATTTTCACCTCCCCCAGAGTTTTTCCCACGAAGACTATCTGTTGTTCCATCCATATTCAAGAGGCTGTGGGTAGGGGTCAAATCACGAAATCTGTCATACTCGTAATTTCCCATGCCAATAACTATCATAGGGGGGAGCTGATTTGCTTTATATAGAAAATCTACAATGCCAGCGACTAACGAAATCATTTCTCCATCCATTAAATAAACAACCGGAAGAGGCTCAGAATGATTTACAGGAGTATAAACATAAATTTTTCTGTCCTCATTCAAAATAGTTGAATGAATTATTTTAATCTCAGCAATAGTTATTCCTGTGCTATCAATTTTTTGTGCTTGCGAGATGTTTGTGAACAAGAAAGTAAAAAGAAGCAGGATAAAATTTGTTTTAAGTAATGTCATAATTATTTTGTTAAATGTTTTCACTCCTACTGTCTGTTACGAGTCTCTCATAATATTAAAGCTGATGCATTGACTTTATGTTATGCGTTCGTGCTACTGCTCGTTCGGAGTTCATCTGCCCGAAGTTCACACAACTGTTTGATAGAGGTTCGTTATACATCAGTATTCACGTTTTGTGTTTGAATAGTTTTATCTTCTAACTTCTCAATTGTCTTTTTTGCATTCGCCAATCTTGTCGCCTTGTTATTCTCCACCAGTTTTACTGTTGTCCACTTTTCTAATTTGTGGTGCAAGGGCACAAGCAAAATTGCAATACATACTAACGCAAGCAACATTAAAATTGGAGAGTGATGTGTAATTCTTTCTAAGAATGGATGCAGTAATAAATTGAGAAATTCAAAAACAAGTAACAAAGCAATAACTCCAAAAAAAGAAATCAGTTTGGTGTTTGTTATGAAACTTCTGCTAAGAAAAAGGAATAGGATTATAAGGGTAACAATTCCGATTGCGATTAATGCATATTGTATATTTTGATTTCGCTCTTCTTCGTCCTGCTTTTGTTTAACTGCAATGGATTTTTGCCTTTCCTGTTCATTTAAAGTCAGGTTTTTAATCTCTCTTTTATTAGTGGCGTTATTCAAACTGTCTGTTAATATTACCTTCTTAATTAAATAATTGAAAGCAATATCTTTATTACTGTTTTTATAAAGCTCGGCAAGGTTCCCGTAAATAGCGGGCATAAGTATTACCTCAGGCATTGTTTTCAATGCCTCTTTGTAATAAACAATTGCTGAGTCTGAATGCCCGTTTGATTTAAATACTTCACCAAGCCCCATGTAGATTAGTCCGCGAATCCAATTATCATAAGATGTTTCGGTCTTGTCAGTCATCAGCGTCAGGCTTTCTTTATAATAGGATGTTGCTATAGACAAATTGCCCAACTGATAATTAATCTTACCAAGACCATATAATGTAAATGCATAAGTTCCCGGATTGGAAATTTTTATTTCATTGTTTGCTAAAGCATTTGATTCCTGAAAATAAGACAAAGCAGAATCAGGGATATTAAGAATTATATATTTATATCCTATATTATTCGCACTGCTTATCACCCTTAATTTATTTTCTCCTCTTTTTTTGTACATAGAGTACGCTTTTTTATTATACAAAATCGAACTCTCTTCGTCACCTAAATTATCATACACTCCACCTAATTCAAGCCATGTAGTTGCAATGCCAAACGTATCGCACATATTTTCATAAAGTTTTAGTAAATCAAAATTAAGTTCCAGTGCTTTTATGAAATTTTTATTCCTAGTATAAACCTGTTCGATCTGAGTTAAACTGCTTGCTCGGTATTTGTCATTTTTTAATTTCCCTGCTAATTCATAAGCACGGCTAAAATATAGCAAGGCGGTGTCATATTTGGAGGAATAAAAACTTGCATATTCAGTAAGGCTGATAATTGTGTTGGTGTCTTGTTTGAATTCCTTTATAACAAGTTTCAAACTGTCCAGATAATTTTTTTGTGATGAGGCAATGAGATCTTTAAATTCTTTTTCATTACGAATGTTTTTTAAGTCGCCATCCGCTTGAATGTGATCATAATCAAAATAGCCCGCATCAATTGATTTTTTCAGAGACAGCAATGCATTCGCTTTATTACCCGTCAACGAATAGACGCAACACAGATTATAATAAATGGTCGGTAAATAATAGCTATATTTTTTTCTGACTTCAGCAGAGAGTTTACTGTATTGCAATCCAGATTCTTGAACTAATTTTTTGTAGATAGCTGTATCTTTTTGTCCGTAGGCGTGGAGAAGCAAACTGTCCCTGTGCCGTGCAGATTTTAAAAAGTCGCCTTCAGTAATTTGTGCTTGGGTAACAGTTATGATGAAAGAAAAAAGGAAGAGTAGTGTTTGTTTAATTTTCATGTATCAAAGTTGATTTCTTGTCTCAGTTCAAAGTTACCAGGTCGCACTGCATGCCGCATAACCTTCTCACGGTTGCCGAAGCGCCGCAACACCATAATTCAAATATAAATAAAAGTTTCTTGCGGCGTATTGTGCAACCGGCTGCTAGGCGGCGTTATTTTCAAAAGCACGAATAGATTTTAATTCCGACGCTATAGCCTTTCTTTCTTCTTCCAAATCATAATCGTCTTGAAGGCCAAGCCAAAATTTTGGAGAGTTACCAAAATACATTGAAAGTCTTAACGCGGTATCTGCTGTTATGTTATTCGTCGATTTAATTTAAGGATTTGACTAATCCTTGTTTGAGGAATTGATATATCCTTAGATAGGCGATAAGCACTAATTCCGAAAGGGGTCAAAAATTCTTCTTGAAGAATTTCGCCTGGGTGAATATTTCTAAGATTAGCCATGATAATATTATTTATGATAGTCTATTATTTCAACTTCTGATGCATTTCCATTTGTGCTTTTTTTCCAAGTAGTTTTCCATGTCATTATTTTAAAGAACTACACCAATAATTTGTCCTTAAACACGGAACAAGTTTGTCGTTTTTTAATTTCATATCTATGCTCTCCCAAATATTTTTCCCCTCGCTAACTTTATTTGTCAAAGAAAGAGTATTGTAAACAGTCGGACTTATGTAAATCATATTTGTTGATTCGTCGCACATGTGAGAAGCATAGTTACATGCTTTGCCAACCCAAACTAAATCATTATTACTAACGTCTCTTCCTTTCCCAACTTTCGTTATTAATGTTTTACCAGTGTCAATTCCGATTCCTATGTTGATAGCAAACTCTGGTTTAAAATGTTTGTTCAGAATGTTGCTAACTGCCCACCTAACATTTAACGCTGCTGAAACTGCATTGTCGTTTTTTTTCTCACCTGCAAAAACTCCCATAATTCTTTCTCCGTCAAAAGCTCTTACTTGTCCGTCTCTGCTGTTGATGATTCTAACATTTATGTCATGGAAACTTTGATAAATTTTAGCTGCATTAATGTAACCATAAGTGTTATGAAGTTGACTTGATTTTCTAATGTCAACAAAAAGAAATGTAAGGTCTGAAGTCAGTCCGCTATTTCCAAATGTCAACTTAGAATAGTCGGTTGAAGGAACAATTGTAGTTTCGTTTACTTCAAACTTTTCGGTGAAGTAGGAACTGATTTTATTTGTTATGTCGTCTAAAAGTGGCATAAGATTTTTGTGATTGATGAAAAACCAATTAGTCCCGAACCGAAAGCTGTCAAGTAGCTTGCAACTTTGAAGTAACCAAACTTTGCTTGTGCAATTATTGAGTTAATTAATATCTGATTGATTAAATCTGTGTCAAACTTTGAAGGTGCAAATCCTGCGTCAACCGTTTTGTATTCGTCAATGAATGATTGGCTATCAAGTTGCGAAAGGTGTCCGAAGAAATATAGGTTTGGATTTTGAACAGTCTTTTTATTATAGAATAAATTTTGTGTTACAGGGAATTGAGAAATGATGCTTAGAAAAACTGAAATACCGAAACATATAATTCCGATTAGAATTGTCGGCTTGAAAATAAAGTTCTGAATGTTGGTGTAACTTGATAAAATCCCAACCACAAGTCCAGCGTTAAGAACAATAAGTCCACCGTGTTTTGCTTCTGCAAATTTTAACCAGTCGTTGACGTTTGAAAATATGTATTTCAGTTCTGTTTTTGCTTCCATTGTCTGTTATTTTGTGTCAGTCGGTTGATGTTTGCACTGTCGTCATAGCATTGCCGCTAACGTCAGTTCGTCTAAAAACTAACATTACCTAACAAATATAATTGATTTTAAAGGGATATTGAAAATGGTAATGATTATATTTAGGTAAAGATGACCAATAGTTATGATTAGTTAAAATTGATCGTATTGCTTTTAAAATGACGAGTAAATTGAAAAATAAAAAGGCAAGTTCTTGGAAGAACTTTTTTAATAAATCTCGATCTAAAATGTTGATAATACGACGTAGGTTGCAGGCAATGAACATACATCCCACAACAGTAGAGGCTTTTCTCTTGTCTTTTTTGGTGCTTATGTAGTAAAAGCCCCATTGTCGCTTGATTACGCCATAAGGGGGCTCTACGATGGATTGACGGCTTTTGTATAGCTCCTTGTTAGCTTCGAGCGGCAACAAACAAAATATTTTAAGCGCATGGTACGTGTTAGAGCAGGGACGGTAGAACCAGTTTTCGGC
>JAYVOC010000205.1:0-7159 GCA_043758125.1 Bacteroidota bacterium | reverse complement strand
AAATTGCTTAAAAAAGCCTTTGGGGAATTGCTCACCCGGTTTGTTCTTGTGCATATGAATATTTGTTTAAAGTTATGAAAAATCTCTAGTGTCTAGCGCGGAGTGGAGCGTAGCGAAACGGAGCGCTAGACACTAGTTCCCTTAACCTAAATCCCTGTTTACACAATCTTCTTTATACAAATACCCCGAAGCGCTGCTTCGGGGTATTTGTATAACTCTACTCTTAGAGTTTATTTCAAAGACGATTTTTTGAATAGTACAATAGTTTTTTTGTAAAATAATGTAAGTGAAATTTAGGAAGATATGTTATTATTCTTTTACAACTTTCCCTAAAAATAAAACATTTTCATGTTCGTCAAATACTCTTAATAAATAAATTCCGGCGTTATTTTCACTCAAATTAATTTCAGTATTTATGGTTCCTTGTGTTGATTTTTTCTTTAAGATTTCTGATTGATATACAATTTCGCCTAGAACATTATAAATTTTTACAATTCGAATCCCATCATCTTTCGGAAGAGTTAGTGTAAGATATCCTGTTGTAGGGTTTGGTGCAACTACTACTGAGGACGAAAGAGGATTGTTTGATGCAATGCTAGTTGCAGTTACATATTCACTAACGACAGTATTGGTTACAACTGGTGCATTAAAATCAAAATAAATAGAAGCATTGTTAAATATTTGTGTTCCTGTTGGCAATGCAGCTTTAGGCTTGATTCGATATTGTATAAATCCTTGCGAGTTAGCGAAATTAGTTGTGCTATCTACTAATTGAATATTAGGCAATTTTACTGTAAGTACATTACTGTCTAATAATGCAGTACTGTAATGACTATAATTGAGGAATTCAAAAGTACTTAAATCTAAATTATTATCTAAAGTATCAACAATATGAATATTGATGGCAGGTGCATTACCGGTATTCTGAAAGTGAATGGTATAGGTAAAATAATCATTATAACCTGGAGCAACCCATTGTGGGTAAACTTCCTTTTCATTTGGATCGTAGGAATTAACTACTGGATAGCAAAAAGTATAATTATTGTTACTTGTATTATAATCGTTGCCACTTGAAGTTACTATTACAGTTACACAAATAGGAGCCCCTGTTTGTGCAGTATTATTTGTACTGAGAATCAATCCAAATGATTTTGATATATCTATTTGGCTAAAATCAGCTATATTATAAATAAAATCTGTACCTGAAATACTCGTTGGTGTGAGCGCTAGAGGAGCGGGAGAGGAGTAGGATATAGGGCCGGTAACTTTAATTTCAACTTGGCCACTTACTGTTGTACAATTCAATCCATACCACGCACTTAAATCACCAATAATAAATTTCAATGAATGTAATTCTCCGGGGAAAACTAACCCCTCTTCTACTATTGAATGAGTTCCTAAATCATAGCCAGATGCTTTACAACCTAAAGTAAAATCTTGATACGTTAATCCCAAATTATTAAGAGTAACTGGATTTGCACTTGTTACATCAAAGGGCAAACCGGCAGTTGCAATTCCAACATCATATGTTCCAAGAAAAGGGAAATCATAAACTCCATTTGAAGCTGAAGGTATAGTTCCAACCTGTACACCAGACAGTTTAATATTTAAAGGAACATTTTTAAGAGGGATATCTGTATTAACATCGTATTGATTATTATTACTGACTACTTCATAAGTATAACCAACAATACCATCAGCTACAGGACAAGATAGTGCATTTGTAATATCACAAAGGGGCTTTGCTAGAATTGTATCTTCCATTATAGGAAGGTAGTTTTGTAAACAGGTGTAAGGATTACCCCATATATATAACTCGCCTGTGATAGAAGATGGAAATACCGGCATACAAGAAATACTATTATATCTACAATTTAAGAACGTTAATCCAAATGGTAAATTAGGCAAACTTGATAATTGATTTTGTTCACAACTCAAATTATATAGAGTCGATGGCAATGTCGGTAAACTTGTTAATTGATTTTGCGAACATTCCAAATAATTTAGAGTCGATGGTAATGATGGTAATGAAGTCAAGCCATCAGCGCCTACTGCTAAGGAACCTAAGCTAGACGGCAAAGGAACAGGCAAACTCAACCCCGGTGTATTATTACACCACAATTCTGTTAAAGTATTAGGCAATGCGGGAATAGTAGTAAAAAGACCACCACCACAATGCAAAATGCTTAGCGAAGTAGGCCAACTTGTAGGTAGAGTATTTAAGTTGCAGAGCTCACACTCTAATTGTACAAGTGAGAGAGGTAAAGCAGGTAAGGTTCCTGAACTAAAACTATTATAGGAGCATTTCAAAGTTGTAAGCGTTCCTGGCAAGGATGGCAGACCACCATTTAACTGGTTTACTGAGCAATCTAAATAAGATAGATTAGGCAAGGAAGCACCTAGTGTTGTTAAGCTATTATTATCACAGCCTAAGTCTATAAGAGTTCCAGGCAAAACTGGTAACACAGACAATTGATTATAACTACACAGTAATTGATAAAGGTTAGGAGGTAAAGAAGGTATATTTAAAATACTATTATTACTACAATCTAAATTATTTAGATTGGTACATAAAGAGGCATCTAAATAAGTTAAGTTATTACTACTACAATCTAAAATGGTAATTGATGTAAAATACTCAATCCCCGATAAGTCACTAATAGATAGATTGGAAACGTCTAATGTACCCGTAATCCCTGCAGCTTCAGAACATGAAATAACGCCATCTAAATCCGAGTTTAGAGCTGTATTTGCAACCAACGTATTTTTAAATAAAAGGTCATTGAAAGGAACGACACAGGAGCAATTTAAACTGAAACCATCTAAGGGATCTATTCCCGAACTCAAATTTGTCATACAATAATTCAGATCACTAACGGCAATACAATGAAGTAAAGGATTGCCCGTAGCAAGTAAGCTACCCGGTGGAATATTAGAATTGTTACTATTACTAATGTTCAAACTCGTTAAAGCGATATTATTGCGACAGGAGACAGTACTAAGTAAATTATTTGAAGCGAGATCTATCGAAGTTAAAAACGTATTGTTTTCACAAGATAGTATAGTTAGAGTAGGAACAGTAGCTAGACTTAAATTTATTAAATTGGTATTATTACAGCCAACATAAGACAATGAAGGGGTAGAAGGAAAGATGAGAGAAGTTAATGGATTATTACTGCAATCAATATCATGGAGAATATTATTATTTGTTAAATCTATAACTGAAAGAGTATTACTCTGGCAGTTTAATGAATATATATTTTGATTTAAAATCAATGTACTTAAACCACAATTTGAACAATTTAATTGGTTTAAGTTTAAGTCCAATGAAACATCAAGGCTATTAAGCAAAGGATTATCGCTACAGTTTAAAGTATTAGGCCAAGTTAAGTTAGGTAAAATTAAAGACCCGGGTCCTAATAAATTAAAAGAACAATCCACAGTTTGAAGTTGTGTATTATTGGTTAAATCTAAACTTGAAAGTTGACAATTGCTACAAATCAAACCAGAAATTTGTGTAAAATAAGCTAAATCTAAACTAAAACCAGGAGATAAAAGAGTTGTTCCACTCACATTAATAGCACCCGAGTAAACTGCGGCTTCTAACACATCATCAATGTCTAGATCACCATTAAGATTAATTAATGGATCAGCAACCATGGCAGCTTTAAAACTTGGATCATTAAAAGTAATAGGTGTAGCTTTTAATGCATTTATAGATACGCATAGAAATACGACAATTAAAAGATTGTATTTTTTCATTTTAGAAGGCCCAAGTTTTAAGTCGTTTCATTTTTATCGGGTGCGACTGAGAATTAGAAATTTAATAACTGATAAGCAATAATATAAATTATCTACTCATTTTCACACTCCAATCTAGTCTGCTTACGAATGCAACAAATCGTAAAAGTCATAAAGGTTTCTCTTTAAAGTTAGAAGTAGTAATGAGGTCTTTTTAACAGCGCTAAAAATATAAAAATAATTTGATTTTCAAGGAAACTCAAAAAAAACATTATGTGGTAAGAAAGAAAAAATTAAAAAACGGAGTAATATTGCCAAAAATCAAAAACATGTGATTACTAAAACTCATCATCAAATTTAATTTCTTGTTCTTCGCGAGTTTTTCCAACACCAGCTTTTGTGTATTCAGAAACTCTCTTTTCGAAGAAATTTGTTTTTCCTTCTAAAGAAATTGTTTCCATAAAATCAAAAGGATTTGTGCTATTATAAACTTTAGGATAACCCAATTCACTTAACAAACGATCAGCAACGAATTCGATGTACTGACACATAAGTTTAGAGTTCATTCCAATTAAATCAACTGGCAATGCATCAGAAACAAATTCTTGCTCAATTGTAACTGCACCTGTAATCATTTCGAAAACTTGTTCTTGCGACAATCTATTTTTAAGCATTCCGTAAAGCAAACATGCGAAATCACAATGCAAACCTTCGTCGCGTGAAATGAATTCATTTGAGGTAGCTAGACCTGGCATCAAACCACGTTTCTTTAACCAGAAAATAGAACAAAAAGATCCGCTAAAGAAAATCCCTTCTACAGCAGCAAATGCTATTAATCGCTCTGCGAAGGTTCCATTTTCAATCCAACGTAAAGCCCAATCTGCTTTTTTTGTTACACATGGAACGGTATCAATTGCATTTAGTAAACGATGTTTTTCATTGTTATCTTTTACATACGTATCGATGAGTAATGAATACATTTCAGAATGAATATTTTCCATCATGATTTGAAATCCATAAAAACATCTAGCTTCTGGAAGCTGTACTGCACTCATCATATTCACTGCTAGATTTTCGTTAACGATACCATCACTAGCAGCAAAAAATGCAAGAACATTTGTGATAAAATGACGTTCACCACTACTCAAACGTTCCCAATCTTTTTGATCAGCAGAAAGGTCAACTTCTTCGGCAGTCCAAAAACTGTTTTCCGCTTTTTTGTACATCTCCCAAATTCTGTCATACTTAATTGGAAAAAGTACGAATCGATCTTTGTTTTCTTTTAAAAGGATTTCGTCGTGTGAGTAATCGTTTGCCATATTTTTTTTGTTGCTACTAATAAACTAATAAAATAAACGGAAAGAGAATATAATTTAATACAGCCTTTCTGTTCTACAAATAAACAATAAGCAAGGTGCATTAACAAATGCTAAGGCAATCTTTTATCGAAAAAGCAAAGATTGTTATGAACATTAAATACTTTTTTGTTAATCAAAAAATATAATTGCAATAAATATCTAAATACGTACTAAAAACAAAAAGCCCTGAAGTATTATAACTTCAGGGCTTTTTATCGAAAGAAGTTGTATTATCCTAAATATGCTTTTAATAATTTATTACGTGAATTCTGACGAAGAGTCTTAATTGCTTTTTCTTTTATCTGACGAACACGTTCGCTCGTTAAATCAAATTTTTCTCCGATCTCTTCTAATGATAATCCATGTTGAATGCCAATGCCATAAAACATTTTTATCACATCTTGTTCACGTTCCGACAACGTTGCTAATGAACGATTAATTTCCTTTTGTAATGATTCGTTAATTAATGCGAAGTCAGCACCTGGGCTATCTCCATTTTCTAGTACATCAAGCAATGTACTGTCTTCTCCTTGAACTAATGGTGCATCCATTGAAACATGCTTTCCTGGCATTTTCATCGTATTTGCAACTTTATCCATTGGTAAGTCAAGCACTTCACTCAGTTCTTCCGGACTCGGCTCACGTTCAAATTTTTGCTCTAATTCAGAAAATGCTTTTTTTACTTTATTAGCTGCACCTAATTGGTTGAGGGGCAAACGAACAATACGTGCTTGTTCTGCTAATGCTTGCATAATTGATTGACGAATCCACCAAACTGCATAAGAAATGAACTTAAAACCACGTGTTTCGTCAAATTTCTTTGCTGCTTTTATAAGACCTAAATTTCCTTCATTAATTAAATCTGGAAGGCTAAGACCTTGAGTTTGATACTGTTTTGCTACTGATACAACAAATCTTAAATTGGCTCTCACGAGTTTTTCTAGGGCTCTTTGGTCTCCTGCTCTTATCAGGCGTGCAAGTTCAACTTCAACTTGTGCCGTGATTAATTCTTCTTTCCCAATTTCCTGGAGATACTTTTCAAACGACGCGCTTTCGCGGTTGGTAATGGATTTGGTGATCTTTAGTTGGCGCATATCTTGTTGATTGTTATAACACTACACCTTGACATTCCTCGACGAGAACGGTGTTTTTAGAAGGGCGCAAGTTACACATAAAATTCGCCTTGTCAAGCTATTTTTTTATGTTGGGGTAATGTTGGCTTAACCTATTACTCAAATTATGCTGACTAGCAGCGGGTTTCAGCCAATTTAATCATCAAAAAAAAATTTTTTTTGTAAATTGATATTTCAAGATCCCGAGGGCACATTTTTTTAGGTAGTACACCAAATACTGTTCATAACACGTTAGTGAAGATAAAATAATTGATATAACCTTCAATTATCTTTACAATAGTTTATCGATAAAGACAAAACATCATGAAAATTACTAAAGAACAACAGAAAGAATTAAAGAAAATTGATTCTTCTTATTCACAAATCGAACGGCTTACTATCAAGAGTAATTTGAATATGAAATCTGTTTTGAGAAGTATTTTCAGTTTCGATGTTATCAATTTGAACGATAAAGACCGTCAAAAAGTATTTTCTCAAAACCAAAGCCGTCAAGAATTGTTTGAACGTTCAAAAGTTGCTAAGAAAAAAGATAAAGCAGATGCTCATCGTTAGTTCTTATCTACTTTTTACAAAGCGACTTAGTTTTATAATACTTGTTCCATAGAAATTCTGTTGTAGTAACGTTTTTTATCCGAATGAGTTTTTCGAGTATTGTTTTTATGCTATTGATTTTGAATAAAAAAACACTTTGATTCTATTTTAAATTCATACTTTCCTTGAACATTATTCTAAATGCATTTACAAATTATTCTAACTTTAAAATATTTTTTAATTAATCTTAAAATTACTAAAAATAAAAAAGTAAAAATTCATTCAAACGAATAAATCTTTTTCCATCTAATTATTTTATATTTGAAGTTAGATTAAAAACATGAGTGATTCAACAACAATTACTGACCTAAGTTATCTTCATAGCTTAACAGGGGG
>JAYVOC010000204.1:0-3528 GCA_043758125.1 Bacteroidota bacterium | reverse complement strand
TAATCGGTCATAGCTTTGTAACAAGCCTCTTCAATGTTTCGGAAATAAGCAGCCGACTCTTCACCTATTAACTCTACCATTTTATGTTTGTCGAGCCACGACTCTAAATCATAATCAACATTCCCAGCACCTTGTTTACTTTTATTACGCATCTTGGCTTGAAGATATTTTTGACGTTCTTCTTTATCAGCACTTATAAAACTTACTGCGCGTTTCACAAATCTTTGAGCAAAGAGTTGAGCTCCTTTTATTTGTTTCATTCCTTTTGATAAGAATTCAAGTTCTGATGCCGCATCTAAATCGAATAAACATAAGAAGCTAACTTCTTTTCCAAGAGCTCTTAATTGCAACGCCATTTCGTAAGCGAGATAACCACCAAAGGAACCTCCTGCTAGTGCATAAGGACCTTCTGGTTGAAACGCAATAATTTCTTTTACATGATGTGCTGCAATATCTTCCATTACTGATAGTGGCTCATCTTTTCCATTTAATCCAATAGCTTGCAATCCATAACTTGGTTGATCGTTGTCGAGCAGTTGTGCTAATGCATGATACTTGAAAACGTTGCCACTAATTCCATGTGAAAAATACAATGGTTTACGACTTCCTGTTTCTTTAATGATCACTAAAGGATTCCAAATTAAATCTTCTGGTGGTGTTTCATATAATTTACTCAGTGCACCAATAGTAGGATTGGTAAATAATACTGCAAGTGGTAATTTTATTCCAGTAATATGTTCCAAATCAACCATCATTCTTACAGCAAGTAATGAGTGACCGCCTAACTTAAAGAAATCATCATCGAGTGCTATTTCTTGAATATTTAGAATTTGTTTCCAAACGTCAGCAATTATTTTTTCAATTTTACTAAACGATTCTTCGGATACATTACTTCTTGTTATTTCACGATTTATTTGTGGATCAGGCAATGCCTTTCTGTCGATCTTATCATTTGGTGTAAGTGGAAATTTATCCAACAACATCCAAGCAGTAGGAATCATGTAATCTGGTAAAATTGATGACATGCTTTCGCGTGTTGACTGAATCAATTTTTTTTGAAGATCTAATTTAGGAATTTCAATGCCATTCGTTTCTGCAATAAAATAGGCAGCAAGAAAATTATCTCCCGATTGATTTTGTCTTGCCACAACAACACCTTGACGAATACCTGGTGATTTATTTAGTGCAGCTTCAATTTCTCCTAATTCAATTCGGTAACCACGTATTTTTACTTGATGATCAAGGCGATTTAAGAAATGAAGATTTCCTTCTGTATCAACCGATACTCTATCACCAGTACGATAAATCATTCCTGAAGTAAAAGTATTTGGAATAAATTTTTCCGCATTTAATTCTGGTCGGTTGAGGTATCCAGATGAAACACCATCGCCACCAATCCATAATTCTCCAGCAACACCTAATGGACAAGGTTGTCCGAATTCATCTACAATATATAATTGTGTATTGGCAACAGCTTTACCAATGCTAACGCCTCCATTACGTGTATTATGAAAATCACTTATCTCTATTTTTTTTATAGTCGACCAAATAGTTGTTTCCGTCGGTCCGTATAAATTCCACACAGCTAAATTTTTACCAAAAAGTTTTTCTGCTAATTCAACACGTAAAGCTTCTCCACCACATAAAACCGTTAAATGTTTTGCGCCTCTCCATCCAGATGTTAAAAGTAATTCCCACGTTGCAGGAGTACCTTGCATATATGTAATTGGATATTCTTGAATTGTTTTATCTAGCCACGTAGCATCCATTGCTTGTTCTCTAGTTGCAAGATGTACACCTGCTCCACTAAGAAGTGGTAAAAAGAATTCAAGAACAGAAATATCAAATGAAATAGTTGTTATTGCTAGTAAGGTATCTTCAGGTTTAAAGTTAAAAGTTGTTTGTAAATCAGTCATGAGATTTACTACCCCATTATGTTTTACCATTACACCTTTTGGTTTTCCTGTTGATCCAGAAGTATAAAGTACATACGCTAATTGATCAGCAGAAAAAGGTACTGGAACAAATAAATCGGTAGTGAAATTTTTTAGTTCTTCTTCATCAAAATAAAATACTTGTTCAGAAGTTAATTCAAGATCTGCTGCTAATTTTTTTGTTGCTATTACTATTCCTGCTTGTGAATCATCTAACATTAATCGTAGTCGATCGGCAGGAAAATTTGGATCTAAAGGAACATAAGCGGCGCCTGTTTTCATGATTGCAAGAAGCACCATTGGTAGTTCGACAACTCTCGGAAGGCAAACGCCAACAAAATCACCTGGCTTCACACCTCGTTGTTGTAGTTGAGCTGCAATCGCAGTTGATAAACGATCTACTCTACTATAAGAGTAACTATTGGCATTGCTAGAAGTAGCAATCCTATTTGGGAATAAGGTCGCTTTCTCTGAGAATAATTCATGTATCCCTTTACTAGTTGGATAGTCTTTAATATTCAAATTCAGAGTACTTAATACAACCTGTTCTTTTGTTGTCATGGCAGAAATCTTTGCAATCTGTTGTGTGGAATTCGTAATCACTTGTTGCATTACATGGATGAATTCTTGCATGCGCAATTCCATCATCGATGTTTCAAATAAATCAATATTATAAGTACATTCTAATAATAAATTATTACCATTTCCTGAAGCATTTAGAAACAGCTCAAAATTCTCATAAAAACGCGGGTTTGTAGAGAAGTCAAAGGTAAGACCGCTAAACTGAAATCCATCTGTAAAACCGATATCAACATTTAACACTACTGGCACTAAAGGTATTCGGGAAGGATCCCTATTTATATTTAATTTACGCACTAGATTCCCAAAGGTAAATTGTTGATGATCAAAAGCATCAAAAAGGTAGCCTCGTCTCTCCTTTAGATACTCTAGAAAGGTCATTTGGGGATCTAAGCTAGTTCTGATAGGTAATAAATTCACGCAATGACCAACCAAATTATAAAGTCCTTCAGCACTTTGACCTGAAGATGGGAGGCCTACAACTAACTCCTTTTGACCTGTCACTTTGTATAAAAACGTCTCCAAGATGCTGAGCATAATTGTAACAAAACTGGTATTAGTTTTTTTAGCTAGTTCGCGTAAATCTGCTACCGTTTGAACTGGAACCGGAACATCAATTCGATGTGCATTGAATGTACGGAAAGATGGACGAAGCTTATCAATTGGGATATCAAGTTGGGGAATTTCCTCTGCAAATTGATTCAGCCAATAGGATTCGGTTAGTGAATACTCACCTTCGTTTTGATATTGATCTTGCTTTTCAGCAAATTCAGCAAAGTTATTTGCAGTTGGTAATACTGGTGTTTTATTTTCAACAAGTGCAGAATAAATTTTCCCTAAATCTTGAAGTAATAAACTAAGCGACCATCCATCACAAATTATATGATGTGCTGTAACAATAAAAATTGTTGATTGATCAGAGAGAATTAAAATTCTTGCTCGAATCAAAGGCCCATTTTCTAAATCAAATTCATCATGTACTTCTTGTTCTTTTATTTGTTGGATAAAATTTTCC
>JAYVOC010000203.1:0-29563 GCA_043758125.1 Bacteroidota bacterium | reverse complement strand
GATCTTTAAATATTGTGATGATAAAAAATTACCATTACTTGATTTAAAAGATTTTAAAAAAGTTGTGCAGTATTTTAGTAACGAGGGCAAAGAAGAAATCAAGCAAGAGTATGGTGCAATTGCAACAGCAACTGCATCTATCATCTTAAGAAAAGTTATTGAACTTGAACAACAGGGAGCAGAAGAATTTTTTGGTGAGGTATCATTTGATGTTGAAGACCTTCTTAAAATTGATGATCGCGGATATGGATATATGCATATTATTCGGTTGGCAGATATTCAAGATAGACCCAAATTATTTTCAACATTTATGCTTTGCTTACTTGCCGAAATCTATTCGAAATTTCCTGAGGAAGGAGATCCTGATCAACCTAAGTTAGTCATCTTTATTGATGAAGCACATTTGATCTTTAATGAAGCTTCAAAAGCACTATTAGAGCAATTAGAAACGATAATTAAATTAATTCGCTCCAAAGCTGTTGGTATTATTTTTTGCACACAGTCTCCTGGTGATATTCCTGAATCTATTTTAGGACAATTAGGAATGAAAGTCCAACATGCATTACGCGCGTTTACTGCGAACGACAGAAAAGATATTAAAATGGTAGCGGAAAATTATCCTGAAACAGAATTTTATAAAACGGAGGACTTACTTACTCAATTGGGAATTGGTGAAGCTTTGATAACTGTGTTGACAGAAAAAGGTAGTCCTAGTCCGTTAGTACAAACATGTTTATGTGCGCCACATTCACGCATGGATATTTTAAATCCTGATGAAATTGATAACTTAGTTTCTTCTTCTAAATTAGTGAAGAAGTACAATGAAAATATTGATCGTGAAAGTGCATTTGAAATTCTTCAAGCTAAATTGAATCAACATGCAGAAGATATTTCGAATGATGATTCTGCTGATAATAAGAAGAGCAAGAAAGAAGATGACTCTGTTGTGACACAAATTGTGGATAGTACTGTAGGCCGACAGGTGGCTAGAACGGTTGCAAGAGAGCTTACGCGTGGACTGCTTGGAGTGCTTGGTATAGGAGGGAAATCGAGCGGAAAAAGTAAGAATAGTTGGTTCTAATTTTGTTTTCATTTTTAATGCAAAAGTATAATTGTAAAAATTATTGATTTTCATTTGATAGTATGAAAATTATTTTCACTTTTGCGTAAATAAATATTAACATTGGTTACGTTAATATTTAATATGAAATTGATTTAATATAAATATCGTTTTCAATATTAAATCACTACGTTGGTTTTTAACGTAGATATTATCTGAATTTCTTATCAGTAAAAAGAAATATTAGGTGCTAATCAATGGTCGATTAGCAAATACTTACATTCGAAATAAATTAAAAAAATGGCAAAAGCAGAAAGGAAAGCAAGAGTGTTGAAGGCAGCTTCAGAGTGTTTTGGAAAATATGGTTATGAAAAAACCACACTTGACGATATTGGAAAAGTTGTAGGTTTAAATAAGGCGTCATTGTATTATTACTACAAAAACAAAGAGGATATCTTTTGTGATGTACTTTATCAAGAAGCTGAAATTTACATGGCTGAACTTCAGAAAAAAATTAAAGGTTCTAGAAGTGCTGAAGCAAAGGTGTTAAGTTACCTTGGTGAACGATTGAACTATTATCGTACCGTAGTTAACTTACATAACTTATCGATGGATACTGTTCGTAAAGTTGAACCATTATTTACAGAGATTTATGATAAAATTTTGGCAAAAGAATCTGTGTTTCTTGCTTCTTTAATTAAAGAAGGCGTTGAAGCTGGTGAATTCATCAAATCAGATGCAAATCGTATTGCAGATGTTATGCTCAACGTGGCTACTTCAATTCGTTATCGCCAATTACATGTTTCGTATGTGACAATGGCTGGAGAAGCAGATTATAATAAGATCTCCGATGAAATTCGTTACGTAACTAAGCTAATACTAAAAGGAATGAAAGCTTAAAAATTTATTACTAAATGATATCCCTGCTAATGGCTTACATTGTTAATGCTATTAGCAGGTTTTTTTATGCTTTTCTCCTAACATATTTTTGTTGAAAAAATTACGCTATTGCTGAGTACTATAAATTCTCTTCCGCTATCTTTTCCGCAATTTAATTCTCGATGGTTTCAACATATTTTAGTCCTGGTCAACATAAGTTAATTATCTATCAATTGCTTGTTCGATTGTTTGGTAATAAAAGTAGTAGAAACAAACCTTACGGAACAATAAAAGAGAATGGATGTGGTAAATTTAACGATATTACGGAGAAGGCACTGTTGGAATTAAATAAGTTAGGAGCTACACATATTTGGTTCACTGGCGTACTTGAACATTCCACTTTAACTGATTACAAGAAACATGGAATTGTTGCCGATAATCCGTATATCGTAAAGGGACGTGCTGGCTCACCTTACGCTATTCGTGATTATTATGATGTATGCTCCGACTTCGCAATTGATGTTGATCAACGTGTCTTAGAGTTTGAAGCGTTGTTAAATCGTACGCATCAAAGCGGTATGAAAGCAATTATTGATTTTGTCCCAAACCACGTTGCAAGAAGTTATCGTTCAGATAAAAAACCAAATGGTATTATTGATTTTGGTGAACAAGATTATGCTACAGTATTATTTCATCCAGATAATAATTTTCTTTATCTCCAAGGAGAAGCATTTAAAATTCCTGACGACTATATTCCTCTTGGTGGAAATTCTCTTCCTAAATCAAAAAATAAATTTACAGAGTTTCCTGCACGTGTCACTGGCAATGATGTGTACAGCGCTCAACCTTCCTCAAATGATTGGTTTGAAACTATCAAATTAAATTTTGGTATCGACCCTAATCCACCTCATCAATGTTTTTTTGATCCAATACCAAATACATGGCAAATGTTACTTGATATTATTTTATATTGGTGTAAAAAAGGTGTAGATGGCTTTCGTTGTGATATGGCAGAGATGGTTCCTCCAGAATTTTGGGAATGGTTAATACCATGTGTGAAAACTCATTTCCCAGAAGTAATTTTTATTGCAGAGATTTATAAACCTGAATTGTATGAAAGATATATTGATAAAGGATGCTTTGATTACCTCTATGATAAAGTTAAATTATACGATACACTGACAGCATTATTACGTGGCCAATCTGTTGCTGATAATCTTACAGCATGTGCAGAATCGGTTGATAAATATCCAGAACGATTATTAAATTTTTTGGAAAATCATGACGAAGAGCGATTAGCATGGAGTGGTTTTACTGGTGATGGAAAATGTGCTATTCCTGCGATGGTAGTTTGTGCTACAATTTCAAAAGGACCTGTAATGATTTATTCAGGACAAGAAGTTGGTGAACCAGCAGAAGGAAATCTTGGATTTGCAGGTGCACGCGGACGAACAACAATTTTTGATTATGCAGGAATTCCTAAACATCAGCTTTGGATGAATAAAGGAAAATTTGACGGAGCAAAATTAGATCAAACTTCAAAAGAACTTCGTGTTTTTTATTCGCTATTATTAAATCTCTGTAAAGATAATATAGCAATAAGTGAAGGTTCTTTTTATGATTTGCAATACATCAATCGATTTAATCAAAGTGAAGGTTATGATGAAAAATTTATCTATTCTTATTTAAGATACACAGAAAAATATCGTGTATTAATTGTCGTGAATTTTAATAAAATGGATTCGTATAAAGTAGCTGTAAAAATTCCAGAGGCGGCTTGGCTTTGCATGAAATTGAATTTGAATAAAAAATATAGATTTAGCGATCTGTTAAGTTCAAACTATGATGCAAATTTTGTAGCTAAAGAAATTGCCAATGTAAAAGATCGTGATGCAGGTGTTTATATTGAAATTCCTGCAATGGGTGCTTATATTCTTAAGATCGATTAATTTCGATAAATAATTTTATCATTGACCTATGAAACAAGGAATCAAGAACCCATTTAATTTGGTAGTTATCGTTGCAGCTTTAGGCTACTTCGTGGATATTTACGATTTGCAACTTTTTAATATTATCAGTAAAAAAAGTATTATCGGATTAGGAATTACTGATACTGCAATCATTGAAAAATACGATTATCTTTTATTCTTATGGCAAATGACAGGAATGCTCGTTGGTGGATTGATATGGGGAATTCTTGGTGATCGTAGAGGAAGAAAGTCAGTTTTGTTTGGATCTATTTTATTGTATTCAATTGCCAATTTAGCAAATGCGTTTGTAGTTAATTTGGATCAATACATTGTTGTTCGATTTATCGCAGGCTTAGGATTAGCAGGTGAATTAGGAGCAGCTATAACACTTGTATCAGAAATAATGCATAAGCAACATCGCGGATATGGAACTATGTTAATTGTTACGATGGGAGCATTTGGTGCTGTGGCAGCCGCATTGATAAGCAATAATCAATTCGTAGTTTTTGGTTTACAACCATGGCAAGAAGCATACATCATTGGAGGTGTTTTAGGATTATGTTTACTCGCTTTACGTGTTGGTACTTTTGAATCAGGAATGTTTGATAGTATGAAAAAGACGAATGTGCAGAAAGGTAATTTCTTAATGTTGTTTACAAATTGGCAACGTTTTAGAAAATATATTGCATGCATTATGATTGGATTACCTGTTTGGTTTTGTATCGGCATACTGATTAAATTTTCTGAAAAATTTTCAACAATTGCATTCGTAAACGGAGGAGCAATAAAAGTGGGATTCGCAATTATGTTTGCATATCTCGGTTTATCTGTAGGTGATTTAATTAGTGGATTATTAAGTCAGTTTTTAAAGAGCAGAAAAAAAGTTGTGATGGGTTATTTATTTACAACAATTATTATTTCAATAGTTTATTTATATGTGAAAGATGTATCGTATGTATTTTTTTATTTTATGTGTTTCATGGTTGGAGCAGCAACAGGCTATTGGGCATTATTTGTTACTATTGCCTCAGAACAATTTGGTACCAATATCCGCTCTACAGTAACTACAACCGTACCTAACTTTGTGCGAGGTGCTGTTGTGCCAATAACACTAGGTTTTAAGTCTCTTGAATTAAGTATAGGAGCAACAAATGGTGCATTGGTAATTGGCGTAATATGTATATCTTTAGCTATGATTGCTACCATGAGCATCAAAGAAACATTTGCGAAAGATTTAGATTATATGGAGTGATGATGAAAAACAAAACCTTAGTGATTGGTGCTTCTGAAAATCCACAACGTTATTCGTTTATGGCAATTAATCGATTGCTTGAGTCACAGCATGAAGTACGTGCATTAGCTAATCGTACTGGAGTTGTGAAGAATGTTATATTTGAAAAAGAGCATATTGTATTTGATGATATTGATACAGTAACATTATATGTGAATTCAAAAATTCAACCATTATATGAAGGTTACATCTTACAATTAAAACCAAGAAGAGTAATATTTAATCCTGGTACTGAAAATGGTGAATTCGAAAATAAATTAGAAGCAAACGGAATAGAGGCAATTGAAGCTTGCACATTGGTGATGTTATCTACAGGTCAGTATTGAAAGGACTATCGTAAATAGCAGAAAGCAATTCAATATCAATTTTGCAATGAATGAGTATTGGCAATTACCAAAAAATAAATAATTAAAATTTATGATTAAGAAAAAGGCGCTTTATGTGAAGAGTAGCGTAACTATAAATGGTACTGCAGCACAGGTATGGGATGCGTTAACTAATCCAGAACAAACTAAAAAATACATGTTTGGTTGTGAAACAGTTTCCGACTGGAAAGTGGGTAGTGCGTTACTTTGGAAGATGGAATACGAAGGGACGGAATTGATTGCAGTTAAAGGGAATATTGTTGAGATTAAACCTAATGAAATACTATCGTATACAACAATAGATCCCGAGTCGGAGGTAGAAGATATTCCAGAAAATTATTTAACAGTTAGGTATCAACTTAATCGTGAAAAAGATCATATTCTACTTGTTGTTAGTCAAGGGGATTATTCTTTAGTTGCTGATGGTAAGCGACGCTATGAAGAAGCTTATAATGGAGGTGAAGGCTGGAATCCAATATTGGTTGAAATTAAAAAGTTAGTGGAGAGTATGTAGTTTTATATTTAATCTAGATGATGGAAATACAATAAGCTACATTAATTTTTTACAAACTTAATTTGCTTGACATAATTTTCATTGCTAAATAATTGTAAAATATAAATTCCACTTTTTAAATATGAAACATCAATTTTTTGCTTTGAACTTAAGATCAATTCTCTTTTCATTTCAATGCCAAGAAAATTAATCATTCTATAGCTGGAAGCTTCATTTGTTTTCAAGTATAGTGAAGTTAGCGCTGGGTTAGGATAAATTTCTGCAATATTCTGTTGAATATTTTTAATTGATAGTCCAGTACTATTAATGGAAATAGTTTGTTGAGTGCTATCTATTTTATCACATTTATTTCCAATGAGAGTTACAATATAATTTCCATCTAAGTTATAAGTATGAATAGGATTCATGTTGGTTGATGTATCACCATCACCAAAATCCCATGTGTATTTATCGCAATTTATAGCGTTATTAATAAATGTTACTTGTCGACCACTAGATTGTGTAAATTGAAAATTTGCTAATGGATCATATTCACCAATATGCCATGTCAATAAACTATCAAATGCAATTACTTTTGCAGCATTTCTAATATTGTTCGCATCTAAAGAAGTTAGTCCATAATCGTTGGTTATTAAAGATGGATCTTTTCTAAATATAACTGCATAAAAACAACATGCGGCTGCGTAAGTACCATAAACCGTAGGATGACTTTCATCTGATTGATACAAATCAATCAATGGATAATTTAATCGGATATAATTCCACACTTTTCCAACAGGTGATAGCAAAGATTGATTACTATCTGCTAACATTCTATAACGCAAATTCAAAAGGCTATCCATTCCATTATAACTACATACAGGTGGCCAAAAGGAGCAATTTGATGCGTCTCCATTTTTACGACCCCAAGTCATATAAAACATTGTTTCAGCGCAGGCATTATAAATCTTTATCGTGCTATCTAATGTGCGAGCAAATGGAAAAACATCAGTTAGAACTTGACTAATAGGGAAGGAGGGGAGTTGACTTTGTTCTTGTAGCACCACAAAATTCCAATTCCCATTTGCAATTTTACTAAGTGTTGTTGCATTAGTTGAATGTTGAGCAAGTGTATATCCACCAATTGTATTACTATCAAATAGAAGTGAATCTCCTACTGAAAGCGCTAGGTCAGCTATTGCTTGTGGTAAATTATTTACATAGGTATAACTATTGCCAATAAATAAAGCTCTTTTTGTTTGACTTTGAGAATAAGCTTTAAGAAATAGTATTGTTAAAAGGATAGTTAACGGTAGTTTCATTTTAGAGGTATTACTTTTAAATCAATTACTAAATAACATTAATTCTTCAGGATCGTCGGGGAGGTTTATCGTTTTAATAAATTTCATTCCTATTTTCTTTAAAAGATTTATCGAGTTAATATTATAAGAAACTGTGATGCCGAATATTGTTGGTAGATTCAATTGTTCCTTTGCATATTGTAGCGTTGATAGAGCAATTTCAAATGCAAATCCTTTACCTGAAAATTCTGGTAAAAGCGCAAAACCAATATCCGGACATTCAAGTTCAGCTCTGTTAATAATGCCACACATTCCTATTGGAATTTTATTTTCTTTTATTTCTACCATCCACAATCCATATCCATTTTTTTCATAGCTTTTAAATGCACCATTTTGCAAATAGCTTTTAGCATCTTCCTCAGTTTTGATATTACGATCACCAATGTATTTTATCCAACCATCACTATTTAATAATTCAATAATAAATTTTGAATCATCTAATGTAAATTGACGTAAATTTAATCTTTCAGTTTCGAGAATGTTATTCATTTTTTATTTTCTTCAACGTTTATAAAATATCGAACATAGAAATAGTAAAAGGCAATCCATTATTTTTACCAGCTTATTCTTTTATTTAACTTCAAATAAAGATACCGTTTTTTTTCATTTAAGGTGAATAATTAATCATTTGATAATCTCATAGAAAACACACATTTTAAGTCGATCATTTTCCATCAATTTGGGGTGAATAAAATTTCTCACTTTGCTCATTCCAATCTTTATCATTACTTATTCCGATTTAACATTAACTATAGGAGCTATAGCATTTATTTTTAAAATATTTAAATTAATAAATGCAAAATCTAGGCATTTTTTAGCTCCTTCCGTGGCGTAACCATTATTCCATTCATTACTATTTAATCTCCAACCAATGTCAATAAAAGATGGCATATCAGGTTCGATAGATTGTTCTGAAATTCCAATAAAACCTATAAATTTTCCATCTTCAAGTTTGTCAATTGCAAAATAGCAAAACCCTTTTTCGCTAAATTGTTTTTGCATTTTTGTTATGAAATCTTTAGTCTGAATTATGGTTTTAATTGTGGGGAAATGTTCCATAACTTTTGGATCACAATTGATTTAATTGAGTTTTTCTACATCTTCAAATGTCCAAGTCCTAAACCCCAATCGCTGTGATTTAAAAAGGTATAAATTCATTGATATTTTTCTTGGAAAGAATAAATGAAGTTTATCTTTCCGGACTAAGTTAAAGTGCTTTTTAAATTCAATAAAAATTATAAGGTAGACATATCAATAACAAATCGATAACGCACATCTCCTTTTATCATGCGTTCGTAAGCAGAAGTAATATTTTTAATATCGATTAATTCTATATCTGAAACAATGTTATTTTCGGCACAATAATCTAACATTTCTTGTGTTTCAGGAAGACCACCAATTCCAGATCCAGCAACACTTTTTCTTCCACCTAAGAGTGCAAATGCAGGGACTATGTGTGGTTCTGTGGGAGCTCCAACACAAATGTGAATCCCGTTGGTTTTTAATAATGAAAGATAAGAAGCTAGGTCATGTTTTGCAGAAACTGTATCTACTATAAAGTCAAATGAACTTTTCGCTGAAGCAAATTGTTCAGAATTCGTTGTAACAATAAAATTGTGAGCGCCTAATGCCTTCGCTTCTTTTTCTTTTGAAGGGGAGGTACTTAATACAGTTACTTCAGCACCGAATGCGACTCCAAATTTAACTGCCATGTGTCCTAATCCACCTAGTCCAAGAACTGCTAATTTATGACCCTTACCAACTTTCCAGTGACGTAAAGGAGAATAAGTAGTAATGCCAGCGCAAAGTAAAGGAGCAACAGCTGCAAGCGATAATTTTTCTGAAATATGGAGCGCAAAATCCTCATGAACTACAATGTTGTTTGAATAGCCACCATACGTTGATAAACCATCTTTTCCCCTACCATTATATGTTGCAACTGATCCATTAAGACAATATTGTTCTAAACCAACATTGCAATTTTCGCAGGTACGACAAGAGTCTACTAAACAACCAACTCCTGCTAAGTCTCCTATTTTAAATTTTTTTACATGATCACCAACAGCAATAATTTTTCCAACAATTTCATGACCTGGTACCATTGGGAAAATTCCTGGGAACCATTCATTTTTTATTTGATGTAGATCGGAATGGCAAACGCCACAAAAATGTATTTCAATATGCACATCATGTAACCCTAATTCTCGTCTCTCAAAACTCCAAGGTGCTAAATTTGATTCAGCATTCGCAGCAGCATATCCTTTTGATTGTATCATAATTATATTATTTGGTATAGTTATTTAAAGTTAAAATGTTAACACAACACTGACAAATTTGTTTTAATTGTTTTATCAAAATAATACATCTGTATGAAAATTATTCCCAATTAAATTATTTATTTTGTCGATGTAAACTGGTTAATTGTTTTGCTTTTTTCAATAAAATATTGGTACTAGATTTCAAGTTTTTGTTATCTATTTTTCAAGAATTTAGCTCTAAAACGCTAATTATTTAACGGTTATTAACGAAGTGATATATTTAAAATTGAGTTGTAACGTGTCTAAACTAAATATTTTGTAATGAATACTGCAAATACAATTTATTTAAATTGGATTATTAATTTCTATTGCACAATAATTTTTCTATTGATAACATTTTTACTGCCATTTACAATTTGTAAATTATACAAACCAGGAAGCATTGATTGTTTTTCAATTATAAGCTTATCATTATTTTTAATTTCCCAAATATTAATTTCTTTACCAAGAATGTCAAAAAGTTTCACTGTTGTACTATTCTGCATTGTTGAAAAATTAATTGTTGTTTTAAGATCGAACGGATTTGGATAAACTTGAATATTATTGTCAGTTAACAAATTCTGTGATACTCCTGTTGAACTAAAATTTATTACATTCAATGTAAAACCCACTGATCTATTTCCAAGTATAATATTTCCATTAACATCTTTTCCTATAACATGACAATAACTGCATGAATCTCCCGAAGATGTATATACGGTCATACACACTGTATACAAACTATCTTTCAAATAGGAATGTAAAGGCGTCGCACTTGATGATGTAATTCCATCTCCAAAATCCCAATGATAGGATGTAGCTATTGTGGATGTCAAGGAATCAATGCTTAATGTAAAATTGTTTTGAAGTGAATCATAAGCGGTAGTATTGTATGCAAAGCAATTTGTCATTTCTGAAATCGACCTTTTAAATACACCTGATCCATTTGCGCCAGCATATACATCATTTCCTTTTGTCGCAAGTGAAAATATATCATTGCTAAATAATCCAGTATTTGAAGGAGCCCAGTTGTTTCCTTTATCATTTGAAACAAATATTTGATTTGCTGTCCCCGCAATAATGAATGACCCCTTTACAGTGATTGCATTTATATTAACTATTGGTAATCCGTTGTTGATAGCTGACCAACTATTGCCTTTATTCTTAGAAATAAAAATTCCTTTATTTGAACCAGCATAAATATCGTTACCATTAATTGCAATAGTATTTACGATAGTATCAGTAAGACCATTATTTATTGCTGTCCAGCTATTACCATTATTAGTTGATAGATATACACCATTACCATAGGTTCCAGCATACATGTTTTTTCCATCAAATGCCAAAGAACGAATGTCAATGTTTGCTAACCCTGATGCGGTCCAATTTGTTCCATTATTATTTGTTTTATAAACACCATTTTCTGATCCGACAAAAACACCAGAATCGCCATACACTAATGAATGCATTGCAAGTACTTGTCCCAAAAATGTGGTTGGTAATCCATTAAATGTTTGGGTCCAAGTAACTCCATTGTCATTTGAAAAGTAAACCCCCGCATCTGTCAAACCTGAAGCATAAATTGCTGAACCAAATCCAACGACTGAGGTGATTCTTGTATGTGGAATTAAAGAAGTACTTGACCAGCTATTACCATATAAATAAACCCCAACCATGGAAGGAAAGGAGGCATCAGTTCCAGCTATGATTGAAGTCCCATTATTGAATAATGAATAGATAATTCCATTAATAGGAAACAGGGTTCCTTGCCACTGTGCATTTGCAAAATTATTCAAGCATAGAAATGCAATTATAAAAGTTAATAGATGTTTTTTCATGTTTTGTTTAAATTATGTTTTATGTTGTTTTAAAATCAATAAAGTGTTATCAAATTTAGTACGATTTATTTTCTAATTGTATATTTAATTACCTAATTAAATATACAGATATAAATTGTGTTGCAATAAAAATCTTAACTAATAGTATATTCAGAAACTCCCATTGGAGTTTTCCTTCTAACCATAAAACTAATACATTATTTTATATTACCCAATACTCTAAAATAAAGCTGTCTTCTTTTCGATCCAAATCGAGGCAATTGTTTTAATTTAAAGATGAATTTTATACTTTCTTCACAACTAATTTTCCTGCAATGTAACCCATCGGAATATATGCTAATCCTAAATCTAAAATGGTGAACCATGTTGGAGATGGCAGCATGATCACATTTGATATTCCTCCAATTAAAAATACGAATCCTATTACCATTGCAAATTTTATCTTGTTGTTCGCAGCGATGAGTGCTGCAACTAATGCGCCTACAAATGTTCCAAGTGCATGAGCCAAAAATGGCATAATAAAATGTTTTGGTTCAAATAAATGTAACGATGCTTTTAATCCTTTCATTGTAGTTACATCAGCACCATTCGGTGGTGGAATAATAGATCCACTAATCATAATAATTGCCATGTTTACTACACTGCCGATAATTATTCCAACAACTACAGCTGAAATGTTTTTAATGATTGGGTTCATGTTTGTTTGGTTTTGGATATTATTAGGTGCTTAAATTTTATACTATTTTTGAAAAAGTGTTTAAGTGTTTTATCGTTTATAACAACTAAACTACAAATTTAATATTAACTTTTGACGGATTCATTCTCTATCGATCGTAAAAAATTAGTTTTTGATATTATGAATTAATTAGCTTTGAGTTAATGATTACTATTTTTTAACTTTATATGCTTCAAAAAGAACATTAATCCAATGGCTGAATTAAAAACTAAAAAAACCGAACTTAGTGTTAACGATTTTTTAAATGCAATTCCCGATGTACAAAAGCAAGAAGATGCTTTTACTATTTTAAAGATAATGGAAAAAGCAACCAAAGCGAAAGCTAAAATGTGGGGCACCGCAATTATTGGATTTGGTGATCGACGCTTAAAATATGAAAGTGGACGTGAACTAGATTGGTTTGTCATGGGATTTTCTCCTCGTAAGCAAAACTTTGCATTTTATATTCCAGGTACCGTTGAAAAGCAACAAACACTTCTAAAAAAGTTAGGCAAACATAAAACTGGTAAAGGTTGTTTGTATCTTAACAAATTAGAAGAAGTAGATCTCGATGTTCTAAAAGAAATAATAACCAAAGGTGTTGTTAAATAGATAGTGATTTGCTTTTCTAAAATACAGTATCAATTTAGTTTAGAATTTTAAAGGCACCTATTTATAATTTCAATGTAGTTGATTATGATACAAAAAAAGGGAATCATTGCTGATTCCCTTTTTTAAATTTATAGGCTTAAACTTATTTTACAGCCTTCAAGATCGCTTCAAAAGCTTCAGGATTATTCATTGCTAAATCAGCTAGAACTTTACGGTTAATGTCGACATTACTTTTATGTATTGCACCCATAAAAACTGAGTAAGACATTCCATGTTCACGTGCTGCTGCATTAATACGTTGTATCCACAATGCGCGGAAATTACGTTTTTTGGTTTTACGGTCGCGGTAAGCATATTGCAAACCTTTTTCTACCGTGTTTTTTGCTACTGTCCAAACATTTTTGCGGGCACCGAAGTTACCTTTCGCTAGTTTGAGAACCTTTTTTCTTCTTGCCTTTGAGGCAACGCTGTTTACCGAACGTGGCATTTTTTTCGTTTTTTGGAGTTAGCGGCCTATTCTTTAGAATGACTCTTGATGCTAAGTACCTGGTTAAAATTAATTTGAGTTACAATGGCGCTTATTAAGCTGCACCAAGCATTCTCTTTACTCGATACACGTCAGTCTTGTGAACTAAACCTGTAGAGGTCAAACGGCGCTTACGCTTCGTATCCTTTTTGGTCAGGATATGACTCTTGTAAGCGTGCTTACGCTTGATCTTTCCTGTGCCCGTCAATTTAAAACGTTTTTTGGCACTGGAATTACTTTTCATTTTTGGCATGGGTAATTGTATTTAACGAACTCTATTTAATGTCTGTATCTTTTTCTTTCAATTCAATATCTGCTTCTCCTTCAGCTTCAGCATTTGCTATCTCTTCAGATTTTTTTGGAATCTCTACTTTAGTTGCTTTTGCAGCCTTCTTGATATTTGGAAGAGGAGCTAGGTGTAAAAACATCCTATTTCCTTCTAGCTTCGGAAGCATTTCCACTCTTCCAAATTCTTCCAATGCTTGAGCAAATTTCAGGAGAATGATTTCTCCCTTTTCTTTGTAAGCTATTGATCGACCACGGAAATGAACATAAGCTTTAACCTTAGCACCTTCTTCAAGGAATTTGATCGCATGCTTCACTTTGAAATCGAAATCGTGCTCATCCGTATTCGGACCAAAACGAATCTCCTTCAAAACTTGTTTAGCAGCTTTCGCCTTCGTTTCCTTTTCTTTTTTCTTGCGTTCGTAAAGGAACTTTTGATAATCAACAATCTTACATACTGGAGGATCAGCCTGAGCAGCAATTTCTACCAGATCAAGTTCTTTCTCTTCGGCGATGCGTAATGCTTCTTCGATAGATACAACTTGAGGCTCAATTCCATCTCCAACTAAGCGGACATGCGTTGCCTTGATCTTATCATTAATTTTATGTTCCGGTTCTCTTTTTACCGGGAACCTGTTCCTGCCGAAATTCGGCCGAGAGTTGGGAAAAGTTGCTATGGTGCCTCCTTTTTGATTATTAGATATAATGAACTGGTTTTGATCCCAGTGTACTTAAATTCGTGAATGTGTTTACTAGTAAAATTCTTCTGTTATTTAATCCTTAATTCCAAATAACGTATCAAATTTATTATCAAATGACATATTAAGGAAATTTACGAGCCCGCGAATATCGGAATTTATCGGCAATTGTGAAAGTTTTTCGATGATGATTCTTATCGAATTGCAGCTTTTCCTACATTTTTTTGCAAACAGAAATTATTATTCAAGCATACTTTTTACTTCATATTGAACTTTATTAATGAATTCTTCGATTTTCAAACTCCCTTGATCACCTTGTCCATGTAATCGAACCGAAACAGTTCCTTCTTCAGCTTCTTTCTCACCAACAATAAGCATATATGGGATCTTTTTTATTTCTGCTTCTCGGATCTTTTTACCAATTTTTTCATCACGATGATCAATAGTACCTCGGATATCAGAATTAATTAATTGTTGTAAAACACTTTTTGCGTAATCATTATACTTTTCAGAAATTGGGAGAATCGAAACCTGATTTGGTGCTAACCACAAAGGGAAATTTCCTGCATAATGTTCAATTAAAAACCCAATAAATCGCTCATGCGTTCCTAACGGAGCTCGATGAATGCAAATCGGCGTTTCCATCTCATTATTTGAATTCCTAAAAGTTAAGCCAAATCGTCCTGGAACTACAAAATCAACTTGGTTGGTAGCAAGCGTGAACTCGCGTCCGATAGCACTCCAAACCTGCACATCGATCTTCGGTCCGTAGAAAGCTCCTTCATCAGGAACCTCTACATAAGGAATCTTGGAATCGATCAACACTCTGCGCACCATGTCTTCGGTTTCAAGCCATAACTCAGGTTCATTCACATATTTCTTTCCTAATTTCTCAGGTGAATGTGTTGAGAAACGCATCACATATTTTTCTATCCCAAATATTTTAAAATATTTAAGATACATATCATTCACTGCATTAAACTCTTGTGTAAACTGATCTTTACTGCAATAAATATGTGCATCGTTCATCTGTAAACAACGTACTCGCATTAAGCCAAATAATTCACCACTTTGCTCGTAACGGTAACAAGTGCCGTACTCAGCAAGACGAATAGGGAGATCTCTGTAAGAAGGGTTTAACTCTTTAAAAATTTTATGATGATGAGGACAATTCATTGGCTTCAGATAATAGCGTTCACCATCGAATTCCATCGGTGGAAACATGCTATCAGCATAATAAGGCAAGTGACCAGTTGTCAGATACATACTTTCTTTGGCGATATGAGGTGTACGCACACGCTTATAACCAGCCTTTAACTCGGTCTTTTTCGCTAAGCGCTCAAGTTCTTCAATAATAACGGCTCCATTTGGCATCCATAAAGGCAATCCAGGACCAACATCATCATCAAAAGTAAAAATTCCCATCTCCTTACCAATCTTACGATGATCTCTTTTTTTAGCCTCTTCAATCATTACAATGTACTCATCCAATTCCTGCTTTTTAGGAAAAGTTATTCCGTAGATACGAGTTAATTGTGGATTATTTGAATCGTTTTTCCAGTAGGCGCCGGCAACATTTAAAAGTTTAATTGCTTTAATCGAACCAGTACTTGGAATATGTGGCCCACGACATAAATCCGTAAAGTTACCTTGAGTATAAAACGTAATTGTTCCATCTTCAAGGTTACTTAATAAATCAAGTTTATATTGATCTTGCTTCTCCGTAAAGTAAGCAGTGGCTTCAGCTTTCGTCATCTCCTTACGGATATACGGATTATTTTGCTTAGCAAGTTCCGCCATTTTATCCTCGATCAATTTAAAATCTTCGGAAGAAAAAGAGCGACCTCCAAAATCAACATCATAATAAAATCCACTCGAGAGTGCTGGTCCAACCCAAAACTTTATACCAGGGAAACTTGCTTCTAATGCTTCCGCCATCAAATGGGCTGATGAGTGCCACATTGTATTCTTGCCTTCATCGTCTTTCCATGTTAGCAGTTGCAGAGAGGAATCACTGTCAATTGGGCGCATTAAGTCACGGACTTCTCCATTTATCTTTGCAGCAAGAACGTTACGGGCTAAGCCTTCACTGATCGATTTTGCAATATCCATAGCGTTGGTGCCTTTTGGGTAGTCACGCACGGAATTGTCGGGCAAGGTAATTTTGATATTCATAAATTTTGTGAAAGAGGTGCAAAGATAATACAGGATACGATGCTGTCCTTCGTTAAGCTACTTTTACTGATAAAAATCTTTTATTTCTTGTTGTAGAAAAAACGATTGTTAAGGTAATATTGAAAGAATCATTGAGGAGAAAGGTGCCAATTTAAAATCATATTCATTGGCTTCACAATCAGGATGAGATTCATAGATTAATTGAAAACTATGCTTAGGATCATCATCGTTTTTTAAAATTACACTTTCGTTAATGAGATTATGTAAAATTAAAAAGATATTATTTTGATAAGAAATAGAAAAAATAAGCACTTCATTTTCTTTGCAATGTACAGTATCAATTTCACCAAGTTCAAGTATTTTATTTGTATTGCGAATGCGAATCAAATTTTTGTAAAGATGGTAAATTGATGATGGATCTTCTCGTTGTTCATCTAAAGGATCGACCGTTGCATCAGTACTAAAAATTGGTTTTATCCAACGTGTACGATCATTATCTTTTTCATTTTTCCACAAAAACGGTTCTCGAATATTTTCATCAGGCTTGTTTCCAAGCATACCAATTTCTTCACCGTAATATATAAATGGAATGCCTGGTAAGGTAAGTAATATTGCTGCTGCCAATTTTATTTTTCTACTATCACCATTAAGGCGTGATGCAATTCTTTCTTGATCATGATTACTTAAAAAAATGGAATCCTTTGATTGTGGCTCAATGCCTTTATAAAGATCACGAACACCTTTTAACCAAACTGGCAAACAATCATGATGACCATTTAAAACAGCTTGTGTGATGCGTTCTGATAGTTCAAAATTAAATGCGGATGTTACTCCTTTGTATAGGTATGGTGCGATATATCCGCATGATTCAGCAATTTCACCAACAACTATTGCATCAGGATTTAAAGTTGAAACATGAGAACGAAATTCTTGCCACCATTTATAATTTGCATCTTCTTTACCTGGAGGAAAAATATGCATTGCAGCATCTAAACGAAATCCATCCACACCTAAATTTAACCAGAAAGTTGCAATATCTTTTGCTGCTTTTCTAACGGCTAGATTATCATAATTAAGATCAGGCATTCCTCTCCAAAAAAGTCCGTAATAAAATTCGTCTTGCGGCCCTGCCTTAGGAACATGCCATGAAGAAATTTCATTAGCAGGAATCTCTTTTGCTTTTTTCCATACATACCATTTTCGATAGGGATTTCTTTTACTTTGCATCGCAGCTTGAAAATAATGATGTTGATCACTAGTGTGGTTTAACACCATATCAAGAATTATTTTTATTCCTCGATGATGTGCATTTTGAATCAATAAATTAAATTCAGCGATAGTTCCATATTCAGGATCTATTGAATTATAATTCGTCACATCATATTTATGATACGATGGTGATGGAAAAATTGGAAGTAACCACAAACCTTCAATTCCTAGTTCTGAAAAATAATCCATCTTTTCTATCAAGCCATTCAAATCACCAATTCCATCTTTATTTCCATCAGCAAAACTTCTTACAAAAACCGAATACCAAACTCCCATATTGATTATGATTTTTTATTCTGTGAAAATAGAAACAAATTCAGGATTGTAATCATTACCATTACCGCTTGACTAAGATCCTATGGAATCTCCGTTGAGTATAATTTAGTTTCATTGCACTCCTCGATCGTGAAGCTATCGAATTTATTTTATGATTGGATCAAAGTAAAAATCACTAATTTAGGAGTTCCTAAAAACATCATGATTATAATCACCAGATGAAAATTCTACCGAAAGATTTTTCTTTCTTCGAACAAGTTTACGAAGTAGTGAAGCTTATCCCAAAAGGGCGAGTAACATCTTATGGTGCAATTGCGAAATATCTTGGCGCTGCTCAATCTGCGAGGATGGTAGGTTGGGCCATGAATGCATCTCATACAATGATCCCACCAATTCCTGCACATAGAGTCGTGAACAGAAACGGATTATTAACTGGTAAACATCATTTTGGAGAACCTAATAAAATGCAACAACTACTTGAAAAGGAAGGAGTGAAATTCGATGTTGATCAAATTTTAAATTTTAAAAATATTTTTTGGGATCCCATGATAGAGTTGGCATTATAGCCGCTTCTAAAACAGGAGGAGGGTAGAAAAAATTAGTCAATAATGCATTTAAGCCATTGTCATTTTTTAATTTAATTCGAGTACTTTATACTTATGAAAAATAAAATTTAAATTCTTCACAATAATTTGATTTACCTAATCAATTTCATCAAAATTCAAGTGTTTATTTTTGCAATGAGTTATTTTAAACCTACTGCATAAGTACACATGGATTGATTCTATTACATTTAAAGGATTAATAAAACATACCGTGGTATAAAAATTATTTAAGAAAAAATCAAATTTTCTTTCGTTCAATAATGCGTTTTCATGTGTTAAATTATTGGAAAATATAACGTATATAAAATTAAATAAATCTTCAAATACAAATTTTTTACAAGTTTGTATTTAAATGGTTGTACGTAATTTTGGATATTTCACTTAGAATTGGTGGCAACTTATCCATTTCCTTACCTTGAGTCATAATAGTTAATAAATATGGGCTATTATTAAGGTATATAATTGCAATCTCATGCAATTCCTTACCAAGTGGAGTACCTTGTTCTCCAAATTTATGTACTATAGCAATTTCTTTAGGAATAGCATGCGCAATACCTAGCTGAAATGTACTTTTAGATAAAAGTGTTAATGCATATTCTGAACTAGCAGTTTTTAAATAAGTTGAACTATAAAGTATTCTTAGAAACTTTGATATATCAACAGCAGAAATGGAAAAATTTGGATCATTTTCCGGAGGTTCAGGAAGTCCAATATCTGTAAAGAGCTTCTTAAAACCATTCATATTTACGTTCTGAATCAAAAGCATTGTGGCAGCATTATCAGAATTTTCTATCATTGCTTCAAGAAGCTCATTCGCCTTATATGACTTTCCAACTTGAATCATCTTATCAGGAAACTCTTGGTTAGGCATGTTGCTAAATACCTTTTCGTACTTGATTTGTTTATTTAACAATGAGGGATTGTCTTCTGCATATTTCAAATAAGTTAATAATATAGGAATTTTAATGAGACTTCCTGGATGAAATCCTTCATTTCCATTAATATTCATCCAGCTTCCATCATTTAATTCTCTAAAATAAACTGATGCATTACTTATTTCACCAATCGATTTTTTACTCTCAATAAATGTATTAATTTCATTTTTTAATGAAAGCAAATCTTCAGATTCATTGGGGATATCTGTTAAAAGTAATGGGTGAATAAACTTGAAATCCTTTATACGAACCTGACTCATCTTAGTGATGCAGGTATTGTATTCAATCTTCTGTAGATTTTGGGAATTATTTGTGAGCGCATATTGCTTCATAAAGAAATAGTTGCCCCCAGCAAAGAGCAAAAGTGTTATTACGATGTAATAAAGAGGAAGTCGCTTTACAAGGAATTCCTTAAAAAAGTTTAGAAGTTTCATTTTGGATGTATGTTCTTGTAGTAAAATTACAATTTGTTCATTAATAATTGAACTGTTTTTACCTTTTTTTTGCTGAACAGGATATATTAATCTTTAAGCGGTAAAAAAGATAATTTGTAATCAAATGACATGAATCTTTAGGGGTTATTAAATTTATTTTGAAAGATAAATAGATAAAAAAAAATCCGCCCTTTTGAGGCGGATTTTTTTCAATGAGTTTGAATAATTATGCTTCTACGCGAACGTTTACTGCATTCATTCCTCTTTTACCTGGAGTTACTTCGAATACTACAGCATCACCTTCACGAATTTCGTCTTTCAGTCCTGTTGAATGAACAAAAATGTCCTCTCCTGATTCACTGTCATTGATGAATCCGTAACCTTTGGTTTCATTGTAAAATTTTACTTTACCTTTTTTCATTTTAATAATGTTGAGTTTAATTAATGCATCAAAGATACACAAATTAGCTTATATCAAGAGGTTTCATCAAAAAATTATCTCATTAAAACTCTTTTATGCTGAATTTGTGTTTTTTATAGATGTAATTTAATTACTTTAGTTCTTAAGCTGTTGAAAGTTAAATAGTTATTTTGAATTTAAATCATGCTATTTAAAATGTAAATTGAGGTATTTTCACTTAATTTTATAGTTTGCAAACGTATTTTCTATTGATAAGTAGGTTTTCTGCCGCGTATAATAATCGTAAATTTGTGCAATTCACAAAAATCAAGCATTTTTAAATTCATGATTATTCTAAACTATTTCATTTATTATTTCATTATCATACCGATATCACTATTACCTTTTAGGGTTTTATACTTTCTTTCCGACGTACTCTTTTTCGTTTTGTACTACCTTGTAGGTTATCGTAAAAAAGTAGTGCTTGAAAACCTCCATAATTCATTTCCTGAAAAATCAGAAATGGAAATTAATCATATTGCTTTGTTGTTTTACAAACATCTCTGTGATATCATGGTTGAAACTATAAAATCTTTTACCATTTCGGATAAATCAATAAGTTTAAGAATGATTTTATTGAACCCTGAACTTCTTAATAAATTTTTTGACAATGAAAAAAGCATCATACTTGCGGGAGGACATTACAATAATTGGGAGTGGATCGCTACTGCAATAGATAAACAAATTAAACATCAAACGATAGGTTTGTATTTGCCATTATCAAATCTTTTTTTTGATAAGAAAATGAGAGAAAGCAGAAGTAAGTTCGGGCTTATTTTGGCAAGTACTAGAAAAGTAAAAGCTGTTTTTGATGAATATAAAAATCATTTAACTGCTACTATTTTTGCTGTTGATCAATCTCCGGGTCATCCTGGAAAGTCGTATTGGCTTAAATTTTTAAATCAAGATACACCAGCACTATTTGGTGCAGAGAAATATGCAAAGGATTACGATTATCCAGTGTTGTATGGAACAATTAATAAAGTTAAACGTGGTCATTATACTTTTCAATTTAGTACTATAACCGAACATCCACGTGATACTGCTCATGGTTATATTATTGAAACTGTAACAAAACTAATCGAAGAACAGATCATTAAGGAACCACAATATTGGTTATGGACACACAGAAGGTGGAAACACAAAAGAGAAACTCCAGAATCGAAAATTAATATTCATTAGTTGATGTTATAACAGAAGCCCTGAAATACTAATACTTCAGGGCTTCGTTGTGTGATTCCAATATTTTTAATTTGAACTTTTAACTCGCCGATCTTTCGACCAAGTACGATCATTGTTATTCGTTCGTCTTGGTGGCGCTGATCTTCTCTGTGAATTATTTTGATTGTTCTTTGCTGGTGCTGAAGTGCGTTGAGTAGGCATATAGTCACTCATCGGATAGGGGTGTTCAGTAACTGTAGGAATTGATTTTCCAATCAATTTATGAATGTCCTTTAAATATTCCTTTTCTTCTTCATCACAAAAAGATATTGCAATACCACTTGCTCCAGCACGACCCGTTCTTCCAATTCGATGAACATAAGATTCTGGAATATTTGGTAACTCATAATTAAACACATGTGATAATTGGTCAATGTCAATTCCTCTAGCAGCAATATCTGTAGCAACTAATACACGAGATAAGCCATCTTTGAAATTATTTAATGCTCTTTGTCTTGCGTTTTGTGATTTGTTACCGTGAATTGCATCCGATTTAATTCCCGCTTTCACAAGATCTTTTACAACTTTATCAGCTCCATGTTTTGTACGTGTAAATACAAGTGCAGATGCAATTGCAGGATTGCCTAAAAGGTGAAGTAGTAATGACTTTTTGTCTTTCTTCTCCACAAAATAAACGTGTTGTTCAATAGTATCTGCCGTAGATGAAACTGGAGCAACTTCAACTTTCTTTGGTTGATGTAAAATTGAATCAGCTAACTTTTGAATCTCTGATGGCATTGTGGCTGAGAAAAATAATGTTTGACGTTTAGCAGGTAATTTTGCAATTACTTTTTTAACATCATGTATGAATCCCATGTCTAGCATACGATCCGCTTCATCAAGTACAAAGAATTTAATGTGATGCAAAGAAATAAATCCTTGATTCATCAAGTCTAATAAACGACCAGGCGTTGCAACTAAAATATCAACACCTTTTTTTAATGCATTTGTTTGTGCTAGTTGAGATACACCACCAAAAATTACCATGTGACGAAGATTGCAATGCTTACCATAAGCTTCAAAGCTTTCATCAATCTGAATGGCTAATTCACGAGTTGGTGTTAAGATTAATGCTTTGATTTTTTTGTTGCCTTTGTCTTCATGACGTTCTTCATGTAGAAGTTGAAGTATTGGAATTGCAAATGCCGCAGTTTTTCCAGTGCCTGTTTGAGCACATCCTAAAAGATCTTGTTTAGCAAGTAAAATTGGAATTGCTTGCTCCTGTATTGGAGTAGGAGTTGTGTAACCCTCAGTTTTTAAAGCCATGAGGATAGGCTCAATAAGATTTAATTGATCGAAGTTCATTCGTTGAGTAAATTAATGTCGGCTTTCTTAGTTAAAGATTCTTAATCAAAAGCCTGATGAGAAAGATTCCTTTTGTGTCATGCACCAATTATATAGATAGGGCTTAACGTTGCTAATCAATATTTGAATAGCAGCAAAAATTGACTAAAGGCTATCAATTTAAGAGGGGGATTTTAATTGAGCTGAATAGCAAAAATCTATAAATTTTTGTCTCAATTTATTTTGCGGTAGATGATAATATTATCCACAAAACGCCATTATTACCACAAAGGTAAGTCAAATACTCCCGAAAACCTAATTGTAGTTTCCATGGTCTTATACGTTTGAAATCTAAAAATGTTATTCATGCAAATTTATTTTTTATTGTTGAATATAAATGTAGCAATATCATCGATAACATAAGAAGCTACATTGTGTTGTTCTTCGTATTCTTTCGGAATGCTTAATTCACCCTGACCTTCAAAAAACAAATGATTCAATTTATCATATAATTGAAAGCTAACATTTTTTTTTCCTTTCAGCGCAATTTTCCATAAATCAAATTCTTTTGTTGTTACTTGATAATCACGCTTACCTTGAAGTATAAATAATGGCGTTTTGATTTTCGAAGCAACTGTTGTTTGGTTATAGTTTTGTAGATTTAGCCAGTATGCTGCTGGAGTTTGTAGCGGTAATGAATCTGTTGAAGTTTTAACACTAAGTAAATTGCTTTTTGCTAATTCACATTGCTTTTTCACTACATTTAAATTTTTTTGGTCGTCAGAAGTGAATTCATCCATATGCATCAAATAATTTGTTTGATCAATAACTAGATCAGGAAGAGGTCTTGCATTTCCAGCCATTATAATTGCCCCAGCAATTTCTGGATTTTCCATTGCAATTTTTGGTGTTAACATCCCACCTAAACTATGTCCAATAATAAATATTTTTTTAGAATCAATTTCTTTAATACTTTTTGCAAATGCGATCGCGGCCTTTACATCAATTGTTGTCTCTTCGTCCACAGTTAATTTATCCTGCATTTCTTTCATCTGTTCGGAATACACAAGTGTTCTTTTATCATATCGTAAAACAGCAATTCCTTGTGCAGATAATCCATAAGCAATATCCTTAAAAATTTTATTCGGTCCAATACTTTCGTCTTTATCATTTGGACCAGATCCATGTACTAAAATAACAATTGGGAAATGAGTTCCAACTTTAGGTAATGTTAACACTCCTGGAAGTTGGTATTCGCCACTACTTATTTTTATGTCTTTTTCAAGGATGGAATCTTGCCTTGCATAATTGGGAATTTTATAACTTAATTTTGATGTAGGAGGAAGAAATTGCAATCCACTTATTTTATTCGTCTCGTTAAATTTAACTCGAAAATTAAGGCTCATATTTTCAAATTCACATAATTGATCCACTACTATTGAGCCATCCATTTGACGCCTTGAAGGAGACGATGTTTTGCTCTTAAACGCACCAAATTTATCAAGTAATGACGCATAAATTTGGCTTAGTTTCTCTTCGCTTATTTTGGATGCAATGTTATCATCAAAGAGTTCCGTTACTTTCTTAAATTCTTTATTATTTAAATTATTGAGTATTTCCGCTGCAGCTCCTTCTGGAGTCATCCGATTTTGTGCCTCAATTTTAGAAATGGAAATTAGAAGAAATATAATTATTAGAATATTTTTCATTTTATTTTCGAGGAATTAATCGATTTGAATTTTAAATAGGAATAAATAATTGGTAAACCAGCAATGACAAAAATATAAGTGGGCAATATTATTTTGTTAGGAGGTAATAAATACACTGCAATCAATGCAACTATTGAGAGGCCAACCCATAATTTTCCAGCAAAACGATGCGTCAAGTTCCAAACTTCTTCGCTTTCTAATGTCCAAGGAACACGTATGCCTATAAAATAGTTGGAACGTAAATTACCAAGATAATTTCCTACTATTAAAAACATGGCAATTACAGAATAAGTACCAATCACAGAAATATTAATTTTATTTCCTAATGAATAATAACAAACCAGTAAAATAATTTCGCACAAAAATAAATGGAGTAAAGTGCGAATGATAGTATATTTACTTATGAATAATGCGTAATTATTTTTTCGCGGATCAATGTAGGGCGTAATTAAAAGTAAAATGTAAGTAAAAACATTTATTCCAGGTAAAAGAATCAACCCTACAATTTTTGACGCATAATTGTTGGGCTCTCCATCAAAATTAAAGTGAATTGGAACCTGTGCAGGAAATTTTTCCCAGTTAATTGCAATATAAATTATGGGAATTATTAATAGTATCCAATTAATGAATTCCTGTTTTATCGTTTTCATTTTCTTCGTGTTTTAATTTCTTTTTTCTGGGAGATATCCAACATCCATTTCATAATTCCATCAAAAACTGTTGTGTTTAATGAATAGCGTATAAACTGTCCTTCTTTAATCGAAACAACCATGTCTGCCTGACGAAGTAAATCAAGATGATGAGAAATACTTGGCTTACTGATTTCAAAAGCATCTGCAATTTCACCCGCTGTCATATCCTTTACCCGAAGTAGCTCTAGTATCTTTCTTCTTGTGGGATCGTCTAACGCTTTGAAAGCAATATTCATTTCTAAGTTTATATAATTAGGCAAATATCTAAATATTAAATATATTTCCAAAATATTTTTTTATTCTGTGCCTTTATGTTCTTATTCACCTCTTTCAATCAGCCATTCGTGTTAAGGAGTTAGGATTACCTACCTTTGCACCGAAATATTAATTAAAATGATGATTGCAAAGGCGCTGGAGAACTTAAAGATTGCTGCATTAAATGAGATGCAGAAAACTACACTTGAAGCAGCAAAGGAAGATAAAGATTTAATTCTTTTATCACCTACAGGATCGGGAAAAACGCTTGGTTTTTTACTTCCTTTATTAAAGAGATTGAAAGACGACAAAAAAGGAGTTCAAGCATTAATACTTGTTCCTTCACGTGAGTTAGCAATACAAATTGAACAAGTTTTTAAATTAATGTCGACAGGCTATAAAGTAAATTGCTGTTATGGTGGTCATCCAACTAAAACAGAACGCAATAATTTATCAGATCCACCAGCAGTACTTATTGGAACTCCCGGACGAATTGCATATCATGTGCGCAACGAAAGTTTCGATGTAAATGAAGTTCGGTTTTTAGTTCTCGATGAATTCGATAAGGCGCTCGAATTAGGTTTTCAGGATGAAATGTCGTTTATAATTTCTCATTTAAAAAAAGTTCAACGCCGCATACTCACATCTGCAACAAAGATGGATGTTATTCCAGCTTTCGCAGATTTAAAAAATTCTTTCGAAATTAATTTTTTGAAAGATGTTCCTAGTGCGCCAGATTTAAAATTATCAATTGTTCGTTCTGTTGGTGTGGATAAACTTGAAACTTTATTTAAATTGATTTGTAAAGTAGGAAATAAAGCAACCTTGGTTTTTTGTAATCACCGTGATGCCGTTGAACGTATTAGTGTTCTTCTAAAAAGTAAAGGAATATATCATGATATTTTTCATGGAGGAATGGAGCAGGAGGATAGAGAACGTGCATTAATAAAATTCCGAAATGGAAGTCATCGTATTTTAATTACTACCGATCTTGCATCACGTGGATTAGATATTCCAGAAATTGAAACTGTAGTTCATTACCAAATTCCTATTAACGAGGAGGCATATACGCATCGCAATGGGCGAACGGCACGAATGTATGCGAAGGGAAAAGCATATTTAGTACTTGCTGAAGATGAACATAAACCTTCTTTCATTAAAGAAGATTTAGCTGAAGAAATTTTAAATGAAAATACAGTGTTGCCATCACCAACTGAGTGGACTACAATTTTTATTGGTGCTGGAAGAAAAGATAAAGTAAATAAAGTTGATATTGTTGGATTACTTCTCCAAAAAGGTGATCTACAAAAAGATGAATTAGGTAAAATAGAAGTGCTTGATAATTTTGCCTACGCCGCAATCAAATCAAATAAGGTGGATAACTTATTGAAACTTATTTCCAACGAAAAAATTAAAAATAAAAAAGTGAAGATGGCAGTATCTTTTTAATTTAAAATAATTCACTTAAAATGTGAATTATTTTAAATTATATCATCTATATTTTTGAATTCTAAATTGCCTTATTCAATTTCATTTTCCAAGTACGATGCTTCTTCAGTCATACTAGATCCAGCAACTAATTTATTAATTGAAAGAATTTCTTGTTCACTTAAAAGACGAAATTCTCCTTGCGGAATTCCTTCAAGTGTTATGTTCATAATTCGAATTCTATTTAATGTTTGAACTTTGTATCCGAAAGCCTCACACATTCTTCTAATTTGACGATTTAATCCTTGTGTGAGTATTATTCGAAACTGATATCTGCTTTCCATTTTTACAAAGCATTTTTTTGTAATAGTTCCTAATATTCCAACACCATTCGACATTTTCGAAATAAAATCATCGGTGAGTGACCGATCAACTGTGACTACATATTCCTTTTCATGATTATTTCCAGCACGTAAAATTTTATTTACAATATCACCATCATTCGTCAAAAATATTAATCCTTCTGATGGCTTATCTAAGCGACCAATTGGGAAAATTCTTGTTGGATAATTGATGAATTCGATGATATTAAATTTGTCTTTTAAATCAGTCGTACAAGTAACGCCAACAGGTTTATTAAATGCCATATAAATAAATTCTTCTGCAACTTTCATTGCTATTCCGTCAATACTTACGATATCATTCTTACTTACTTTTGTTCCTAATTCTGCATTGACTCCATTTACTTGAACACGCTTTTCTTCGATAAGTCGATCAGCCTCTCTACGAGAACAAAAACCTGTTTCACTAATAAACTTATTTATGCGTTTAAAATTTTCTGCCTCTTCCACGTAAAACTATTTTTATTGATGCTAAATTATTTTGAGAAAAATTATTTCCTCTTAAAATGTTTCGGTCGGTGATTTCCTTTCCCTTTATTTTTTTCTGGCTCGTAAGCTGGGCCTGCTAAAATATGCATTGGCAATTGTAACTTTCGAATTTCATCGCCAATTAAATCTTCAATCTTTTTAAACTTGCCTTGATCATTTATATTTATAAATGTTAAAGCAACTCCTGTTGATGCTGCGCGAGCAGTTCTTCCAACTCGATGAATATAATCTTCTGCGTCTCCCGGCACATCATAATTTATTACCAATCCAATTGATTCAATATCAATCCCACGACTCAATATATCTGTAGCAACTAAGATTTGTAAATTATTATTCCTGAACTGACGTAATACATCGTTGCGTTGCTTTTGATCTAAATCAGAATGTATCGCTGCTGCATTAAATTTTAATTTGCGTAATTCTTTTTCAAGGTCTTTTACTTTTTCTTTCGTTGATGAAAAAATCAACACACTACTAATTTCTTTTCCTTTTAAAAGATCGATAATCAGTTCAATTTTTTGCGCATCATGAACTAAGTAAGCTCCTTGTAGGACGCCTTCTGCTGGTTTCGAAACAGCAATGTTAATTTGTTCAGGATCAATTAAGATCTTCTTTGCCATTGTCCTGATTTTTGGAGGCATAGTTGCTGAAAATAGTAATGACTGCCGCTCAATTGGTAAAAAGCTTATGATGCGATTTAAATCATCACTGAAACCCATGTCTAGCATACGATCTGCTTCATCAAGTATCAAATGTTTTAGATGATCAATTTTTACATACCCTTGATTAAAATGAGTTAGCAATCTACCCGGTGTTGCAATGATAATATTGGCTCCTTCACTTAATGCTCTTTTTTCAATTTCAAAGGAATCCCCACCAGTTCCTCCATAAATAGCTACAGCACTTATTGGGGTGAAATAAGAAAATCCTTGTAAGGCTTCGTCGATCTGTATCGCTAATTCTCGAGTAGGTACAATAATTAATGTGTTGATTGTCTCGGTGTGAGCTTTGATAATTTTATTAATAACAGGCAACAGGTATGCAGCAGTTTTACCAGTTCCAGTTTGTGCGCATGCAATTAGATCTCTATTAGCTAAAATTAGTGGAATGGCTAATACTTGTATTGGGGTCGGGCTGTTAAAACCCATCGAGGTCAATCCCTCTAGGAGTGATGCTTCGAAATTAAAATCTTTGAATGTCAAGTTGAAATGTTTGGTACTGTTAATAAATTTGAAATTGAAGATTGAAAAATACTTTACTGTTTGCTGAAACTTTTGAACGATTAGTACCACTAACTAATGTTAGTGGATGAATTTTATTCATAGGTTCAGATTTCACAAAGATCAACAAATCTTTAATAATAAGAAAAACAAAAGTAGATGCTAATAATCGTGAAATTACTTTAAAATCGAAATACTACCTTCAACTCCTATACTTAAATCTAAAGCCAATGAAAAAACAACTACTTCTTACATGTTCCATCTTAATTATGGGATTTGTTTCAAACGCATCTCATTTAATGGGTGGACAGTTAACATCC
>JAYVOC010000202.1:0-3770 GCA_043758125.1 Bacteroidota bacterium | reverse complement strand
TTGGCAACACGAGTTGTATTGGTACTTTCTACTTTTACTTTTGAATGATTAATTGAAAAAACTTTTGCTGCTACTTGTAACATCTTTGTATTTACTCCTTGTCCCATTTCAACAGCACCCGTACTAACTGATACACTTCCATCAGTGTAAACATGCACCAATGCTCGTGCTTGATTCATTAGTGTTTTGGTGAAAGAAATTCCAAAGCAAATTGGCATGATCGCAATTCCCTTTTTTATGAAATTATTTTTCGAATTGAAATCTTGTATTTTGTGTTCTAATTTTTCGAAATCAAATTTATCAATAGCTGTGTTCCAACAATTTTCCGCTTCGCATCCTTTTGTATGTTGTCCGAAGTGAAAGAGATCATCTTCCTTTAATAAATTTTTTTGCTGAATAATGGTTGAAGAAATTCCTAATTCTTCAGCTGCTTTTGCGATAGCGGCTTCCATCACAAACATTCCTTGTGGACCACCAAATCCACGGAAGGCAGTATTGGGAGGAAGATTTGTTTTGCAACTATATGCAGTAACTTTTGTGTTCGGAACAAAATAAGTATTGGTTGCATGAAACAACGTACGTTCCATCACAGCAGGTGAAAGATCTGCGGCAGCTCCAGCATTTTGATAAAACGTGGCTTCATAAGCAAGTATTTTAAACTCTTTTGAAAGACCAATTTTAAAATCGCTTGAATAAGGATGGCGCTTCCCTGTCATACGCATATCTTCCATCCTATTCAAAATACATTTAACGGGTTTTTTTAAATGAAATGTTGCCAATGCTGCAACGATAGCCCACGTAGTTGCTTGATCTTCTTTCCCACCAAAACCTCCACCTAATCGTGTTACTTCTACTTCGATTTTATGCATTGGTATTCCAAGAACTCTTGCAGTTGTACGTTGAACAGCTGTTGGTCCTTGCGTAGAAGAATAAATTTTGATGTTTCCGTTTTCCATCGGGACCGCATACGCTCCTTGCGTCTCAATGTACAAATGCTCTTGACCACCTGAGTCTGCAGTGCCTTCAAAAATATATTCGCATTTATTAAATGTTTCTTGCGAATCACCAATTTGAAAAGTTCTTGGAGGGATAATTAATTTATTTTGTTTTGCAGCTTCACGTGGATCAATAATTACTTGCAATGATTCAATTTGAACTTTAATTTTTTTGAGTGCAGCGTGTGCTATTTCATCACTGATAGCAACAACAATTGCAATAGGCATTCCGCAAAAATCTACAACATTAGATGCTAATAATTGTTCGTCAGGAATGATTCCGCCAATCTGATTTTCGCCTTGAATATCTTTATACGTTAAAATGCGTTCAACACCAGCTATTGCTAATGCATCGGTAACATCAAGATGAATAATTTTTCCATGAGCTACTGTTGAATCAAATACTGCGGCATAAAGTGTTCCTTGTAAAACAGGAATGTCATCTACATAAATAGATTCACCTCGCGTATGTGATCTGGAATCAATATTTTTCATACGTTAAGCAGAAAATTCGTTAAGTAATAATGCTTCAGCAGAAATAATATTGGGGAACATTTTTATAAAATGTGCAAAAAATAATTGTCGCGTAAGTAATCGTTTGTATTCCATATCACCTCGTGCATCATTGATGGGTGCAATTTCTGTTTGAAGAATCTCCGCTGCTGCTAGTATATTTTCTGCATTCAGCATTTTTTTCTTTAAAAATGCAGAGGTCTTTGTAAGATACAGTGGATAAGCAAAAACTCCACCAACAGCAATTGCAATTTCTTCAACAATATTTTCTGCAAGTGAAATTCTTATTGCATTATTTGCACTTGCTATATCGAGATGTGTTCGTTTGCAAACTTTCTCGAAATTGAAATAAGTATTTTTAGTAGGAACATCAAATTGAATTTGCTCGATGAATTCATCTGGTGTTTTATCAAGTAATTTATATCCTTTGTAAAAATCCTTTAATTTAATTGTCCTATTACTTTTTTGATCAGATAAAACGATCCGCGCATCTAATGCTAAAAAGAAAATAGTCATATCTCCAATGGGTGAAGCATTCACAAAGTTACCCGCAAGAGTTGCCATATTTCGTATTGGCGTTGAGGATACCAATTTTAAATGAGTAATCAAATTTGGAAAGATATCAAGCATCATTGCATTCGAACGAATATCTTCCACCGTTACTGATGCACCTAAGTAAATGGTATTATCAATTTTTTGTATTCCATTTAAATCCACATTATCAAACAAAAAGTCAATCTCCGTATGAACCATACTGTCATGCTTTTGAACATATAAATCCGTTCCACCACCAACTTTAACAGAAGTTGTATTTGAACTTTTAGTATTCTGAATTGCAACCAAACGTTGTTCAATCTCTGCAAAATAACTTGGAATAAATTTATTCTCTATTAACCAATTAATTTTTGATTCTGCATCACGATTTTGTAATTGTTCAGTGATATTAAAAGCTGCTTTCTCTAATGATTTATATCCTGTACAGCGACAAATATTTCCATCAATAGATGCAATAGCATTTTCATTGTTAGATTTTTTTTCATCCAAACAATAACCAGTTAATGACATCACAAAACCAACAGTACAAAAACCGCATTGCGTACCTCCTTCGTCAATAATCGCTTTTTGAACAGGACTTAAATCATCCATATTTATTCCTTCAACAGTGACGATGTGTTTACCATTTGCATTTCCAATCGGCATTAAACAGGATGTCATAGAACGATAGCGCAAACGATTGTTGTAGATTTCGCCAACTAATATTGTACACGCTCCGCAATCACCTTCGCGACAACCAATTTTAGTTCCTTTTAGATGTGACTCATAGCGAACAAAATCAAGCATCGTCATACCACAAGGCAAATCCGTTTGAATCTTTTTAGTATTGAGGATAAATTCGAGCATACTTTATAATGGAGTGTAAAGTTAATTAATTCTCATACGTTATATTCATAATAGAATGCTAAATTTGAACTCCTAATCGATCATAACGAAAGATGAAACAATTATTACTTACTTCTATCATTATTTATCCTATTAAATCACTTGGTGGGATAAGCCTCTCGTCTGCAATAGCGGAGGAGCGTGGTTTAAAATTTGATCGTCGATGGATGCTCATCAATGAAAATAATATTTTTATCTCCCAAAGAGAATGTTCGGAAATGGCAATGATTAATGTTCAATTTGCAGAGGATGGCTTTACATTGTCATCTAAACAGGATCCCTTAAAGCAAATAACAATTCCATTTACAATTAACAACGGGAATACGTTGATGGTAAAAATTTGGGATGACACATGCCAAGCAATACATTATAATGAAACAATCGATAAATGGTTTCAAGAATTACTAGGTATAAATTGCAGACTGGTTTATATGCCAGATCATTCTCGAAGATATATTGACAAAGACTATGCGAAAGATAATGAAGTGGTAAGTTTCGCTGATGGATATCCATTTTTAATTATTGGTGAAGCTACATTGGCAGATTTAAATAATCGGTTGTCTAATCAAATTCCAATGAATCGTTTTCGACCGAACTTTGTGTTTAGTGGAGGAGAAGCATTTGAAGAAGATGACTGGAAAAAATTCAATATTGGGGAAGTGTCATTTTTAGGAGTTAAGCTTTGTGGCAGATGTGTTATTACAACTATTGACCAAGAAACAGCAGAGAGAAGCAGTGAGCCGTTAAAAACATTAAGCACATTCAGAAGAAAAAATAATTCTGTTTTATTCGGTCAGAATTTAATGCTTGACTCTAAAGGAA
>JAYVOC010000201.1:0-2003 GCA_043758125.1 Bacteroidota bacterium | reverse complement strand
AATCGTTCTTTTGTAAACCTTTGAAAGCTCCTTTAGCTCCTCTAAAGTTGGTTGTTTTTCTCCTACCTCTAACTGAACTAACCGCTTTGCAGATATGCCTGTTTTTTCAGATGCGTTAGCTCGATTCAATACAATAGCTTCTCTTGCCCAAACAAGAACTTCGTGATTCACCGCTATGTTAATACTTTCTTTCATTTATTATCTTTCAAATTTAGAGATAATTTGCTTTTCAATTTCTTTCAATTATTTTTTGTTCCTCTGCTGTAATATCATATAGCTTATAAACCAATTCATCGATTTGCCTTTCAAGTTCTATGCTGTCTTTACCTTGCTGTTTGGCTTCAAGAACTTTATCAACTAAATTAACATATGGTTGTTGCTCTTTTTCTGAAATGTTTTTGATTGGAAACAACTCTATTTTATATTTCTTCCAACGATTAGTTCCCATTCCAGTTGTTGTTGATATTTGATCAAAATACCATTCGGAAATTTTAGAATTTAGAATTGAAAGCAAGTATTTGAGACACTTTCCTGTCATTAAAAAGGATGTAGCCTCAGCATAATACCCTAACTCATCAACAGCAAATTTTGCTTTGTCGGATATCTCACCCCAAATAATTTTCTGCTTGTCGAAATCTTCCAAATATGCGCAGGCTCTTTGTTCCCACCAATAATCACCTTTATCTTGTCTTGCTTCTGCTTTTGATTTGAATGGCAATAAATATTTTGCAACAGCTTGGTAATTCTCTTGAAACCAAGCCCACGCAGCATCAAATTCCATATTCCCATAACGAGGGGTTGGTTCGGCAATAAAATTTATATTGCCCTTTGCCAAATTCTTTTTAATTGTAAACCCCTTTGGAATAAAGATGATCCAAAGGTTTGAAAATTCATAATTATATCGTTTTAAATCCCTTCCTCTTATTATTGGTTTTATAATTTCAACGTTTTTTATATCTGCATTAATCAAATTATTTCTTGTTTCCTTATCAATAATGAAAGCAGCATTATAGCCTGTTTTGATTCCGAAGTTAATCGTAATTCCAAAATCTTTTAAAAGAATAGAATCGTGCTCGATTTTAAATTTTAAACTTCCCGTTTGTTCATTGCCAATAATCCAATCCGGATTCTTTTGAACGTCAAAAGAGAAACTATTGATTGCAAAATATTCTGAAAGTGAGGTGCCTTGCAAATAGTTATCAGTCAAATTACAAACCATAAAAGGTTTCTGAATTTTTGAGTTTTGAAGAAGGATAATATTAGATTCAACAGTCGCCTCACTAAAAATTTGCATGTCTTGAATATTTAATAATGCAAGTGGTTGCATTTGCTCAATAAAATAGTGTTTTAAAGTTTCACCATAAATCGATTTTAGCCACGAATTTGAAGTGATATAAATCAGAAAGCCGTTTGATTTCAATATTTTGTGACCTTTTTCATAAAAAAGACAATATATATCTGCACCTTTTGAATACGTTTTATAACCATCATTTTCGAAGTAGCTTCCCAGCTCCTTTATTTTAGATAGAGAAAAATATGGTGGATTTCCTATGATTAAATCAAAACCTTCAAACTCTCCATTATTATTTAATACTTCTGGAAATTCAAATCGCCATTCAAAAGCATTTTTGTATAAGGCATTTGTTTTTATTGCCTCTAGTACAGCTTCGTATTTTTTCAATTTGTCGGAAGCGTTTTTAACATCCTCATTCCATTTCTTCTTTACTTTTGGTGTCATTTCAAAAAAACTGAATTGTTGTGTCAGTTTTTCAAAATCACCTTTTGCTTTATACCAGTTTTGAAAATCTTTACTTGTTTTTATAATTTCTGTTCTGAAATCAGTTTTAATTGTATCAATAATTTTTTGCAAACCTCTTTTTACGTCTCGGCTTTTTTCGTTTTTATAATCGTTCACAAAACCTCTGTATGCCTTTATATCATACTTAATACTTTTTAGTGCTTTGCTCAAATCTGCATCTAACGGGAAACGGCTTAACAAACTG
>JAYVOC010000200.1:0-15040 GCA_043758125.1 Bacteroidota bacterium | reverse complement strand
CATCATGAATTTCGATTAACGCCAGATGATTTTTTAAAAGAATTACCTATCGCATTAAATGCATTGGATCATCCGAGTGGTGATGGGCCGAATTCATATATCGTTTCACGCATCACGCGCGAAGCCGGAATAACAATGGCACTTTCAGGATTAGGTGGAGATGAATTCTTCGCGGGATATCCTGTATTCAACAGAAGTTTACAGATACAAAATATGAAATGGCTTTTTACGATTCCAAAGTCTGTTCGTAAGATGGCTGGCGCAGCGTATGCTACTATGAAGTCGGATATTACCTCTGATAAAATGGTTCAGTTGCTGAATCAAGATGATCATACATTGAATTCGAGTTTTCCATTATCACGACAAGTGGGATTACCGCAACATGTTAAAGGACTTCTAGGATTAACATCATTACCAAAGGATGCAATAAATGAAATTTTAGCAACTGAATTAAGTGATGGTGCGCGTGAACTTCCAGAACTTAGTAAGGTAAGTATTGCAGAGATGAGTACTTACATGCAAAATGTTTTATTGCGTGATGCGGATCAGATGAGCATGGCAGTAGCATTAGAAGTTCGCGTTCCTTTTTTAGATTATGAATTAGTAGAATATGTTTTAGGGATTAATGATGAATTTAAAAAACCACATTTTCCTAAAAAATTATTGGTAGATAGTTTACAAGGATTGTTACCAGATGAAATTGTTCATCGTAAAAAGATGGGATTTGTTTTTCCATGGAATGTATGGTTGAAGAACGAATTAAAACCACTGTGTGAAAAGAATATTCAACAACTTGCAAAACGTGATTTTATCGATCAAGAATATTTGTTGAATGCATGGGTTAGATTTCAGAAAGGTGATGCACAAGTTCGATGGTTAGATATGTGGTTGTGCACGGTACTCGAGAGTTGGATGAATCAAAATGGAATAGAAGCTTAAAGAAATAATTTTGCAACGTAAGAAAAAAGTAGTTGTATTGGTTGATTGGTATCTCCCTGGTTATAAAGCTGGAGGTCCGATTCAATCTGTTTCCAATATTGTAGGACATCTAAAAGATGAATTCGATTTTTGCATCATTACCTCCGATACCGATTTACATGCTACAGAACCTTATAGTTCTATTCGTGCTGATGAATGGAATATTCGTGCTGATGGAAGTAAAGTTTATTATTTTTCTGCTGCAAATAGAACCTACAGCAATTTAAGAAAATTATTATTGGAGGAGCAAGCAGATGTATTTTATCTAAATAGTTTGTTCTCGATCTTCTTTACTATTTATCCGTTAAGAATTAGAAATAAAAATTTACCAGCGCGAAGATTTGTTTTAGCCCCAAGAGGAATGTTAGGACAAGGCGCATTAAATATCAAACCATTTAAAAAGAAATTATTTTTATTTGTTGCGCGCATGATGAACCTTTACAAAGGAATTCGTTGGCAAGCATCATCAGCATTAGAAGCGATAGAAATAAAAAAAGTTTTTGGTTCACAAGCAATAGTTCAAACTGCATTAAATTTAACTGCACCCCGACTAATAAATTTTATTCCTAGAAAAAAAACTGAAGGAGAACTTCGCATTGTATTCATTAGTAGAATTGCTTTTAAGAAAAATTTAGAAGGAACATTAAAAATTTTGGCTACTCTACCCTCTTCGTGTAAAATTAATTTTGACATTATCGGACCCATCGAAGAGCCTGAATATTGGTTGGGTTGTGAAGCAATAATTCAGCAAATGCCTTCACATATAAAAGTAAAATATTGTGGTTCGATAGTAAATGATAAAGTTGTTAGTACATTGAGCGATTATCATCTCAGCATATTGCTTACCTTTAATGAGAATTTCGGTCATACCATAGTAGAGAGTTGGGTGGCGGGGTGTATTGTACTTTTATCCGATCAAACGCCATGGAAAAACCTTTCAATACAAAAAGTCGGTTGGGACATTCCATTAGCTAATGAAGAGGAAATAAAAGCTGCAATAATTGAAACGTGTTTAATGGATCAGCATACTTTTGATCAGTGGAGTAAATCGGCACAAGAATATGCGAAAGGAATAACTAACAATCCTATTGCAATAGAACAAAACAGATTATTATTTGCATGAGCAACGATTCTACAATTCAAGAAAAGATACAAACCGATTTATCGAAGTACGATAACAGTTGGTATAATACTGGTGCGGGAAAAATCAAAATGGCATTCTGGTATTTTGTGAATGTACTTTTTTTTATGAATCCATTAAATCCAATCTCTAGTGTAAAGGTTTTATTGCTTCGCTTATTTGGTGCGAAAATAGGCCGTGGTGTTGTTATAAAGCCGTCAGTTAACATTAAGTATCCGTGGCTATTGGAAATAGGTGATAACAGCTGGATTGGAGAGCGCGTGTGGATTGATAATTTAGCGAAAGTGAAGATTGGTAAGAATTGCTGCTTGAGCCAGGGATCTATGTTACTTTGTGGGAATCATAACTATAAAAAAAGCACCTTCGATTTGGTTGTATTGCCAATTGTATTAGAAGATGGAGCTTGGGTTGGAGCAATGTCAACAGTTTGTCCGGGAGTGAGCCTTAAAACGCATGCTATACTCTCTGTAGATTCAGTGGCTACCGAAACCCTTCAGGCATATTCATTGTATAAAGGAAATCCTGCGGTAAAGATTCGCGATCGAAAAATAACACAGTAAAAAGCACTTCATGAAAATTTCCATTATCACCATTACTTATAACAGTGCTCAAACACTTGAAGACACTTTAAAGTCTGTTACTAGTCAGGATTATCCGAATCTTGAATATATCATCATTGATGGTAAATCAAAAGATACTACGTTACAGATCGTTGATAAATACAAATCAGGAATTGCTAAAATTGTTTCTGAAAGAGATAAAGGTTTATACGATGCATTGAACAAAGGCATCAAACATGCTACTGGTGATGTGATTGGGATGTTACATTCGGATGATCTTTATGCAAATGAAACTGTGATCAGTAATGTGATGAAAAAATTTGCTGAGGATCCAAGTATTGAAGGTGTGTATGCAGATTTAGTTTTCGTTAATCGTAACGATACAAATAAATCGATGCGCGTTTGGGAATCGGGAGAATATCAAGAAGGTGATTTTTTAAAGGGATGGATGCCTCCACATCCAACATTTTTTGTTCGCAAAGAAGTGTATGAAAAATTTGGCGGCTTCAATACCGAGTTGAAACTTTCTGCTGATTATGAATTGATGCTTCGCTTAATTCATAAAAACAATATTAAGCTTGCTTACTTGCCGCAGGTGATAGTTAAAATGCGAATGGGTGGTGTAAGTAACGTTAGTTTTTTCGTAAAGCTAAAAGCAAATTTAGAAGACAAACTTGCATGGAAATTAAATGGTTTGAAACCAAATTTTTCTACTATCATTATGAAGCCACTTCGAAAGATCAAACAATATTTTAAGAGAGCGTATACTGCTTTGTTTTTATAAGAAAAATTCCCCATAATCTTATTTCCCCTCACACACAAGTGGTTCAGTGCACCACGGCCTTCATTATTCGTCCTCTGGACGCAACGAAGCCTCAGCTGTTACTGAAGGTTTTGCTTTTCGTTCTGTATATTCCCGTTCTGTATATTCCACGTTATGCAGTTCAGTATTCCACCATCATAAGCGATTTCATTGCTTTCAATCGTTGCAATAGTCTGTCCAGCGAATATTGTTTCTAATTGTCTTACTGCCAAGTCGTCCTCTTTAATGCCAAATGTCGGAATGATTACAGTATTTTTCATTTGCAAATAGTTTATATAATCGCCATTTGCATGGTCAATGCTTTTGTTGTCGTATACATTGTAAGGAATTGTGATATAATCAAGTCCCGTGTTCTGAATGGCAATTTCAAAAGCTCTATAAAAATTTTCTTTTTTGTAGTCGTTAATGATTACTGTGTGTTCGTCAACAAAACGAACCATTCCGTCCGAATGACCTGTAAAGTCGCCTGGTTGTTCGGGGACAAAATAGAGTTTGTCAACTTGCAACAATTCGTAAAGTTTTTTAATTAATTGCTTGCGTTCAAAAGTTGGATTGTCCTTAAAAACACGATCTGTCATAATAACCTTATTTGTCCAACGTGTTACATTACCACCGTCAATGATAATATCTGTTTTCAAAGTTTCAATTCCAATTGCTTTGCAAATTTCATCAACGTCCGAAATCGTTTTCAAATACTTTTTTGTTTGTAAGTATGAGGGATTATAAACAAACCGTAAAAATTTATTTAAATCAGTTTGGATTGGCATATAGTCAACAGCCCAAACGTCCTTTGTTTGTGGCAAAAAGTCGAATGAAATATTACAGTCTTTTAAAACTTTTTCAAAACGCTTACAAAAGACTGGATAGTTTTTGGGTAGTGTGTCTGCTAAATATACAAAGTCAGTTTGGCTGTCAGTTATCATTGAAATTTCTTTTGATATCCTAAAATTTCTTGAGCTTCTTTGATAGACATTTTGCCGTTTAATACTTGTTCGTCTAAAATACCTTCTATGCCTTTTAATGCTTGTTTAAAATCCGGAAATTTGGGCAAAACTGTAATGTACCGAAGGGGTAAATTCCTATAAAAATCTTCTGTGTCATTCGGTTTTGGTGTCAATCCAACTCTTTTGGTTTTCACAACTTTTTTTGCTGGAAAAAAGAAAGCGCCTTGGTTATGCTCATTTATATCAATGATTAAAATTTCATTTTTTTCTGAACTAAAAAGCGAATTAAGGTTTGAAAAAAGTTCTGTAGCTACAATTTGAGGTCCGTCATACTGCCGTTTTAAAAAACCGTTAGCCAGTTCGCTACCATCATAAAGTTTCACAACACTTCTAAGCAAAATTCCACCATAGTTTTCACCGTCTCCAAATGTTATGTCAACGCCTGAACTGTGAAGGTATAGTTTGCCTGATTGCAATTGTAGGTCGCTTTTATAAGTGTGTGGGTCGGGTATAGCCTTAGAAAATGTGTAAAACTCAAAGTCAACAAGTCTATAGTAAGTGTCGTTTATTTTTAGATTAATATCCTTGGAAATTTTGCCTGCAATTCGGTCAAAACTTTCAAGTGTAGATGCTTCCGTTTCAAAGTTTACGTTTAAAAATGTCATATTTTTTATTTTGTTGTATTGTGAAACCCATAAATGTAGACTACAGATATTATAAAAAATGATAGTACTATTGTAAAATAGATGAATTTTTTAAAACTATTCTCTTTCATTTTTTATATTTTAAAAAGTTACACATAATGTAATGCTGTTAAGCTGCTGCAAACTATAATTTAAAAGTAAACAAAAATTTTGTGCGGCGTGGTACTTAGCTGTTATGTCTAGTTTATTTCCTTCTTCTGGTAAGGTGTACTTTCGTTAGTCGCTGCGCTGAATTATGAATTGCAATTACATCGATTCGTTTCTTGGAAATTGTTAAATAAATAATGCGATAATTACCATAAAAAACTTCGCGAATGGATTTAATATTTGCTTCTGGAACGATTCTGCCAATTTCCGGGAATTCGTTGAGATATTTAATAGTTTCGTAGATTCCTTGAACCGTTAGTTTGCCGTACTTTTCAGAATCTCTAGAAATAAATTCTCCGATTGCTTCAATGTCAGAAAGCGCTCGCTCGATTACCTTTACTTCAACCATTTCTTTAATCTGGTTTCTACTTGCTTCAACGAGTGTGATTTTCCAGCTTTCGATTGTTTAATTCCTTCTTGAATTTTATCTAAGAGTATGATTCGATCTATAGCCTCTTCACTAGAAAAGTTAGCAGGCAATTCCTGAATAGATTCGATTACTTTCTTCTTCTGTAACATAATTATAATTTGTTGTCTAAGATAAAGATTTTTCTTAAAATAATTCTCAAAAACTATTGTATCGCTCGGAGAAATAAATAATTTCAAAAGTAATATGTCTTAAATGTCACATAACGTTTTATAGAAAATACACTAGTTCCTGCAGGTGCGAATGTACTGATATATGACGTTTAAACATAAATGATTTCTTTTTCTATTTGACTCATATAAGATTTTTTTATTCCCTTTTTTGAAACTAGATCAATCTGTTTTTTAAGCTTAAATTCGATATAATTTGCTAAATCAATAAACTCAACTCCGATCGGTTGGCTGAATTCAACAATAATATCTATATCGCTTTTAAAAGAGAAATCGTCACGTACAATTGAACCAAATAAACCGATGGAGCTGACATGATACTTTTCGATCAGCTCATTTTTTATCTGCGAAAGAGCGAATCTTATTTCGTTAAGTTGAGACATATAACAAAGGTATAAGATTTTTCGTTTCTCTCTAGCTATTAAACCTAACTTCTACACAAAAATTAAGTAAAGATTATATCCTACAAATTAGTATAACCTAACACTAAATATTTTTTAATCCTGTTAATCAAAAAAATCCTTAAATCCTGTTCTAACTTACGCCATCACAGTATTCAAAATAGACTTAAAAATTTTGTGTCCATCGGTATTTCCTAATAGCACATCGCTTGCACGTTCTGGATGTGGCATCATACCGAAAACATTACGTTGCTTATTACAAATTCCTGCAATACTTTCTAATGATCCATTTGGATTAGATTCAGCATTTACTTTTCCATTTTCATCACAATAACGAAAAAGAATTTGATTATTATCTTTCAATTGTTGCAGCGTCGTATCATCACAGTAAAAATTTCCTTCACCATGTGCGATAGGAACTTTTAATGTTTCTCCAATTGTAAAGGAGGAACTTATCATCGACTCATCTGTTTCGGCACGTAAGCGAATATTTTTGCAGATGAACTGATGATTATTATTTTGCAATAATGCACCAGGTAATAAATGTGCTTCTGTTAATATTTGAAATCCATTACATATTCCGAAAACGAATCCACCTTTATCGGCAAACTCTAATACTTCTTGCATGATAGGAGAGAAACGTGCAATAGCTCCAGAGCGTAAATAATCACCGTAAGAAAATCCACCAGGGAGAAATACAAAATCACATCCATGCAATGAATGATCTTTGTGCCATAACGCTACAACTTCTTGTTTCATTACTTTACTTAAAACGTGAATCAGATCTTGATCGCAATTAGAGCCAGGGAATATTACTACGCCAAATTTCATGGGAAATATTTTTTATTGAGTGAGTGTTGTATTGCAAAGATAAGTTTTCGCTTCGATATTTTCCAATAAAAAAGATCATGAAATTAACTTTAAATCAAACAAAACGGGTCTCGATGGAGTCGCGTCATTTTCGAATGGTGCAGTTTGAAGATTTAGCAAATAAATTCCATCGAGAATGGTATCAGGAATAAAAACCATCTCAGTAATCGTTGCATCAATACGTGTTGCATTTGGATAATTCCAAAAGGCGTGATGCGCTAATAGTTTTCCACCATCCTGCTCACGATCAACAGAAGGAAGATCTAACAATAAATGTTTGATATTTTTCTCACAAAGAAATGCCGCTGCATCAACATCTAAATAAGGAGGATTGCTACTCGAATAATTTTTTGTTAACTTATCATTCGCATTTGGAAGTGTGCGAATAATAATTGATTCAACATAATCTTTCATCACTTTTTGAATTGCTTCACGCGAAATAATTAAATCATCATTCACAACTTTTAATTCAATGCTGATCAATTGTGCGAAATCAAAATAATTTTTTAACGATTTATTTATCGAATAATCTTCTTTGCTAATATGTCCTACACATTCTGTATGCGTACCATGTCCGTGCGGATTAAAAAAAATATTTCGAAAATTTACAGATGCACCTTGCTTAACTTCACCTACCCAATCACCCATACGTACAGGCTCGATACGGATTGGCTCTACATACCAAGCTTGTACATGACCAGGACCAGCTTCCAGTGGAATTGAAAGATCTAATGATTGATGAAGGTCAGCTTCGTATTGCTGATTATTAAATTGCAAAGTAATTTTAAGACTCATAACAAGAAGAATTCAGAGGCAATTGCATCGGCGAGTAATAATCCTTTAACTGTTAATTGAAAACTATTTTCTTTTTCTATCATCAAACCATTTGCGATTTTTATTTCAGCTTGTGATTTAATTTTTTTCCAAGAATCTTCGGCAGCTACTTTTAGGATTGCTTCTTTCGTCAAGCCATTGCGAGTTCGTAACGAAGTTAATACAGTTTCATTGAAGCGCTGCTCTGCCGTTAAAAATTCTTCTTCAAAAGGAACTTTTTTATCGTTGATCGATTTAAAATATAGTGGATTATTACGGATATTCCACTGACGATTTTTTCCGTTATACGAATGAGCTGAAGGGCCAATACCGAGATAAGGAATTCCTTTCCAATAATTACTATTATGACGAGATTCAAATCCAGGCTTTGCAAAATTCGAAATTTCATACCAAGGAATTCCTGCTACTTCAGTTTTTTCTATCAACCACTCGTATTGATTTGCAGCCTCATCATCATCCACTGCTTTTGAAATTCCTTTTTCTACTTGCCATGCTAACGCAGTTCGTGGTTCAACAGTAAGGCAATAACAAGAGAGATGATTTACGGGAAGTGCTAATGCTTTATCGAGATTTTTTTTCCAGCCTTCCATCTTTAAATCGGGGATTCCATAAATTAAATCTATTGATAAATTTTCGAAACCAGTATCAGCAGCTTCCGGAACAACACGTTCAGCATGTTTTGCAGTATGCGCACGGTTCATCATTTTCAAATCTTCCTCTCTGAACGACTGAATGCCGATACTTAAACGATTGACATGTGTATGTCGTAGCTTTCGCAGATACGTAATTGTTAAATCATCAGGATTAGCTTCGAGTGTAATCTCCGCTCCACTATTGATAGTGAAGTAGTGTTGTATCTGATCGAAAATTCTTTCTAACTCATCTACACTTAATAGCGATGGTGTTCCTCCACCAAAATATATTGTGTCTACTATTTTTGATGGAAGATAATTTGCTTGTAATTTTATTTCTGATATTAATGCTTCAACTATTTTTTCACGGGATTGCATGGATGTACTGAAATGAAAATCACAATACGTGCATGCTTGTTTACAAAAAGGAATGTGAAGATAGAGTCCTGCCATTTATTGATTTGAAGATTTGAAAATAGGTCAATTTGAAAATGAAAAGAATTGAATTTTTTATACTGTTTTACGGAGTACTATTCGGAAGGTGGTTCCTTTGTGTGGATCGGAATTTTTTACGAAAATTTGACCAGCATGGTATTCCTCTACAATACGTTTTGAGAGAGATAGTCCAAGTCCCCATCCACGATTTTTACTAGTATATCCTGGCTTGAAAACTGTTTTATATTTCGATTTTGAAATTCCTTTTCCTGAATCAGTAATATCAATATAAGCGAATTGTTGTTGATCAGTAATCTGAATTAAAATTGTTCCTTCACCACTCATCGCATCAATACTGTTTTTGAAAATATTTTCGAGTACCCAATCAAAAAGTGCAACATTCATTGGCGCTTCAACATTATAACTTTGTTGATTTACTAATTGGAAATTTACTTTCGAAGATGCTCGTGTTCTAATATAATTGATTGCATTTTGCATTACCTCTGTAAGGTTTTCTTTCTTCAATGCTGGTGCTGATCCTATTTTTGAAAATCGTTCGGTGATTGTATTTAATCGCGCAATATCTTTTTCAATTTCTGTAATATATTCATCGGGATGAGCTTTAGATTTTAAATATTCGAGCCATGCCATTAATGATGAAAGTGGTGTTCCTAATTGATGCGCTGTTTCCTTTGCCATGCCAACCCATACTTGGTTTTGTTCTGCTTTACGCGACGTGCTGAACGCAATATAGGAGACGATTAAGAACAACGCAATTACTGCTAATTGAAAGTATGGATAATACCGTAATTGTGTGAGCAGATACGAATCTTTGTAATAGATATAATTTTTTTGATTGCCAGCGAAAGAAATTTCTATTGGCTCCCGTTGCGATTTCATGATCGCCAACTCTAGTAATAAATATTGTTTATCATTCGCCTTTGATGAATCCAAATTACGAATAGAAATTACTTTTTGTTTTGCATCTGTAAGGATAACAGGAACAGTAATATTATTGGTTAACACCGATAATGGAAAACTGATATCGCCAACGTCTGCATTGGTATCAGAAATCTGACGTGTAGCCTCGGCCCATAATTCTACCTTCTTTCGTTCTTCTTCGGAGAGTTTATTCACCAACTGATTGGTATACCAAAGCGAACCCATGCCAATCAATAAAGCAGCAACAAGTAATATTAACTTCCAGCGTTGTTTTCGAGTATATATATTCACTTTTTACGATTCACCAAGACTTGCAAATAACACTAGAGCCGTGCAAGAATAATTTTATAAAATAAAATGAATGTTGAGAGGTAAGAGGGCAAATTTAAACTATTTAGTCGAAAAAGGACTTGAAACAAGTATTGAAATTCAGAATTTATGCTGGAAAAAATCCTAGTGAAATTGAACGTTTCAATCATTTGTGTCAAGTTGTAATTCTTGTTTTTTCGGCTTATTGGCTGGTTTATCGGTTTTTAGCGTGTCTTTTTTAAACCAACCGAATTCATTCTTCAATATTCCTTTTAAATTTTGTTTCTCTTGTTTTACTTCATGGTTAATTTTCTCCTCAACACCTTTGCGGTCATAAACAATTTTAGGGTTGTTCATGGGCCCTTTCATGCTGAGGAAAAGCTTCACCCTCCCTAAACCATCATCTTCAATAGTTCCAAACTCTGTGTGTTGTTCTTTCACCTTTTTACCTATTAATTGGGATAGTAATAGTTGAAGTTTGTAATCAACAATATTGTTAAAAGTATGTGTTCCGGAAGCGGTTAAATCCAAAACATTTGATAGGATATGCATGGAAGGAATTGTGATCGTTTGGTTTTTGATTTCGATTTGATTGCGTAAAGTGCTAAACGTTATTTTTCGTAAATCTGCTCCTTTTAAAAACTTGGAAAGTGCTAACATAGGCTCGAAATTATTAAGCTGTCCATTCTCAATTGTGAGATCGCTCTTCACATAAATACGATCCATGTTGCAATGTAAATTCTTACTCCACATCGATGCAAACTGAATATTGGCAGTAATTATTCCATTCACATTTTTATCTTCAATTACATTTTGACCAAAGTTCCCTAGTTGTTCAAACAACTGATTGATGTTAATTTTATTTACTAAAGCATCAATTGCAATTAAAATACTATCGTTACGTGAGGCATCAATTTTTCCATTTAATCCCAAACTACCTTCACATGTTTTAAGGTTAAGATTTTGTGTTGATAAAACTTTATTTTGAAGAGAAACATTTCCATTTAATTGCCAAGCATCAAATTTTCGAAACGTTATCATTGCGATATTTAATTTCAAATCTAGATTTAATCGAGGAGAGAAATCTAGTCGGTAACTGGTATCGGAAACGGTAGTATGTTTTTTATCTTCTAACAATTCATTGAGATCAATATTGCGAGATGTTAGTGATGCTTTTCCAGAAACTTTTTCATCCTTTGTAAGAAAATATCCCAATACATTATCAAAGCTTCCTACAATATAAAAATCAGATCCTGCTGCGTTTCCTTTAAAATCTTTCACTGCTAATTGATTCCCTTGCAACTCCAATTTCGCATTGAATCCAGTAAAGTGAACATCTTTTCCTTTTATTTTAAATGCGACATTTTGTGAAGTCAAACGCCCATTCGATTTCCAGCTAGTTTTATCTTTGCTATGCCCCTTAATATCAGCATCCAACTGGACTTCTCCAGAGATAGATTCAAGGGTATCTGGCATATAAAAACGACTTAATACTTCGAGATTAATTTTACTGTGCACATTCAAATCAATATATGGATTCGCAAAATCTTCGATTAATAAATTCGCTTTTATTGGTTGTCCTTCCAAGCTAGCTTCAAGTTCGTTTAATTGTAATCTACTTGTAGGTTGTGATGGCGAAATGCGGCTTTTGTAATTTCCTTTAAAGCGAATGTTTTTAAGTTTATAATCACTCGTGCGTGGCATTAAAGAGGCATTCTTTGTTCCGAAATCTGCAATTACTAGTGGAGTGTGATCCTTATCACTAATGCCATTAATTTGCATGTTGAAATAAATGTCACCATCGTATCGATAGTTCTTTAATTTTTCGGTGTATACACCAGGAATAAGTGATAATAATTCTCGTAAGCCTGCATTTTCACTCTTCACATTTAAATTAATTTCCGTACCGGGATCTTTTGATTTAAAGTCGCCAGTAACTTCTAATTTTAGATCAGCAACTTGTAAATTTCCTTTTGAGATAATATATACTTCGTTCTTTTGATCTACGCGTAAGGATATATTTACATGCGTCTCTTTATGATCGATGTAATTCAAATTATCAATTTTAAAAGTTTGAACATACAAAGAACCTTCTGCATTTAAATCATATAACTTCTCACTAAACTTACCATTTAAATTTAAGTGTTTTGCATCAATACGATAATCTCGTTTTGCAATTTTACTTTGGTAAGAAAATTTTACATTATCGAGTTCTACTTCTTCCACCTCTAAATTAAAACTTTCTTTTTTGGTACCATCTTTTTTTAAGATGTCATAATTTGTTTTTCCATCAGCATCAATATAGCAATTGATAGTTGCATCATGAATTGAAATTTTCTTAAGCTTTAAACTATCTCCAAAAACATTAAAAAGATTAAACATTAAGTACACATGCTTTGCATCAACAAGAGGTTCACGAATAGCTGAATAATTTGAGCCATTGGTGCGTATCGTAGCGAAATCAACACTTGCATAGGGGAAGTGGCTTAAAAGCGAAAATTGAATGTCCTCCACTTGAATCGGCACAGAAAGATTTTTATTGATCTGTTCGATCACAATTCCTTTCACTCTTGGCCCAATCAACCAACTGGCAATCACAACAAATAATGCTATACCAATAAGTATGGATAAAAGGATAAGGAAGGGTTTGCGTAATCTCGCCATTGAGCACAAAAATATCGTTCCATATCAATATGAGGATAAAATGCGTTTTATTGTTTAAGGCTCAAATTAATCTTCATCTCCAATTGGAAAAAGTGCTATTAAACTATTAAAAATCAAAAGGGTAAGCCCTAATTCCTATTTTCACATAAATGGATCAAGTCATGTAAGTTCAAATAATTAAGGCAATAGATTTATCTTTGAAAATCAGATGAGCAGTAACGAAGTCGATTATTATCTCTTACTTGAAGTTAATTCGACGGCTTCTGCTACTGAAATCAAGAAGGCCTTTCATCGCTTAGCTTTTCTCCATCATCCTGATCGAAATATAAATGATGCGGGTGCAAATGAACGATTTCGAAAAATTAATGAAGCGTATCAGGTATTAGCAGATGTGACTAAACGCAATCGATATGATCAACAGCGTAAGAATTTTTTTTACATTCCTTCACAAGAATTTGTTCCATTTATTTATGCAGAGATTAATCACTCCAAGATAAAACGGAATGAAGAAGTAGCATTAACATTTGCATTTGGAAGTGAAGGAAGATTTTTTAAAAGGCCAGAGATTTCAGGGTGTTACATCACTTCAGGCCCAATTGTAAATCATCGCATCAACACACATAACGGCATTGCATTACGCGAAACATTATTGACGTATACTGTTTGTCCGATGATTACGGGAAATATTATTATTCCTGCCGCAACAATTAATTATGATCGAAATAAAGTTTCATCGAATGAATTATATTTTCATGTTGAAGAAAATAATTGTTATTTTAAAAAAGATGCAATAGCTAGTGTGAATCCAGCAAAAATATTTTTAAACTGTCAACGAGTAACTAGTAATAGTATTTATCGAAAAACAATTATACATCAACAAACAGTTTTAATTCCGAGAAGTGAACTTGCAGCTTGGTATCATAAAGTGGGAAGAGCGATGAAAATCGGGTTAGGAATTTGTGGCGGACTTTGGGCGCTGTTGCATCATCAAAGTATCCTATTAGGATTTGTTTCAGGTTCATTCCTTGCAGGTATAAATTGCTGGATCATGTATTGGATGATGGGTATTAAACCTCTATTTTATTATTCTATAAATTATCCAATTGTAAAAGAATATTTAAAGGAAGGATATTCATTGGGAGTATCTCCGAGTAATTTTAAAACAGGAAATAAAATTTGGTATTTAATTAAAACACTTTTTAGTTAGTTTCAGATGGAGCATCTTGTTCGAGTATTTTTTTTGCTTTTTCATCAGCAGCATGTTTACCAAATAATTTTGTTGCGATGCTTACTTCGAAAACAGTAAATATTAAATAGAAAAAGAAAAAAGTTAGTGCGAAAGCGACCGCTTTTTCTTTATTTAAAAACGCATAAATTAAAATGATGAATAAGAATACAAATAATTTTGCACCTGTTGCTCCCATATAATAGCGGATAAAATCTTTAGTACTTTTTTCAAAACTTTTTTTTAATCCTAGATGAAAAAGTAATGTTACAATAAAAAACAAAATCAATATCAGTAGATAATTTTCAAAGAAAAATTTTGGGGGTAGAGCTTGTCCGATAAAAAAATATGCGACACCCATGATTAAAGTGACGGCAATTAATTGTAGGATAAATTTATTCACGCAATAAAATTATATTCTTATGATTGATAAAAGGAAGTTCTTATCATAATGATAATCCTTCATTTTTTTCCGATAAAATCCTTAATGAAATACCATAATGCAGCAAAAACAGAAAACAATGCAAGAACGATAGTAAATACGGGGAATTTTAATGAGAAATATTGATCAAGTTTAACACCTCCCCATGTTAGTAGGAAGATGATCGCTCCCATTTGCAACCCCATGGAGGAGTAGCGAACGTAACTATTATCAAGCGGTTTTTTCGGAGAGTTTTTCTGAGGATCGATCGGCATTTTTGATATCCTTAATTACCGGTCCCATACTGCAATTTCCAGTGAAGGAGGCACCTACTTCCACCACAAGCTTACCCGTTTGGATATCCCCGTTAATACGCGCTGCCGACTTCAAAAAGAGCATCTCCATAACAGTTA
>JAYVOC010000199.1:0-6824 GCA_043758125.1 Bacteroidota bacterium | reverse complement strand
TTAATCCTGTTGATGGTGACCATAGATAAGACGTACCACCAGTTGCTAATAGTGGAGTAGACGAACCTATACAAATAGAAGTATCTAAACCAGCATTAGCTGGAGGTAAAGGATTAACTTTTACTTCAAGAGTATCTGTATTTTTACATCCATTTCCATCAGTAACAAGTACAACATACGTTGTAGTTAATATCGGATTAGCAATAGGATTAAAGATTCCAGAATTATCTAAACCAATTGATGGTGACCAAGAATAAATTGTTCCGCCACTTGCTGCAAGTTGTACATTTTTGCCAACACAAATTGTATCATTAATACCAGCATTTGCAAGAGGTAATGCATTCACCGTAATAGGAATTGTTACCGTATTTCCTAAACATCCATAAGAATTTGTTTCTTGAACATTCACTGTAGCAGCACCACTTCCAGTCCAGTTTGTTGTAATTCCATTGGAGCCATTTCCTGATAAAATAGTACCACCTGTTATTGTCCATGCGTATGTTGAGCTAGTAGTATTTAAAACAGTATAGCTTCCAGTATCACTTACACAAATAGCATTGGAACCTGTAATTGCGCTTGTAACAGGAATTGGATTTATGGTAATTGTTAACGTATCAGAAACTCCAAAACAAACAGTAACGTTTGTAACACTTGTTTCTTCGTACCAAAGCTTCACAGTTTGCGGACCTACAACATTCCAATCTACAATTACATTATTTGTACTGTTACCAGAAACAATATTGCCACCAATTGCAAACCAATTATAAGTTGAACCAGGAGTACTAATTGTTGAATATAAAATTCCTTGAGCGAGATTTGCACAAATCGTTTGAATTCCTGTTGGAGCTACTGGAGTTAAAATAACATTGATCGTTATCGGTAAAATAATTGGCGTTCGTGATTGACATCCTTTATCTGTAATCTCAACAACTTCAACTGATCCATTTCCTGATACACCTGGCCAATCTACCATGATAGTATCAGAACCTTGACCACTTGTAATCGTACCGTTCGTTACATTCCAATTATATGTTGATGTAGGATTTGAATTACTAACCCAGTATTGAACTCCAGTTACTCCAGGGCATACAGATAATGTTCCGATGATTGCATTTGCTGTAGGAGCAGGATTAACTTTAATTGTTAACGTATCTGAGTTCGAACACAAATTAACATCAGTACCATTTAACACATAAGTAGTAGTAGTTTGTGGATGAACTTGAATTGTATTTCCAGATCCAATTGTTCCAGCTACACCAGAGATGCTCCATAAATAATTATTAGCACCGGCACCTGATAATGATAATGTATCATCATAACAAATAGAATCGGTAGCAGATAACAATTGAACGATTGGTAAAGGATTAACAGTAATTAAAATAGTATCCTTATTCACACAACTTACACTACTCGTTCCGGTTAAAATATAGGAGGTGCTTACCGTTGGTGTTATAGAAAGAGTATTGCCGCTTCCAATTGAAACAGTAGGATTTGATACTAATGCCCAACTGTAACTAGAAGCGCCATTAGCATTTAATGTTGTACCAGTTCCAAAACAAATAGATTGCGGATTTGCAATTGCAGTAACTACTGGTAATGGATTAACAGTTACAATTACACTATCTTTTGTTGTGCAACCATTCCAAAGAGTATTTACAGTATATGTAATACTTGATTGTCCCGGTCCTGCATTATTTGCTGTTGCAATTGGATTTGAGATAACAGAATTATTAAGTCCATTTGAAGGAGTCCAACTATATGTATAACCAGATGTTGCAGATGTTCCTAATGTTAAAGTATCTCCATTGCAAAGTGTAGTATTTACTCCAGCTTCCGAAACAGGTAGTGGTTTTACAAATGCAACAACAGTATCTTTATCAATACAACCGTACCAGTTCACTGACATGATATAACTTAAAGTATCAACCAAAGCAGTACCATTTGTAATTGTTAAAGTTGGTGTTGCAGAAGTTGTACTATTTAATCCCGTTGATGGTGACCAAGAATAATTATAACCGCTTATTGCTGTTGTACCAACGGAAACAGATTGTCCTGAACAGAATGTTACATCGCTTCCTGCAACTGCATTCGGAACAGGGCTTGAAATTATTTGTACAGAATCACTTGTTGTACATCCATTCAATGTAGTTGTTACCAAATAATTTAAGGTATCAGGTATTGAATTTGTATTTGAAAGTGTAAGTGTTGGATTAGAAATTAAGGTGTTATTTAATCCAGTTGTAGGTGACCAAACGTAAACGTATCCACTTGTTGATGTCGTTCCTAATTGAATTACATTTCCTGAACAAAGTAATTGATTTAATCCTGCATTAGAAACTGGATTTGGACGCACCACCACTAGTGCAGTATCCTTATCGATGCATCCAAATAAATTTGTTGTTAAGATATAATTGATCGAATCATTTGTAGTATGCGTTGTTGTTAATGTAACTCCAGTTGTGCTGGATATACCGCTACTTAATCCATTTACTGGACTCCAAGAGTAAACATATCCTGAAACAGCAGCAACTCCAATATTCCCATTTCCACCACTACAAAAGGTGATATCACTACCAGCATCAGCAACAGGTACAGGACTAGAAACAATTCTTGCAGTATCTCTAGTTGTACAACCGTTAAGTGTTGTTGTTACTACATAAAATAAAGTGTCAGGTTGTGTAGTAACATTATTTAATGTTAATGTTGGATTAGAAATAGTAGTGTTATTTAATCCAACTGTTGGTGACCACAAATAAGTATATCCAGAGGTATTTGTAGTTCCTAAATTAAGTAAACTACCTGAACATAATAGTTGATTAACGCCAGCATTTGAAACAGGATTAGGACGAACAATTACCTTCGCGGTATCTTTATTTGTACATCCAAACCAACTTGCAGTTACAATATAATTTATAGTATCATTTACTGTATTTGATGTTGTTAATGATATTGATGAATTGCTTGAAGTACTACTTGTTAATCCTGTTGATGGACTCCAGCTATATGAATATCCATTTACAGTGCTTCCTCCTAACGAACCACTTGCTCCACTACAAAAAGAAATATCAGCTCCTGCAACTGCAACTGGAACTGGTCTTACTGTTACTCGAACTGTATCAAAAGAAGCACATGCAAATGAATTTTGCGTTTGTACGATATAAGTTAAAGTATCGGGAGTATTTGTAAGATTAGTTAATGTTAAAATTGGATTAGATAGAGTAGCATTATTTAATCCTGTAGATGGTGTCCATAAATAAGTAAAACCAGATATTGAAGATGCACCTATTGAAATAGAAGCACCAGAACATATTGAAACATCCGCACCAGCACTAGCGGTAGGAAAAGGATTTGAGGTTACTAATACTGTATCTTTATTAGAACAACCATTTAAATTTGTAGTTAAAATATAGTTTGTTGATTGCGGAGTTGTGCCACTATTTATAAATGAAACCGTAGGATTACTTATTGTACTATTATTTAATCCTGTTGAAGGTGACCATGAATAGGTATATCCAGATTGAGCAGCAGTTCCAAGAGAAGCATTTCCTCCAGAACAGAAATGCACATCTAAACCTGCAACCGCACTAGGTAGCGCTTTTATATAAACTAATTTAGTGAGTGTATCCGAAGGGCAACCATATTGATTCAATGCAACAATACTTACTGATGCTAAACCTGGATTTGTAAAGTTTACACCTATCGAGGCTGCGTGAGCACCTGTGGCGATAACACCATTATTGATAATCCAATTATAAGTATATCCACTTGTTGATGTAACATTATACTGAATTCCTGTTGCAGAATTTGAACAAATTGTATCCAACCCATTTATCACAAATGGCTTTTGTGTATTAGCAACATTAATCGTGTAAACAATATTCGTAATTTTTGCAGGGCATCCATTATCTCTTGCGTTTACACTAAACTGATATGAATTTGTTCGTCCTTGAGAACAGGATGTAGTCCAACAAAATTGTGAACTGGCACTTGCTAAATTACTAACATCAGTAAAAGTTGCGGCAGGATTTGTTAGCAATGCATTAAAAATATCTCCAGTATGCGTTATAAAAATACTATCACCATTTGGATCCGTAAATGCACTATTAAAACAAAGCGTTTGTCCTTCATCAATATTGAAAGTTGTTTGTAAAGATGTTGATGCTTGTGTAGGAGCAGGATTGGTAGGACATATAATAACAATTATTTGCAGATCACGTCTTGTAACACCAATTAAAACACCATTACGGTATTCATTTATTTCTACAGCTAAAACATAAAAACCTTGTGTAGTAGCATAGTAAGAAGTTAATCCTGTTAAAGTATCGATGCTTGCATATCCACCAGCTCCAAAAGGATTCGCGACAGAAAAACTTGCTGCATATCCAACAGTAGGAATTGGCCAAGGATATGGGCTTGTAGGAGTAGGATTTGGTGTATTTTGATTTGACACTCCATTGTAAGGTGTAACTAAATGATACGTTAATAAATCTCCATCAACATCATTTGCTTGATTTAAAATACTTGCTGTATCATTAGCACAAATAAATGGAACTGGAACGATAGCAAAAGTTGGAGAATTATTTACAATAGTTGTTGGAGGTGCGAATGCATAATACGCTTGACCATCTGCACCTGGATTATTTAGGTTAACGATATTTCCATTTCTACAGCAACGATCTGCAATGAAATAATAGCCAGAAGTATTTGTAGGTAGTGAAACGATACTTTGATAAACACCTTCTTCAACACAAACATTTGTGGTGAAAGAACAACTATCCCCCGCTGGTGGCGGTTGAATATTTTGCTGACTAATAAGTGGAAGAGTAGTACCTAATGCAAGCAATTTATCTCCAGTTGGATTTGCAACATTGTTTTGATAAACACCTAAATTAATTTGGGTTGGAAGATTAGATGGCGGAGGGTTACCACTACAATAACGATAAATAGTAACAGTAACACGGTAATCGTAAAGATTAGTTCCAGCATTAAAGCCTAAATATTGATATGTAAGACTTCCACCCATAAGGTGAGTTGCTTTAGATAAATTTGGTATGCAAAATATAAATAGGGAAATGCATACAACTATACGTTGTAAAAACTTCATAATCGTTGGTTTTGGTTGTGATTTACACTCACGATAATACAAAAAATAACTTGATTATCGGTTCTGGATGCGAATACAATTGAATTTTATCGGTAAATAGGTTCACTCTTGCATACATTTCACTAGATTTTCACATATTTTAGAATCTACAGTGCATACTTTTCTGTTAAATACGAGGTGAAACCATGTTGAGATTGAAGATTTGATTCCTATCTTTCGAGCATGATTTCTTCAGTTATTACGATTATTGGAGCAGGTCCTGGCGGATGCACGGCAGCTATGGCGCTTTCGAAGGCAGGAATTCCTTGTACACTTATTGATCAAGCGCTATTTCCAAGAGATAAGATTTGTGGTGATGCATTAAGTGGAAAAGTTGTTTTGACATTAAAAAGATTGCATGATGATTTTCCAAATCAATTAGGAATAGATGTTAATAATCTAGCATCACATGGTGTTACTTTTGTTGCTCCAAATGGCAAAGAATTAAATGTTCCTTTTCGAAGGGAAATGAATTTAACTACTCCTCCTGGATTTTTAAGTAAACGAATTCATTTCGACAATTGGCTATTTGAACAAACAAAATCATCACCTCTTGTAAATATTATTACAGGTGTACGTATCGAAAATTTTGAAAAAAAAGATACCACATGGACGCTATCTGACAAAGAAGAAAAGACGATAATTGAATCGCAATTAATTATTGCAGCAGACGGTGCACATTCACGATTTGCAAAACAAGTTGGTGGAATAATTCCAGAAGCGGATCATTTTTGCGCCGGACTTAGAGCTTATTACAAAGGAGTAAAGGGTCTTGATAAAATGGGATTTATTGAATTGCATTTTGTGAAAGAATTTCTTCCAGGATACTTTTGGATTTTTCCTTTACCAAATGGCGATGCAAATGTTGGTGTTGGAATGCGTAGTGATGTTGTAGGTAGAAAAAAAATAAATCTTAAAAACGAAATGTTACAATTAATAGCAACGCATCCAGTTTTAAAAGAGCGATTTGCTGGTGCAACAATTGACGGAACAATTCGCGGATATGGACTACCACTAGGCTCAAAAAAAAGAAAAATATCAGGCGATGGATTTTTATTACTTGGAGATGCGGCATCGTTAATTGATCCATTTACTGGCGAAGGAATAGGCAATGCGATGATAAGTGGTTTAAAAGCTGCAGAAATAATTAAATCAAAATGGAATGATAAAATTTTTGATGCTGAGAATCTAAAAACTTATGATATTGAAGTTTACAAACGATTATGGCCAGAGCTTAATCTTAGTAAAAAAATGCAGGAGCTAGTAAAATATCCTTGGCTTTTTAACCTTATCGTAAATAAAGCAAATAGAAGTAAAACATTGAAAGAAACTATCTCCTGTATGTTTGAGGATATTGATCTTAGAAGTCGCTTAAAAGATCCATTATTTTATTTAAAAGTTTTGTTTGAATAAGAGAGAAGATATTTACCCTGGTTTAATTCATCCTTTTCTTGATCAAAAGAAAATTCAGTAAATTGAAAATCCAATAAACAACCAACTTCTTTCATTTCTAAAAAACGTGCTTTGATATCAATAACATTCTTTTATTGAATCCATTTAATATCCAAATTGATTTCCTTATGTGCTATAATTACTTGTTTAAAATAAAATTCTGAATTATCCTGCACTAAAACGTAAACTACTCATTTTCATAATTTTGAGATTATTATTTAGGGATCCT
>JAYVOC010000198.1:0-12289 GCA_043758125.1 Bacteroidota bacterium | reverse complement strand
GGATCGGCATTGCGTACAACTTGCACATAATTCGGATTTCCCGTTTCGTGCTTATTGTTAGCTTTCACTAATAAGTTACTAAAACTATAAATGGAATCCGGAGAGGATTTTATCATGTCCACTTCCAACTCATTATCATTACTTCCGTAGATGATGCAATTTTTAAATTTCGCATTCATAGGTGCATGTTGATCCACACCATTTATTGTTGCATAATTGTTAAGATAAAATGCGGGTGTGCTACGTTGTCCGTTCGCCCAATAATTCGCAAAAGTACAATTAGTTAAATCATACATTCCTCCTATAGAAAATGCAGCACAATATTGTCCGCAGTTTGCAAAAATAGAGTTCCATCCTGTGATGTTAAATGTTCGAGCAAGCATTCCAAATCCACTCATGTTTTTCACAATTGTATTTGTGATTTTTAAAGAGGTGAGTAATGCAGGATCCGAAATTGTTTCTGTTTGCAAACCGATGAAAGCATTTTTTATGATGGCATAATCAATCTCATTTGTACCTCCGTCGTTGATCCATATACGATCCCATTGTCCTGGTTCATCAACATAAAAAAATTCTCTTCGTAACCCTTGAAATACAACTGGATCTTGTTTGGTGCCTTTCACTTTTAAGCTACCGCCTTTGTACACCCACAAGCCAGCGCTATTGTTAAAACGTATTTGTGATCCTGCATTTATCGTTAGTGTTTGTGATGAATCAACAACAGCATAACCACCGTAAACAACATAAGGCAAAGTATTATCCCATGTAATATTTGCATTAAGATTTGTATCTAACAACGCATAACGAATCACGGAATTAGCAGTTGTTAATTTCCGATTTGCGACAATAAAATGAGCATTTTGTCCCCATGCAGCTAAGATCACTTTTTGTAAATTACCGTTCGTCTCAAAGGTTAATGAATCTTGAATTACATACGGTAATGTTTGCGAGTTTGGATCAACAGTCACTTCAATAAAAACCCACGCACTATCGCCACCTCTAATTTCTACGTCGGTAAAGTTAGTTCTTGCTGTTCCATCAATATTCACTCTAAAATTTGAGTTGGCACCACCACCAAGGTGAATATTCGAAATTTTCAAAGGACGATCATACGTATTATAAATCTTAAAATTCTTCGTCACCGAGCCGATGGTTACAAAAACAGTATCAAATAAAATGCTGTCAGTAGAAAACGAAAGTTGCGTTCCACTATCAGTTAGCAACTGTTCCTTTTTGCAAGATGTCTGAGAAACGAAGTATAGGAAACTGATTATCAGAATTGTAATTCTACTATTCATAGTGATGATTGAAGTGCAAATATAAAAGGATTTGTCGGTGATTAGCTTATTTAACTAGTATTGATATTTTAAAAGTTATAACGAATGTTTATAGTAATTATTAGCTAATATCTAAAGTTAGGACCAAACTTTCTAATATCTTCAATTAAAACTCCTAAATGCTGTAGGATATTGGAGGGTCACCAACTGGCGAAAAGCCGATTGGATATGTACATGAATTAGCTATTTGTAATAAATCAGATTTTTTTAAATGCTTGACTTGGGAAAATTATCGAGGGTTTTATCGCGCTCAACTAATTACCTTTGGACTTATAAATTAACAACTTGAATTCACCCAAAAAAACCGAAATACAATTACTATTTAGTATTATCGTAGTGCTTCTATTTTGGTTAACTAAAACCTTCTTAAACCGATTACATGATGATGATTTCATTATGGTTAATTCAGTAAAGGAATTCGGTGTTTGGGGAAGTATGAACCATTTTTACAATGGATGGAATACGCGATGGGCTGCATATCTTTTGCAATGTAGCTTTTATCAATTTTGGACAATCGGAAGTAAGCCATTCTGTTACAATTTTACAACGATTGGATTTATGATTTTTAGCTCTTTTATGTTAATCAAATCATCTTTTAAAAAAGTGTTAGAAATTAAAATTCAACCATTGCAAATATTGAAATATGGTATCCTTTTCTTTGGAGGATTAATAATTGCAACGTATCATGTTGATGATACTTGGTTTTGGGTAAGCGGATCGACGATGTATGGATGGAATTTAGGATGTGGTATGTTAATTATTTCTTTTTTAATTAATGATTTTAGATGGTATCAAATTCTAGTATTAATATTACTTGGATTATTTATTGGTGGCGCAGCAGAACCTTTTGCAGTTTGTTCGATCCTTGCTGCGCTAATAATTATCGTAAATCAATTCAAAGTAAAAAGAATAATTTCGTCGAGATTAATTATTACTTGTCTTTCAATTATCATCTCTTTTGGAATTGCATTTTCTGGCAACGGACACGCTGTAAGAAGTAGCTTATTGCCATCATTAAATTCATTTGAAATACTATTGAGAGCAGGATATTTTAGTCTGAAATTAATTTTATGGCATTCCCCCATTCGATTATTCGGAGTGATTTTAATGTTTATACCTTTTTATAATTTAGGCACACAACATCTTTTAAAAACTAAATTGGATTGGAAACTTTTTCGAAAAGAAAAAATTATTCCTTGTTTATTAATTTGGATAATTTGGCTTTGCGTTCATTGTTTACTCATTACTAAATTAATGGGCAATTATGGACCTCCACGTGCTTGGAGTTCTATAAGTTTGTTGTCTGCTTTATTGATTGCTTATTTAATGCTCGAAGCAGGAAAAAATAATTTGTTTCTAGATTTTAAATTACGACGCGATAAATAAGAATCAATTTAGTAAACCATCAATTAATACAAAAGTATAGTATCATGAAAAAGGAAACCATTCGATTTAGCATTCTAGGTGAATATATTGAGTTAATAAAGCTTTTAAAAGTTACAGGGTTATCAGATACTGGTGGTGAAGCGAAAGCAATGGTAGAAGGAAGTCGCGTTACTTTAAACGGTCAACCTGAATCCAGAAAAAGAGCAAAGATCCGCAAAGGTGATAAAGTGGATACTTTTAGTCATACCATTATTGTTGAGTAATTAGAAAACTCATTATGGACATTAAAGGTTACAAAAATATTGCTGCTGAATTAGCTATTTCTTTATCGCAAGTACAACAAAGTATTCGCTTGTTTGAAGAAGGTTGTACTATTCCTTTTATCTCACGTTATAGAAAAGAAATTACTGGCAGTTTAGATGAAGTGCAACTTGCAGATATTAAATCGGCATGGAATAAATACGAAGAACTAGAGAAACGAAAAATCACAATTCTTTCCGCGATTGAAGAGCAAGGTAAATTAACTGATACTCTTAAAGCTGCAATCCTAGAATGTAATTTCATCATCGACTTAGAAGATATCTATCTTCCATATAAATTAAAAAGAAAAACTAAAGCTGCTATTGCTAGAGAAAATGGATTGCAAGGATTGGCTGATTATTTAATGCTTCAGCAATCTGGAAATGTGCAAGCGAAAGCAAAAATGTTTCTTAATAAAACTGTAACATCATCTTCCGAAGCGCTGCAAGGTGCTCGTGATATCATTGCTGAAACATTTAGTGAGAACAAAGAAATTCGTGCTGCTATTCGATTATTATTTTCACGTGATGCAGTGCTATATTCAAAGGTTGTAAAATCAAAAACAGAAGAAGCAATCAAGTACAAAGATTATTTTGATTCCAATGAGAAATTAAATCGCTGTCCTTCGCATCGCGTGCTTGCTATTATGCGTGGATATGAAGAAGGATTTTTAAGAGTGAGTATTGAACCTGATGAGGAAACAGCAATTGCAATCTTAGAAAGACGAATTATAAGAGCGAGAAATGAATCATCTGATGAAATTCGAATTGCTATAACAGATTCTTATAAGCGATTAATTTCTCCTTCTATTGAAAATGAATTTTATCAATCTGCAAAAGAAAAAGCAGATCTAGAATCGATAAAAGTTTTTGCTGAAAATTTAAAACAACTTTTACTTGCAGCACCTCTCGGGCCAAAAAGAGTATTAGCAATTGATCCAGGTTTTAAGAGTGGTTGTAAATTAGTTTGCCTTGATGAACATGGAAACTTAAAGTATAACGAAACAATTTATCCACATCCGCCACAGTCGCAAACGAAACAGGCTTATGCAAAAATTTCGCAGTTGTGTGAAATTTATAAAATTGAAGCAATTGCAATTGGTAATGGAACAGCAGGAAGAGAAACTGAAAATTTTATTCAGCATATTAAATTCAATCAAGAACTACAAGTGTATAGTGTGAATGAACAAGGAGCATCTATCTACTCGGCATCTGCTGTTGCTCGCGAGGAATTTCCAGAGTTTGATGTTACAGTTCGTGGAGCAATATCTATTGGAAGAAGATTGATGGATCCATTAGCGGAGTTAGTAAAGATTGATCCGAAATCCATAGGTGTTGGACAATACCAACATGATGTTGATCAAACTAAATTGAAAACAAGTTTAGATGATGTTGTTGAATCCGCAGTGAATCAAGTTGGCGTAAATATTAATACCGCGAGTAAGCATTTATTGAATTATGTTTCTGGTGTTGGTCAGCAGTTAGCTGGTGCGATAGTTCAATACCGAAAAGAATTTGGAACTTTTAATTCGAGAGATGACTTACGAAATGTTCCTCGACTAGGTGCAAAAGCATTTGAACAATGCGCAGGATTTCTTCGAATTCGTAACGGAAAAAATCCCTTGGATAATACTGCCGTTCATCCTGAAAGATATCCACTAATTCAAAAAATAGCAAAAGATTTGAATTGCAAAATAGAAGATTTAATTGCGGATGAAAATTATACCAGTAAAATTCAACTTGAAAAATATATTAGTAGTGATGTTGGATTGCCAACATTAACAGATATTTTAAAGGAGTTAAAAAAACCTGGATTAGATCCTCGAAAGAAAATAAAAGTATTCGAATTTGCAAGAGGAATTACAAAGCCTGAACATCTGCAAATCGGAATGAAACTACCTGGCATCGTTACCAACATTACAAAGTTTGGTGCATTTGTAGATATCGGCGTGAAGCAAGATGGCCTAGTTCATCTTTCCAATCTTGCCAATAAATTTGTGAGTGATCCGCTAGAAATAGTAAAGCTCAATCAACATGTGCATGTGAAAATTATTGATCTCGATTTACCACGAAAAAGAATTGGTTTATCACTTAAAGAAGACGTATAATTTATTTAACACGCTTTAATCCGTCTTGTGCATTTTTATAATCAGGACGTAATTTCAATGCTTGAATATAATCAGCTTTTGCTGCTGCAATATTTCCCAAAGTTTCATACGCTAAACCGCGATTAAAAACTGCTTCTGGCCAACCTGGCGCAGCATTAATTGCACGTGAATAATGCTTGATGGATTCATCATAAACTTTTAGATATTGATAATGGATGTAGCCTAAAGCAAAATGCGCATTCGCATTGTTTGGATTTATTTGCGTGATACTTGTATAATCCTGAATCGCTTTATCATAATCATGCTTCACCTCTTGGTAACACATTGCACGACCGTATAACGCTTCTTCACTTTTGGGATTCACACGCAATGCTCCATCAAAATATTGCAATGCTAATTCGTTATTTTTGGCAGTATAAATCATTCCCAACTGCTGGTATGAATCGTAATAATCTTTCTTCTGTTCAATTGCTGTTTGAAAACTTCCTATCGCACGCGTAGAGTCACCTTTTTCCTTAAAGTTCATTCCTTTCATGAAATACGCTTTAGGGTTTTGAATGTCAATTTTTAAAATTTGATCGAGGTAACTAATCGACTTATCATATTGCTGAACATAAAGGTATAACTCAGCAATTTTTTCTAACGCATTAATATTTTTAGGATCTAAACTTAAAGCTTTCTCCAATGCTTCTTTCGATTTCCTCGACTGGTTCGCAGCAAAATCAACATCGGCAATTGTAACATAATATTCCGCCTTCGATGAATCCAATTTAAGCACACTTTGCATATCCAAACTTGCATTAACAAAATCCATTCGCTCCATGTGCAACTTCGCACGTTCATGAAACAAGCTTGGATTTTTAGGATTTTGTCCAATGAGAACACTTAAAGTTGCGATTTTCTTACCTATCGGAGTAGTATCATTTATCGCGATATTTTTATTTTTATCATCGTACTTTCCATGCTTACAAGAAACTGAAAACAATACCGTTATAAAAATTATTACAAGCAAACTAGTTTTCATAATAGTGGAAAATAGTTTATCGGATAACTGCTTTTGTTTCATGTTTTGATGTTTTTCAATGCGATAGCAAATCTAGATAAATTAAAATCCGATAGCTATTGGATTACGGATTAAAAATTACGAATTAATAATGTAAAATAAAGTCTAATTCAGAATTATGTGATTGTAAATTCGATAACGATTATTCTGTTCGAATATAGAATAATTTGTTTATCGATGATATTTGACAGGATAATGAGTAGAAAGGTTAATTCGTAAATAATTAAATGAAAAAAGGTGAAGCTTTCGCCTCACCTTGATTCCAATTCAAAATTGATTTATTTTAAGCTGATTGTTTTGCAAGAAGTGCTTCACGGATTTTTCCTTCTATCTCATCACAAAGTTCAGGATTATCGTGTAGTAATTGCTTTACTGAATCACGTCCTTGACCAAGTTTCGTATCGCCGTAGCTGAACCATGAACCGCTTTTTTTAACGATGTTCATTTCCACACCCATATCAACGATCTCACCCATTTTCGAGATACCTTCTCCGTACATGATATCGAATTCAGCAAGTCGGAAAGGAGGAGCTACTTTATTTTTCACAACCTTCACTTTCGTGCGATTACCAACTATGCTTTCTCCATCTTTAATTTGTCCTATTCGACGAATATCCAGACGTACAGAAGCATAAAATTTCAATGCGTTACCGCCAGTTGTTGTTTCTGGGTTACCGAACATTACACCGATCTTCTCACGAAGCTGATTGATGAAAACGCAGCAGCAACCAGTACGACTAATCGTAGCTGTTAACTTACGTAATGCTTGCGACATCAATCGTGCATGCAATCCCATTTTGCTATCTCCCATCTCGCCTTCAATTTCCGATTTTGGAGTAAGAGCAGCAACGGAGTCAATAACAATAATGTCAATAGCACCTGAGCGGATCAAGTTTTCTGTAATTTCTAAAGCTTGCTCACCGTTATCGGGTTGAGAGATCAATAAATTCTCGATATCAACACCTAATTTCTGTGCGTAGTTACGATCAAATGCATGTTCTGCATCGATAAAAGCTGCAATACCACCTTTTTTCTGAACCTCAGCAATCGCATGGATGGCCAACGTTGTTTTTCCTGATGATTCTGGTCCATAAATCTCGATAACTCGACCTTTGGGATAACCACCTATTCCTAGTGCATTATCAAGTGCAATGGATCCTGTGGGGATAGCTTCAATAGCCTCCACCGCATTATCACCTAAGCGCATGATAGTTCCTTTTCCGTAAGCTTTCTCAATTTTGTCAATTGCAAGCTGCAATACCTTCAATTTCTCTTTAGCGTCTGCTGTTTCTGTTGCCATTACTTTATTATTTCTTGTTGTTATTTCATGCTTAATCTTACACAAAGGTGAAGAAAGTTTTTCTGAAAATGATAAAAATAAGAGAATACAAGTACTTAATATCTTTTATTTAAAAAAAAAGACAAAAAAAATCCTTCTTGGTTAAAGAAGGATCATATAATACTTTGAAGATCAGCAAAATTAATCGGCTTTCTTAGCTATTTTTTCGTAACGTGTACGGAACTTATCAACACGACCTGCTGTATCCACCAGTTTCATCTTACCTGTGTAGAAAGGGTGTGACATATTTGAAATTTCTAATTTCACCAATGGGTATTCGTTGCCGTCTTCCCATTTAATGGTGTCTTTAGTATCAACAGCTGACTTAGTGATGAATGAGTGATCGCAAGAGATGTCTTTGAATACAACTAGGCGATAATTTTTAGGGTGAAGATCCTTTTTCATGATTTTTTATCCGGAATGGGTCGGCAAAGATAGGGATTAATTCTTTTCAAACAAGGAAAAATTGTAATTTGAATTCTAATAGGTTCTAGTTTGAAAAGAGGGAAACCTGTTTCCACCATGGATGAAATGTGATGCTTCCCACCATTTTCCCGAAAAACTTGAATTTTTGAGGATTTGCATAGGATGGATTTAGTACAAGTAAGTTAGTACATAAAATAATTTGTTAGAAGGTTTTATAGATTTAATTTCATCATTTTGTCTATCTGTTTTTCATCGCCTAATTTGAAAATATGTGTATCAAACTCAACAAAACCGTTTTTCTTGTAAAAGTTGATTGCTCGAGGATTTTTTTCCCAAACTCCTAGCCATAAATAATTGGCATTCGTTTGTTTTGCAATGCTAAAAGCAGTGTCATATAAAATTTGTCCAACCTCTTTTCCGTGAAATTCTTTCAAAACATAAATACGTTCTATTTCAAGTCCCTTTTGGTCTTTGAGTTCTGTTTGTGCTTCACCAAAATTTATTTTTAAATAGCCAATTATTTTACCATCAAGTTTAGCAAAGTAAAATTCAGAGTTTGGGTTTGACAATTCAGTAATTAATTTGTCAACTGTAAATCCTTCGTCTAAATATTTTTGCATATTTTCATCAGAGTTTTCATCTGCAAAAGTTTCGAAGAAAGTTTGTTTGCCAATAATTTGTAATTGATTAACGTTATTAACGTCAACTTTTTTAACTTCTATTTTGTCCATAATTATATTGTTTAGAATGTTCTGCGTTTGTCGTTGATGAAGTAGGTTTAAAATAGATTAAAAGCATCGATTAATTTATTTGGAGATTGAATACGAAGCCAAATTTCTTTAATGCTTTTTTATTCATCCTTCTATTTAAAATTATGGTAAAGAATCATAGTGAATGAGTAGTATGTTTTCTCATAAAACGTTTTAATCATCTAATCCTTTTCCATTGAGAATTTGTTCTGTGTATTTTTCCACTCTTGATACTCTCGTCTTTGATTGTTTGGCAGCAGAAAAATAGAGAATATAAGCTTTTTGTCTTCCTGGTGTTAATGCGTTGAAAGCATTTTTTAGTTCATGATTTTCATCTAACTTATTTTGAAACTCATCTGGAATTTTAAAATCTGAAGTCTTCTTAAGTTCAACTTTTAAACCAGCTTTTTCTAGCTCAATTGCTTCATAAATATATGCTTTCAAGATAGCTTTCATCTTCACTATTTCTCGAACATTAGTGAACCGAATTTGTCTCGCTGCTTGAACATTTTTTGTTTGTTGAATTAAAATTCCATTAGTATCACTTAATAAAACTCCTTTGAAAAATAATAGTGCACAGTATTCTTTAAATACATGAATTAAAACAATGTTGTTATTTTGAAATGAATAGCAAGGAACACCCCACTTTAATTCTTCTGTTAAACCACAGCCAAGAACGATCGGTCTTAATTTCTCTAATTCTTCTTGCCATGATTTAGCTTTATTAAAGTAGAAATCAACTTTTGGATTCATTTTGTTATTTATTGATTTGGTAAAATTATCTTTTAATGATTAGATCTAAAATACCAAGATACTCCAGTTAGGATTATCATTTGCATTATGGAGGTTATTTTATACATAATTCTAAATAAGGTAGGAGGGGGGCACTTCCTGAAAATAATTGATTGGTTGATTGTTGTGTAGGTAGGGTCGTTACTTATGTGAAACAAAGAAATTTTTAATTCAATCGAGCCTAAATTCTTAAAATAGATTACTTTTTTAAATTTCTTTCTGGATCCTTTAATTTATATGAACTATTTTAATATTTACTTCATACCTAAAGCTGATGAAATAGTAAGATAAGTAGCAAAATGAGACGTAACTCTAGTACCTTTTATTATAAAATCTCCAATAATATTAACAAGTCAAAACTTTTTGCAAAGTTAATTGTTTAAAATTTTATAGCTTTACGCAAGGAGCTTGTTTTGTTAGTTAGATCTTGTTTATTTACCCTGAAATTAAAGTCGCAATTTTAATATATTGACCGAATAAAATAGTTATAAATTACAAATCTATGTTAAAAAAATTCAAGGTACCCGAGTTGATAATTCTAGCTACAATTGTAGCTCTAATTTTTATCTCTGAATACGATTATATTGTTCTAAATAATCCTATGAGAGCAATATTTATTGGGTTATGGCCACCAACTATGATTGGATTATTAATTTATATTAACATGAAAAAAAATCAATAACTGTTATGAATAACCTCGAAATAATTATATTTTCTGTTGTTGTTTCAATTTCATTTATTGTATTTATCGTTACTACAATTATGGAATTTAACAAAATGAGCAATAGTCCTTATCAGACTGAAAATAAAACAAACTCTCGTAAAAATTAGTGTCCTTATAAGACTAAAATGATTTATCAGCAACTATGATTGGAGTAGTTTCTGAACCATTTGGAATTTTATTAATGTCGGTATTTTTAGCTCTTTTCAAAACAGATGATATAGGCTAAGTAATAAAATTCAAAATTAAATAGAATCTTTAAAAATTCTTCGTGGTCGCATCACGTTCACATCTGAACCTTTGGCCAAAAAAACTGAAACAGGTTTAACATTCTGAATAAATGGAACAAAGGATGCTCCGTATATTTTTTCAATATCGCAGTAAAGTTTGTAATCTGTAACTGAATAAACCTGCCAATGTGGATGCTCTAGTGAATATTCAATTGTAGTTTTGTTATTTAGTTTGTTATAACCATAGTAGTGCTCAAAAATAAATTCTTCTTCTGAACCTCTTAATATATCCTGCAATGTTGTTTCTGCTTTTATCCATATAGAGTTCCAATGTTGACTTTTCTTTTTCCAGAAATATTCTATTTCAAACAATTCCTTCTCTTGCTTGAGCGTATGGTACATTTTGGCTGTACTGTAATGTTCATTATATAACATATTGGCCATACCCGCAACTAAAAACTGTGGAACTATCTCCGAAATAAAACCAACACCTCTTTTCCATTTTTGACCATCAAAATATTTAATATAATAACGGAGGTTTACTTCTTCGAAATTTACAAAACCAGGCCACTTTATCCCCATTACTTTGGTATTATTAAATAGAAATCCGACAATGCTCACGATCGCCTTTCCATTATAGAAATCTATTTCAGTGAAAGGTGGCAAATGCGGTTTTAATATAGCAGCATCTACTTCATAGTTAAACATTGCTAAGTATTCCCACTTGGCAGATAAAAATATTTTTGATGCCATCATTCTCGTATCACACTAATTGAGCGAACTGTATTTTGATGAAACATTTACAACGGGAACGCCTAATGTTTTCCCAATAATACCACCCCAGCTAGCATCAAATGTTTTCCTAATTTGATAACCACTGTTTATTGTTGGAATTGAAACCAACCAAAGTGGATTCGGAGATTTTAAACATGCAAGATTTGTTTGTTGGTTTGCCATGATATTTATAATTGAGCTAAAGTTATAGATGTTTATTTATTTCTCCAATCGTTAAATCGACCTTTTCTCATTCTCCAATCGTATCTTTTTGTTCTTTTCGGGCAGATGCTGTTAGCGAAAAAAGAGTTAATAAGTGTGGGACTATTTTTTTCATCATTATTTCTTCAATTAATTAAAGAGCCGTAGGCTTGAAAGATTTTGTAACACTGGACTTCAGTCCGGTGATGTATGTGTAAGTGCGAAATGAGTGCCGTAGGCACGATACATTTTTATTCCAAATCATGAAAGATATATTGCTCATCAAAATCAATTTTAAAGTTTTTCAGGAACTCAATGTATTCTTCCTTGAAAGTTTGTTTTGCATGATGTGCTTCCTGATTTTGAATATACTTATACACGTTATCAATGTGCGATTGACTGTATGAAAACACACCGTAACCTTCCTGCCATTCAAATCTATCGGACGTTAATTTATTATCATTAATATATTTTGATGATTTCGCTTTTACACTTTTCATTAGTTCAGAAACAGAAACCACAGGCTTTAGTCCGACAAAACAATGTACATGGTCTTCTACACCATTTACAATGATGGTTTTGCAGCCTTGTTCATTAATTAAATTTCCAATTACTCCAAAGAGAGTGCTGCTCCACTTTTTACTGATGACAGCATTTCTATATTTTACTGCAAATACAAATTGAAGATAGATTTGATGATATGTGTTAGCCATAATTTATTTATGTAGTGATATGCTCCGAGCCTACGGCTCTTAGTTGACTTGCGTTGCTTCTTTCAACGGACTGAAGTCCGTTGTTACAGTATGTTCCGATGCTACGCATCTAATTTTTATCAGCATCATATTATTTTTCTAATTGCTGAAT
>JAYVOC010000197.1:0-12254 GCA_043758125.1 Bacteroidota bacterium | reverse complement strand
TGACATTCCACATGTAAGTGTTCACGATCATAAAATAGCAATCCCTTCTAAAAAAATAAATATTGATGCAATAAAAAAATTCATTGGAATTAATTGTATCAATAATCCAAATCCTCCAAATGCTGCTATCGCTCAAGCATATATTAATTATTATGAAAAATTTGCTTTAGGTGATGTAATGTTGGATTCAGCATTAAATTATTTGCCAAGAAATTCTCAAAGTGAGCTAGAAAATAATATTGTAAAATTAATTCAAGTTTATTTTTTAAAGCATGATTATGCTTCCGTAATTAATTACGCTCAAAAAGTTAAAGACCTTAATTCTCGTTTGCAAAAAGTGGAATACGATAATGCAAATGCATGGACCAGTTATCGAATTGCAGAATCATTTTATCAATTAGGAAATCAAAAAGAGGCATTTAATTGGTTTAAATTAGCATATTCCTTAGCACCAAAATCTGCAGAGTTTACAAATAAATATGGAACGGCACTCGTTAATTTAGGGCAACAATTAGAAGCTAAGAAAATATTTTCATCACTTGTAAAAGAACACCCAGAATATGCACCAGGATTTTCGAATCTTGGATATCTAGCGTTAAGTATTGATGGAAATCAGAATGAAGCTGAACGACTTTATAATCTCGCATTAGCATTAGATCCTGATTATGAATCAGCATTACTAAATAAAGCTGGCTTACTAATTATTCAACATAATAATGATGGTGCAATTAAACTCATCAAACGAATTCTAAAAATAAATCCTACTAATCAACAGGCGAAAATTGCATTGATGCGTTTAAGTCTTCGATCATAAATTTTACCATAATTGTAAATGGCTCGTAAATCAAAAAAATCTTCTTATCCTAAATTTAAAAAGATAATCATCGCTTTTGCTTTTGTTATTGGAATTGCTACGCTAATTACAGCATATACTTTTTATAGAAAAGTTTTTGCGCCTAACGTTGTAATAAAAGAGCATAAAACACAATTTATTTATATTCCAACAGGATATTCATTTGAAGATTTAATGCGACTCTTACAAGTTCAAGGCTTGCTTTCCAATTATGCTTCTTTCGAATGGTTATCAGAACAAATGAATTATAAAAACAATGTAAAGCCTGGGAAATATGCTATTCGTGCTGATATGAGTAATAAGCAACTCATAAGTTTATTGCGCTCTGGAAAACAAACTCCAATCCGATTAACGTTTAGTAACATTCGAACAGTAGAGCAATTAGCTGGTGTAGTAGGATTGCGATTAGAAGCCGATTCATCTTCCATTGCAATGTTGTTTCATGATCCTGGTTATCAAGAGAAATTTGGATTCACAGCACAAAATAGTTTGAGTATATTAATTCCAAACACGTATGAATTTTATTGGAATACTTCTGCAGAACAATTCTATAATCGAATGTCGAAGGAGTATAAATTATTTTGGACTGTTGCTCGAAAAGAAAAGGCAAAGGAAATTGGATTAACGCAAACGCAAGTTACTACATTGGCTTCAATTGTTGAGCAAGAGACACGCAAAAATGATGAGAAGCCGATCATTGCAGGTGTTTATATGAATCGTTTTAATAAAGGTTGGAAATTAGAAGCTGATCCAACGTTAGTTTATGCATTAGGTGATTTTACAATACATCGTGTTTTGAATGAGTACAAATCAATTGATTCACCTTACAACACCTACATGTATACTGGTTTACCTCCAGGACCTATATGTATGCCAAATGTTGCTTCAATAGATGCTGTATTAAATTATAAAAAACATGATTATTTATTTTTCTGCGCTCGTGAAGATTTTTCTGGTTATCATTCTTTCGCAAAAACGTATGATACACATTTATTAAATGCACGTCGATTTCAAAAGGAGTTGAATAGGAGAGGGATCAAGTCTTAGAAGTAAATTAAGTTTTATTTTAATTTTTTTTTTGTAATAATTTATATTAAGAACTTTAAGTTTTTATATTCTGTTAGAATTCATTACTGGTTAATAAAAATTAATCTTATTTTTACACACTTATGAAAATTGGAATTATCAAAGAAGAAAAAGTGCCGCATGATAAACGAGTTCCATTTACTCCTGTGCAGTGCAAATATTTATTAGAACAACATCCCGATTTGGAATTGAAAGTTCAACCTTGTTCATTTAGGTGTTATAGTGATGATGAATACCGTGCGCATGGCATTCCATTAGTAGAAGATCTTAGCGATTGCGATATTTTAATGGGCATTAAGGAAGTTCCGAAAGATTTTTTAATAGAAAATAAAAAATATCTTTTCTTTTCACATACTATTAAAAAGCAATCTCAGAATAAAGGTTTATTGCAAGCAGTTATTAAAAAAAATATTCAATTAATCGATTACGAATGTTTGACAGATAAGCAAGAGCATCGAGTAATAGGATTTGGAAGATTTGCTGGTATCGTGGGTGCATACAATGGCATTATGGCTTATGGTTTAAAATATGGATTGTATGATTTAAAACCTGCTCATCTTTGTCATGATAAAAAGGAACTTTTTAGAGAATTAGAAAAAGTAAATTTATCAAATATTAAAATTGTGATTACAGGTGGAGGGAGAGTTGCAAATGGTGCAATTGAAACTTTAGGTGCATTGGGATTAAGAAAAGTTACTCCTTATGAATTCTTAAATTATTCGTTTCGTGAACCTGTTTATGTACAATTACATTCAGAAGATTATCATCAAAGTAAAGATGGATCACCATGGAGTAATTATAATTTTTATCATCATCCAGATCAATTTGAATGTACTTTTTCTGCTGCAAATTCATTCGCACAATCATGTGATTTACTTATTCATTGTACTTTTTGGGATCCTAAAGCACCGATACTTTTTACGAAAGCAGAAATGCGAGATCCAATGTTTCATATTTCTGTAATTGCTGATGTTACATGTGATATTGATGGAAGTATTCCTTCAACCGTTAGAGCTTCAACAATAGAAGATAAATTTTATGGTTATAATCCCTTTACTGAAAAGTTAGAAGAACCATTTGCTGCTTCAACAATTACTGTGATGGCGGTGGATAATCTTCCATGTGAATTACCTCGTGATGCATCCGAAGGATTTGGAAAACATTTAATGGAACGTGTAATTCCATCCTTAATTTATACCGATCAAGATGAATTAATTGCTCGTGCAACAATTGCAATCAACGGAAAACTTACGGAAAAATTTAATTACCTAAGTGATTATATTGCTTGATGATTTAATTTCAATTCTTATTATAAATTAGTTTAACGAGATAAAATAATTTTTTATCAAAACGATTTTAAAAAGTCATTGAATAGTCTTTGCTAAATGAACAATTTTTTTTCAAGAAGTATTGGTTAGAAAAAATAAGTTTCCGAACTAATTTTTAAAAAGTAATTTATAGGGGACAATTTACAATAGTCAATTTTTAATGACTGTTACTACAACCTTATGAACAAAACTCATATTCCTACTATCAAAAAAACTAGAGTAGGGCGTAAGACCGTGAATTAATGCTTATTAAATATTTAATTTTGAACTAAAAGAATTACATTTGACAATTATACTTTCGCTTAGAATATAAATCCTAGATATAATATAAATCTTTTACCATGAAAACTACTTTACAAAAAATCATTTTAGTGTTAGTTTTTTCTATAGGACTAAGTAGCATTTCCAAAGCCCAAATAGTTTACATACCAGACTCTACATTTAGGGCGTATTTAAATTTAAATTATCCAACTTGTATGGTCGGAGATTCTATCGACGGCAATTGCCAGCAGGTAATTAATACAACAGATCTTAATGTTTCACATCTAACAATTTCGGATTTAACGGGGCTTGAGGTTTTTATAAATCTGGATACATTGGATTGTTCTTCTAACCAACTGTCAAACCTTCCTTCCTTGCCTTCTGGTTTGACCTTTTTGAATTGTTATAATAATCAACTAGCGAGCCTTCCTTCCTTACCTTCAACATTGCAAACTTTGGAATGTCCTAATAACCAACTGACGAGCCTTCCTTTTTTGCCTTCGAGTTTGACAATTTTAGAATGTGGTGTTAACCCACTGACAAGCCTTCCTACTCTGCCTTCGGGGTTGACAATATTGTATTGTGCTTATAGCCAACTGACAAGCCTTCCTTCGTTGCCTTCGAGTATATATGGTTTAGTTTGTGGGTATAACCTTCTGACAAGCCTTCCTTCTTTGCCTTCGAGCTTAATATTTTTAGAGTGTTATAATAACCAACTAGCAAGCGTTCCTTCCTTACCTTCGGCGTTGCAATACTTACGTTGTCAAAATAACCAGCTGACAAGCCTTCCTTCATTGCCTTTAGGATTGATTGTTTTGGATTGTCATAATAACCAACTAACGAACCTTCCTTCCTTGCCTTCGAACTTGACTAATTTGTACTGTAGCTATAACCCTAACCTCAGCTGCCTACCAGATTTAAAGAATGTTACTGACCTTAACATTGACAGCACTGGTATTCAATGTCTGCCTAGTTATGGTAAAATTACTACTTGTGTACCACCATTAAATACAATACCTCTCTGTGGGATTAACAATATAAACGGTTGTGATTTCTTTTGGAATATAAATGGATCAGTTTATTTTGATACAGACACTAATTGTATTAGAAGCAATAGTGAAAGCGGCATTAGCAATCAAAAAATTAATTTGTTTCAAAATGGATCATTAGTACAACAAACCTATTCGAATGCAGGTGGGAATTATGATTTTGATACGGATAGTTTAACGATCTATCAAACTGTGGTGGATACTACCAATCTACCATTTAGTTTATTTTGCCCAGCTAGTGGGATCTATACTGATACTTTAACAACTACAGATTCTTTAAAATACAACCGAGATTTTGCATTGAAATGCAATGGAGTTGATTTGGCTGTGACTTCTATTTATGGATTTGGTTTTAGACCAGCAAGTGTACGTCAAGTAAATATAAAAGCAGGCGACTACAGCAATAATTTTGGAGGACATTGTGCAAGTGGAGTAAGTGGAATCGTTAAGATTGTTACAACAGGTCCTGGTCATTATGTTTCACCTGCTAGCGGAGCATTAACACCTACAATAATTAACGGAGATACACTTACTTATATCATTGCCGATTTTGGTACTATAAATTACAATGGAGCATTTAATTTTAATTTACAAGTTGATACCAATGCAATGCAATGCAGCCAACTTTGCATCGCTGTTAGTGTAACTTCTACAGCAACCGATGTCAATTTAAACAACAATTTATTATCTCAATGTTTCACGGTAAGAAATAGTTATGACCCTAATGAGAAAGTTGCTTATCCTGCAAACATCATGGAAGTTAATGGAAATCGTTGGTTAACCTATACTATCAACTTTCAGAATACAGGAAATGCAGATGCCATCCATATAAAAGTTACAGATACTTTAAGTGCTGCATTAGACTTTTCCACATTCACACTTTTATCTTATAGTAAAGAACCAATAGTTCAATTATATAATACTGGATTGTTAGTATTTAATTTCCCCAATATTAATTTACCCGATAGCATCAGCAACGAACTAGGAAGCCATGGTTATGTGCAATTTAAAATTAGAGCAAAAGATAGCTTAGCAATAGGAAGTACAATAAATAATACTGCGAACATTTATTTTGATTTTAATGCACCAGTAATTACTAACACAACAAGTAATACAGTTATAAATTGCAGCTTATTGCAAGCGAGTATTGTACAAAATGGCAATGTTTTAAGTGCTGATTTAGCCAATGCAAATTACCAATGGATTAATTGCACAACAAACACTGCAATTACTAATGCAACGGCACAAAACTTTACGCCATCAATAGGAGGGAGCTATGCTGTTGTGATAGATTATGGCGCATGCAAAGACACATCCGCATGCATACAATATTCGGCAACGGGCATTAATGAATTAAATGCATCTGCGCTTACCGTTACACCTAATCCATTTAATGAAAGTTTACAATTAAAATTAGATCGCAACTATAACGGAACTATAAACATTTATAATTTAATGGGAGAAGTAATCTACAGTAAATTCATCAACCAAAATAATTTAACCATAGCCACTAAAGAATGGACAAACGGTTTATATATAATCCGCTTACAAACTCAAGAAGGTGTAGTGATGAAAAAGGTGGTGAAAGATTAACGTTGAAAAAAACTAAACATAGTATTTAACTATACTAATTGCGTATCAGAAGTTTTCAATTCCAAAATAGTTGCAAGTGGATCAGCAGAGGAGAAAACTGTATTTCCTGCAACTAAAATATCAGCACCAGCTTTAATTAACTCATGCGCATTTTTTAAATCAACACCACCATCAATTTCAATTTTTGCTGAAGAACCTTTCTGTAAAATAAGATTTTTGAGATCGTAAATTTTATTGTAGGTATTGCGAATAAAACGTTGCCCGCCAAAGCCAGGATTTACCGACATCATACATACTACATCAACATTTGCAATCACTTCCGAAAGAAAATTGCAAGGAGTGTGTGGGTTGATTGCTACTCCAGCTAAAACACCTAGTTGTCGCATGTTTTGAATTGTTCTATGCAAATGTGTACATGCTTCGTAATGCACCGAAATAATTGCCGCTCCAGCATCTGCAAAAGCAGCTAAATATTTATCAGGATCCACAATCATTAAATGAACATCCAACGGTTTACGTGCATGTTTTTTTATAGCTTTTATTACAGGTAATCCAAAGGAAATATTCGGTACAAAAACACCATCCATAACATCAAGATGAAACCAATCAGCCTTACTTTCATTAATCATTTTTATATCACGCTGTAAATTTGAAAAATCAGCAGATAAGATAGAAGGTGCAATGAGAACTGACATAGGTAGGATTAATTTGAGTGGATCTTAGAAAGCGCTAATTTAAGAAGGATTTTTATAAGAGCATATAAAAATAGGAAACCCCATTAGTTAAACTAACAGGGTTCCTCAACATAACCAAAAACCAAGAAACCTTCTTTTATCCCAAGTATGTTTTTAAGATACGACTACGGGAAGTATGTTTTAATCTACGAATTGCTTTTTCTTTTATCTGGCGAACGCGCTCACGTGTAAGTTCAAAACGCTCTCCGATTTCTTCTAACGTCATTGGTGAATCATTCAAACCAAAGTATAAACGAATCACATCAGCTTCTCTAGGAGTTAATGTATGCAATGCTCTTTCAATTTCACGACGAAGTGATTCGGTGATAAGATTTGTTTCTGGTGAAGGTGATGATTCTTCTCCTGGCATTAAGTCCATTAATGTAGCGTCTTCACCTTGTGTGAGTGGTGCATCCATTGATACATGTCGACCAGAAGAACGCATTGTGTCCATTACATCATCAACTGTAATATTTAATAATGTTGAAAGTTCTTCATTGGTAGGTTCGCGCTCAAATTCCTGCTCTAATTTTGCAAAGGCTTTATTAATTTTATTGATAAAACCAATTTTATTTAGCGGTAGTCGTACGATACGTGCTTGTTCAGCTAATGATTGAAGGATGCTTTGGCGAATCCACCATACAGCATAAGAAATGAATTTGAATCCTCGCGTTTCATCAAATCGCTGTGCTGCCTTTATCAATCCAAGATTTCCTTCGTTTATTAGGTCTCCAAGTGTTAAACCTTGATTTTGATATTGTTTTGCAACCGATACCACAAATCGTAAATTACCCTTTGTTAAACGCTCTAAAGCTGTTCGATCGCCTTCTTTAATTCGTCGAGCTAAATCAACTTCCTCTTCAGGTTTTAACAGTTCTACTTTTCCAATCTCTTGAAGGTATTTATCAAGTGATGCTGTTTCGCGGTTCGTAACCTGCTTTGTTATTTTTAATTGTCTCATTTTTCCACAAAAGTGTTATGGCAAGCTAAACGGTGGCTTCTTAAAAGAGGTTGCATATAGTAATTCTTTGACAATTTAAATCGTGTATGAAAAATTGATATTTAGTACATTTTAGGATGCTTTAGAAGCCTTTTCATCAATAATGACTCAAGGGGATTACACGAAAATTTATTACTAAAATAAAAATAGTGAGCGATTTTATAAATGCGAAAACCCGCTACAAGAGCGGGTTTTCAATTACTTACAATAAAAATTATTATTTGTTTTAAGCTTCTGGTGCAACGCGTTCCGGACGATTTCCAAGTAAAACCTTACGCGATAAGCGATACTTACCAGTTTTCTTATCAACCTCTACTAATTTCACCTGAATAATTTCTCCTTCTTTTAATACACCTTCCATTGTTGCAAGGCGCTCATTAGAAATTTCAGAGATATGTAAAAGGCCATCTTTCCCAGGCATGAACTCAACGAATGCACCAAATGTGGTAATCGTTTTTACTTTGCCTTCGTACACTTCACCAACTTCTGGTTCAGCTACAATTCCTTTAATCCAAGTTAATGCTTTATCAATAGATGTCTTATCAGGAGAAGCAATTTCTACTACGCCTTCGTTACCTTCTTCAACTATTGAAATGATAGCACCAGTAGAACGTTGTATTTCCTGAATGATTTTTCCGCCGGGTCCGATAACTGCACCGATAAATTCACGAGCAATTCGTAATTTAACGATACGTGGAGCATGTGCTTTGTAATCTTCACGAGGAGCAGCGATTGTTTTATTCATTTCTGCAAGTATGTGTAATCGGCCTGCTTTAGCTTGTTCTAATGCTTGTATAAGGATTTCGTATGGAAGCCCATCAACTTTTAGATCCATCTGACAAGCACAAATACCTTTAGAAGTACCTGTTACTTTAAAGTCCATGTCACCTAAATGATCTTCATCACCAAGAATATCACTTAATACAGCGAAGTTTCCTTTACCGTCAGTAATTAATCCCATGGCGATACCAGATACTGCACTCTTCAATTTCACACCAGCATCAAAAAGTGATAAACTACCAGCACAAACTGTAGCCATTGAACTTGATCCGTTTGATTCTAAAATATCAGAAACGATTCGAATAGTATAAGGATTGATATCATCACCTGGCATCATTTGTTTTAATGAACGCATAGCAAGGTTACCATGACCAACTTCGCGACGACTTTGCCCACGATTAGGTTTTACTTCACCTGTGCTGAACCCTGGAAAATTATAATGTAACAAGAATTTGTTTGTTCCTTCAAACATAGCTTGATCGATAATTTGTTCGTCAAGTTTAGAACCTAAAGTAACAGTTGTTAATGATTGCGTTTCTCCTCGGGTAAACACTGCAGAACCGTGAGCAGAAGGAAGATAATCTATTTCCGACCATATTGAACGGATATCTGTTAATCCACGACCATCTAAACGAATTTTCTCTTTTAATACCATGCTACGAACAGCTTCTGCTTCCACATCATGATAATAAGTTTTTATCATTCCGATGCGAGGCGCAAGTTCTTCAGGAGTATACTGTTTTGTAAACTCTTCGAGAACTGCTTTAAAAGAAACTTTACGAGCATGTTTATCAGGATTACATTGACGAGCTACCGCATAAGCTTTATCAAAAGTTTCTTTCCAAACTTTAGCACGAAGCTCTTCATCATGTGTTTCATGAGTGTATTCGCGTTTCTTTTGTGAACCTACCATTTCTGAGAGTTCAATTTGAGCTTGGCATTGTACTTTAATAGCTTCGTGAGCAATTTTAATAGCTTCCGCCATTTCTTGCTCTGAAACTTCTTTCATTTCGCCTTCTACCATAGTGATATCAGCAGCAGTACCTGCAACGATCATATCAATATCTGCGCGATCAATGTCTTTACGATTTGGGTTGATAATAAATTTACCATCAATTCGTGCAACTCTAACTTCAGAGATTGGTCCATTAAAAGGGATATCAGAAACAGCGAGTGCAGCGGATGCAGCAAGACCAGCTAAACAATCAGGAGAAACGTTTTGATCTGCAGAGATCATCGTTACCATCACTTGAGTATCGGCATGAAAATCTGATGGGAACATCGGACGTAAAGCACGATCAATTAAGCGGCATATTAAAACTTCTGCATCTGTTGTGCGGCCTTCACGACGAAAGAAACCGCCAGGGAAACGACCTGCAGAAGCAAATTTTTCTTGATAATCAACAGTAAGAGGCATAAAATCTACGCCCACTTTAGCTTCTTGACTAGAAACAACAGTAGCGAGGATCATACAATCTCCCATGCGTACTACTACCGATCCATCTGCTTGTTTAGCTAGACGACCTGTTTCAATGGTAATTTCTCTTCCATCTTCGAGACGGATACTTTTTACAATTCCTTTTGGTTGCATTTTCTTTGGCGGCTTTAGCGGCGGTTTTGGTTAAAACTAAAAAAGGCAATTTATCGAAATTGCCCTTTTTAGTTCTGCCTTTCGGCAATAAATTATTTACGAATGCCCAATGTTGCGATAATTGCTCTGTAGCGATTGATCTCCGTTTTTTGAAGATAATCAAGTAAACTTCTACGTTTACCTACAAGGCGAATCAGCGCACGTTGAGTATTATAATCTTTCTTTTGACCCTTCAAGTGATCAGTTAAATGATTGATACGTTCAGAGAACATAGCAATTTGAGCCTCAGAATTACCAGTATTCGTGTCGGTTTTTCCGTGTAATTTGAAGATGTCTTTTTTCGATTCAGCAGTTAACAGCATGATGATTTTAATTCTTTTATTTCTAATATAAGGAGGGCAAAGATACAAACCTACTTTTGATTCGACAACATTGGAAACGAGGTTTTTAACAATTTGATAGTTTGTATTTATTTGATGTAAGGTATTGGTTTATAAATAATTGTGATATTCTGTATTTTTCCAATTCCACCATTTTAGTTTTTCGGGCTCTCTTTTGGATGCAGGAGTCTCCGCAAAATAGACTGCACAACGGAAAACATACAGCAGGCAACGGTCTTGAGTTTGACCAACTAATTTATTAGAATCAACAAATAGTTTTTCTGGATTTTTGCCCACTAAATCAGCAACGTTATTAATTCCAAGATCTATTAAATCTTGTGCAATAGAAATCCCAACTCCTGGTATTTGTTGGAGATTTTTTTTAGAAATTTCAACGCCTGATTTCATGTAGCAAATTTAGTGAAGAAATAATTTTATGAGTCAATATTTTAAATCAAATTTTTAAGACTTTTCTCTTTGATTTTTCAGATAGTTGATCCGCTCGTTCAGTGTAGTCAAAGGCAATTTCAAGTGCATCAAATAAATAGTGAAAAATAATTTTTGAACATCTCTTTAAAAGAGCTAAATTGCAAAAACTTTTCGACTTAAAATATTTAATAAAATTTCCATGAATCGAAAGTATCGATTGCTATTTCTTTTTGTTATTTCTTTAATCTTTACAATAGAAAATTGTACAGCTGCTTTACCACAAGCTCCTGCACATGTTGTGATTCTTGTATTAGAAAATCATGGTTATAATCAAATCGTAGGATCTGCATCAGCACCATTTTTAAATGGATTAATTAATGATCCTTATTCAGCATTGTTCACTCAATCGTTTGCTATTTCGCATCCTAGCCAACCGAATTATTTGCAACTTTTTTCAGGATCTAATCAAGGAGTTATTGATGATAATGTACCAGTAACTTTTCCGTTTACATCTGCTAATTTGGGTGCAGAATTACTCGCAGCTTCGAAAACTTTTATTGGTTATTCTGAAGATCTTCCTTCTGTTGGTTATAATGGAGCTACTTCCGCAAATTATGCTCGTAAACATAATCCATGGGTTAATTGGCAAGGTGGTGTTACGAATGGAATTCCTTCAATTTCAAATCAACCGTTCTCTTCATTCCCTACGGATTATAATTTATTATCCAATGTATCATTTGTAATTCCTAATCAGAACAATGATATGCATAATGGTACCGATCCAACTCGAATTGCAACTGCTGATACTTGGGTGCAAACTAATTTGAATGCGTATATTCAGTGGGCGAAATCTCATAATAGTTTGCTCATAATTACTTTTGATGAAGATGATAATTCATCTAGTCAGCGGATACTAACAATGCTTATTGGAAATGCTGTTTTACATGGAAGTTATAGTAATATTATTAATCATTATAACCTACTACGACTTGTTGAGGATCTCTTTAGTTCATCACATGCTGGAAGTGCTGCAACATCTGCAACGATTGATTATTGTTGGAATCCATGCGTTTCAAGTTTACCTGTAATAACGAATCAAGGACCGTTATTAATTTGTCAAGGATCTACAACACTATTATCCTCAAGTGTTGCGAATAGTTATTTATGGTC